>DATKPR010000096.1:0-49845 GCA_035523985.1 Steroidobacteraceae bacterium | reverse complement strand
GCCAACTGGCTCGCGGACGGTATCGTCACGCACAACTCCGGCAGTCTCGAACAGGATGCTGACATGATCCTGCTCATCTACCGCGAAGAGGTCTACGACCGGAACACGACGAAGAAGGGCATCGCCGAGATCGATCTGGTCAAGCACCGCAACGGCGAGATCGGCAGCTTCCTGCTGACCTTCCAGGGCCAGTACACGCGCTTCGCCAACTACGCTTCCGACTCCTACGCCGAGGGCGTGCTGCGGTGAGCCGGCTCATTCGGGCCGTCATCGAGCCGCGCGCGCTGCGACACAATCTCCACACCATCCGCGAGCGCGCGCGGGGGGCGCGCGTCATGGCCGTCGTCAAGGCGAACGCCTACGGCCACGGGCTCGTGCCCACGGCGCTCGCTCTGGCGGAGGCCGATGCGTTCGCGGTGGCGCGGCTGGAGGAGGGACTGGCGCTGCGCGCCGCCGGGATCACGGCGCCCATCGTGCTGCTCGAGGGCGTGTTCACGGCGGAGCAGCTGCTCGAGGCGGCGCGCCACGGCTTCGATCTCGTGGTGCATGATGCGCTGCAGGTCGAGCTGCTCGAGGAGATGAGCGGCTCGCACCGCTTCGTTCTCTGGATCAAGATCGACACCGGCATGAACCGCCTCGGGTTTCCGCCGCGCGAGTTCGCCGCGGCCCTCGAGCGCGTGCGGCGCCTGAAGAGCGCGCCGCTCGAGATCCGCCTGCTGACGCATCTCGCCTGCGCCGACGAGCCGCCCGAGCGCATGACCCACGCGCAGCTGCAGCGCTTTCGCGAGACGACGCGCGGCCTCGACTACTCGGTCAGCATCGCCAACTCCGCCGGCGTCTTCGGCAGCGCGCAGCTCAACTGTAACTGGGTACGTCCCGGGCTCGCGCTCTACGGCGCCTCGCCCTTCGCCGACCGCACGGCGGAGCAGCTCGGCCTCGAGCCCGTCATGAGCCTCGAGTCCTCGGTCATCGCGCTGCGCAGCATCGCGGCCGGCGAGACCGTCGGCTACGGGGCCGCCTGGCAGGCGTCGCGCGACACGCGCATCGCCATCATCGCGGCCGGCTACGGCGACGGCCTGCCGCGCGGTCTTCCCGGCGGCACGCCGGTGCTGATCGGCGGCCGGCACGCGCCGATCGTGGGCCGCGTTTCCATGGACATGATCGCGGTGGACGTCTCGGCGGTTCCCGAAGTGCACGTCGGCACCGCGGTCCTCCTGTGGGGGCCGGGACTGCCGGTCGAGGAGATCGCGCGCCACGCCGGCACCATCCCCTACGAGCTGCTGTGCGGCGTGAGTCAGCGCGTCCCGCTCGAGCTGCGCTGAGCGTCGTTTTCTGAGCGTTTCCCGGCCGCCGGCCGCCTCACGGCGCGCCGCCGCGGCGGGCTATGCTGCTTTCCATGAGTCACGCATCCAGCGAGCCGCGCGCCTCGCACCCTGCGCGCTTCGTCGACCTCAGCCACCTCATCGAGGACGGCATGACGACGTATCCGGGAATTCCGGCGCCGCACGTGTGCGATTTCCTGAGCCGCGAGGCCTCCCGCGGGCGCTACGCCGCCGGCACCACCTTCCAGATCGGGCGCATCGATCTCATCGCCAACACCGGCACCTATCTCGACAGCCCGTTCCACCGCTACGCGGACGGCCGCGACGTCTCGCAACTGACGCTCGAGGAGCTCGCGGACCTCCCGGGGCTCGTGCTGCACGCCGTCGGCGTGGGCGCGATCGACGTGCCGGCGCTGCGTGGTCTCGAGGTCCGGGGCAGGGCGGTGCTGGTGCACACCGGCTGGGCGCAGCACTGGCGCACCGGGCGCTACGGGCAGGGGCACCCGTTCCTCACCGCCGCGGCCGCGCAGTGGCTGCGGGAGCAGGGCGCGCGCCTCGTCGGGATCGACTCGCTCAATATCGACGATACGGCGGACGGGGAGCGTCCGGTGCACACCACCTTGCTTGGTGCGGGGATCCCGATCGTCGAGCACCTGCGCGGGCTCGAGCAGCTGCCGGCTGACGGATTCACCTTCAGCGCAGTGCCTCCCGCGGTGCGCGGGATGGGCTCCTTCCCGGTGCGGGCCTACGCCAGGGTCTAATTCAGAAAGAATCCCATCTTGACGCCGGCGAGCTGGATGACGTCGTTGTCGTTGAGCTTGGTCGCCTGGGCGCCGATGGGCGTGCCGTTCAGCAGCGGGAAGTCGCCTTCCTTGCCGCTGTCGACGTGCACGATGTAGTAGGCCTCGGCGCGGCGCGTGATCGCCGCCACCTGCACACCCGGCCTGCCGAGCGTGGTGAGCGCCTTGGAGAGCTCGACCTCGCGGCCGGCGAAGGCGCCCGAGAGCACCTGCAGCTTCGCCTTCTTCACCGCGGCGGCGCCGTCGGCGAGCGCGCGCGAGCGGCCGGTGGCGGAGAGCGACGTGGACACCTTGTCGGCGCCTTCGGTCGCGGCCCGCACCTTCTCGACGGGACGCGCCGAGGGCTGGATCACCATGGTCTTCTCGAACTCGTCCTGGGCCTCGTCGTCCTCGACGAAGCGCAGCTGGTGATGGCCGACGGTGATCACGTCGCCGTGCTGCAGCGCGTGCTTCTTGATCAGCTTGCCGTTGACGTAGGTGCCGTTGGTGCTGTTCAGATCCTCGAGGAACGAGTCGTTGAGGATGTTGATGATCAGCGAGTGATGGCCGCTCACGGCAGCGTTGTCGATGCGGATGTCATTGTCAGGGAGGCGGCCGATGGTGTACCGCTCCTTGTTCATGTTGTATTCCGCCATCACCTGGCCATCCAGGCTCAAGACCAACCTTGCCATTGCTAGCCCCTATCGCGTCGTGTTCAGCCGAACCAGGAGAGGATCTTGTCGAAAATCTTCGTACGTGCCGGAAACGCATCCATGATGTGCGCCATCACCACCGAGATGTTGTCCCGGCCTCCATTGTCATTAGCCAGCTGAATCAACTGTTTGGCGACCGTATCCAGATTAGCACTAAAGGTGTTTATCGTTAAATGAATATCTTCATCCTCTACCATGTCGGACAGGCCGTCTGAGCAGAGGATGAAGAACTCGCCCCGGTTCACCGGGTGCTCCTGGATCTCCACGTCGACCTGCGGCTCCACCCCGAGCGCCCGGGTCACGTAGTTCTTGTTGGACGCCCGCTGCGCCTCCTCGGCGGAGTAGAAGCCCCGGTCGACCAGCTCCTGCAGGAGCGAGTGGTCCATGGTGACCTGCTCGATGCGGTCGCCGCGCTGGCGGTAGAGGCGCGAGTCGCCGACGTGGGCGATCGTGACCTTGTTGTCGAAGAACAGCGCCGCCACCACCGTGGTCCCCATGCCTTCGCATTGCGGCTGGGTGCGGGCGGTCTGGTAGATGATCTTGTTGGCGCGCACGATGGCGTCGCGCAGGATGATGTTGGGGCGGGACAAGCCCGACTCGCGGTCCGCGATGGACAGATCCTCGCGCTCCACGTGCTCGCGCACCAGGTTGACGATGGTCTTCACGGCGATGCCGCTCGCGACTTCACCGGCGTTGTAGCCGCCCATGCCGTCGGCCAGCACCAGCAGCCCGATGTCCGGGTCGACCGCGATGGTGTCCTCATTGTGTTCCCGGACCTTGCCGGTATCGGTGGCACCGACGAAACGCAGCTTGTTTCGCAAGCTCATGCTGCGTCCTGACCTGTGTGCGGCCCGCCGAATGTGATACGTGTCACTTTCCCGTCCCCGCTTCGAGCTGGCATAAGCTAGCATCGCCCGCTGGGGTGTCCCGGTGATTGGTCACAAAAGACCGCTTTCAAATGATTTCCCGGCGCGAATCCTAGCCGAAAGTCGAACCACGGCGCATTGATGGCCCGCCTGAATCCGGTATTTGTGTGTGCATCCTGCGGGGGTGAGACCCTCAAGTGGCAGGGCCAATGCCCGTTGTGCGGCGAGTGGAATTCGCTCGCGGAGCGGCATGCGTCCCGGGGCCGGGCCGCCCCCGCCGCGGCGGCCGCCGTCAGCCTCGTGCCCGGGGCCGCCCTGGGCGGCGGTGAGCGCCTCGCCAGCGGCCAGAGCGAGCTCGACCGGGTCCTGGGAGGCGGCATCGTCCCCGGCTCGGTCATCCTGCTGGGAGGCGACCCCGGGATCGGGAAATCGACGCTGCTGCTGCAGGTGGCGGCGCACGTGGCCGCGGCGCGGCCGGTGGTCTACGCGAGCGGCGAAGAGTCGGTGGCGCAGGTGGGCCTGCGCGCCGGGCGGCTCGGCCTCGGCGCCGAGGGACTCGGCGTGGTCGCCGAGACCGACTGCCAGTCGATCCTGGCCCTTGCCGCAGCGCGGCAGGCGGCACTGCTCATCGTCGACTCCATCCAGACGCTGCAATCCTCCGTCATGCCGGCCGGCGCCGGGGCGGTGACGCAGCTGCGCGAGTGCACCGCGGAGCTGGTGCGCTTCGCCAAGCAGGGCGGTACCGCGGTGGTCATCGTCGGGCACGTCACCAAGGAGGGCGCCATCGCGGGGCCGAAGCTCCTCGAGCACCTGGTCGATACGGTGCTGTATTTCGAGAGCGAGGCCGGCAGCCGCTACCGCATCGTGCGCGCCACCAAGAACCGCTTCGGGGCGGTCAATGAGCTCGGCTTCTTCGCCATGACCGGCACGGGTCTGAAGGAAGTGAGGAATCCGGCCGCGATCTTTCTCGCGCGTGCCCCGCAGCCCGCCGCCGGCAGCATCGTCACCGTCACCCGCGACGGCGGGCGGCCGCTGCTCATCGAGCTGCAGGCGCTCGTCGATCGCATGCGCTTCGGTGCCCCGCGGCGCATCGCGCAGGGACTCGACGCCAACCGCGTGGCGATGCTGCTCGCGGTGATCAACCGCCACGCGGGAGTTGCGCTGCAGGAGCACGACGTGTTCGTGAACGTCGTCGGCGGCATCCAGATCGCCGAGACCGCCTGGGATCTGCCGGTCGTGCTCGCGCTCGCCTCGAGCCTCAAGGACGCCGCGCTCCCGGCGCAGCTGGTCGCTTTCGGCGAGCTCGGGCTGACGGGTGAAGTGCGCCCGGTGCCCTGGGGCGATGAGCGGCTGCGCGAGGCGCAGGCGCAGGGGTTCAAGGTCGCCCTCGTGCCGCGCGACAACGCCCCGCGCAAGGCGCCCGCCGGCATGGCGATACACGCGGTCGGCACGGTGGCCGAGGCGCTCGCGGCGGCGTTCGCGCGCGCGCCGCCCGGCTGAGGATCAGCGCCCCGCGGCGCTCACCGCGGCCGCTTTCTCGGCTGCCGGGGCGCGGACCCGGACGGTGCGGATCGCGTTGTCCGCCATCTGCAGCACCTCGAACTCGTAGGCGCCGACCCGCACCATCGTGCCGGGATCGGGAATGGTCTCGAGGTGCTCGAGCAGGAGGCCATTCACCGTCTTCGGCCCCCCGGTCGGCAGCTGCCAGCCGAGCGCGCGGTTGAGAGCCCGGATGGTGGCGCTCGCGTTGACGATGAAGACTCCGGGCCGCTCGGTGTGCACGTCCTTGTGGGTGATGGTCGCCGGATCCGTGGTGAACTCGCCGACGATTTCCTCGAGCAGGTCCTCGAGTGTCACCAGTCCCTCGATGTCGCCGTACTCGTTCACGACGAAGGCATGGCGGCGGCGGTGGCGCTGGAACTGGGCGAGCTGCACGTTGAGCGGCGTCCCTTCGGGAATGAAGTAGGCCTCGCGGCCGCGGGCGAGCTCGAGCAGCCGCTCGCGGCTGAAGGTGCCGCGCGCCAGCTCGCGGGCGACGCGCTTCATGTGCAGCAGCCCGATGAGATTGTCGAGCTCGCCGTCGTACACCGGCAGCCGGGTGTGCGGGGTCTGCCGCAGGCGCTCGAGGATGTCGTCCCAGCTCGTGCTCACGTCGATGCCATTGATCTCCTGGCGCGGGATCATGATGTCGTTCACCGTGATGCGCCCGAGGTCCAGGATCGAGAGCAGCATCTGCCGGTGGCGCGCCGGGATCACCGGCGCCGCCTCGGTGACCACCGTGCGCAGCTCCTCGGCCGAGAGCGCCTGGGTGGCGTGCGCGGTGCGCCCGACGCCGAAGAGGCGCAGGAACCCATACGCCATGTGATTCGTCAGCCAGAGCGCCGGGCGGGCCACCCACACCAGCACGCGGTAGATCCCGGCCGCGTGCAGCGCCACCCCTTCAGGGTTCGAGGCGGCGTAGATCTTCGGCGCGAGCTCGCAGAAGACGATCACGACGATGGTGAGCAGCACCTCGGTGACCGGCACGGCGTAAGCGTAGCCGCTCCGTTGCGCGAGGATGGTGGCGATGGCGGATGCGAATACGCTCGCCGGGGCGAGGATGACCAGATTCGCGCCGAGCCATTCATCGGGTTTGACCAGCAGGCCCTCGAGCAGCCGGGCCGGGCGCTGCCCGGCGGCGGCGCGGTGGCGGATGCGATAGCGGTTGACCGAGAGCATCGCCGCCTCGGCTCCGGAGGAGAAGGCGGCGATCACCAGCAGCGCGAACAACGTGAGTTGCGGCACGGGGGGCGCGAGGAGGTTCAATGCGGCTCTCCGGTCTCCATGGCGGCGACGGCCATGGCGACTAGCATAGCGCGCGCGAATCGGGGATCCTGACCGGCATGTTCGACCAACTCACCGCGCGCCTCACCGCGACCCTCGAGAGCCTGCGCGGCCGCGGCCGGATCACCGAGGACAACATCGCGCAGGCGCTGCGCGATACGCGCGTGGCGCTGCTCGAGGCGGACGTGGCGCTGCCGGTGGTGAAGGGCTTCATCGAGTCGGTGAAGGCGCGCTCGCTCGGCGCCCAGGTCGCTTCCAGCCTCACTCCGGGTCAGGCCTTCATCGGCATACTCCACGAGGAGCTCATCGCGCTCATGGGCGGTGGGGGCGAGGGCTTCACGCTGCGGGCCGCCCCGCCGGTCGTGGTGCTGCTCGCGGGACTGCAGGGCGCCGGCAAGACCACCACCGCCGCCAAGCTCGCACGGCGGCTCATCGAGAGCGGCAGGAAGCGCGTGCTGCTCGCGAGCACCGACGTACGCCGTCCCGCCGCGATGCTGCAGCTCGAGCGCCTCGCCGCGCAGGTGCACGCCGAGTACTTCACCAGCGAGCCCGGCGCGACCCCCGAGAGCATCGCCGCGGCCGCCCTCGCCCGGGCCCGTAACGGCGTCTTCGACGTGCTCATCGTCGACACCGCCGGGCGGCTGCACGTCGATGCCGAGCTCATGGGCGAGGTGCAGCGCATCGATGCGGCGGTGGGCGCCGCGGAGCGGCTCTTCGTGGTGGATGCCATGGCCGGCCAGGACGCCGTGAATGCGGCGCGCGCCTTCGGTGCCGCGCTCGAGCTGACGGGGGTGATCCTCACCAAGGCCGACGGCGACGCCCGTGGCGGCGCCGCACTCTCGGTGAGGCAGATCACCGGCAAGCCGATCGTGTTCCTCGGCGTCGGTGAGAAAACCGAGGCGCTCGAGCCCTTCGACCCGGCGCGCATGGCCTCGCGCATCCTCGGGATGGGGGACGTGGTGAGTCTCGTCGAGCAGGTTCACCGCCAGGTGGACGGCGAGGAGGCGGCCCGGCTCGCGGCTAAGGTCGTCAAGGGCCAGGGCTTCAACCTCCTCGACCTCAAGGGCCAGCTCGAGCAGCTGCAGAAGATGGGCGGGGTCGGGGCCCTGATCGACAAGCTGCCGGGCGCGGTGGTCAGGAAGGGCGCCGTCTCCGCCCAGCAGGGCGACAGGGACCTGCGCCGCCAGATCGCCATCATCAATTCCATGACCCCGCGCGAGCGGCGCAACCCCGGGATCATCGACGGCTCGCGCCGGCGGCGGATCGCGGCGGGGTCGGGGGTCCAGGTCCAGGACGTCAACCGGCTGCTCAAGCAGTTCCTCGAGATGCAGCGGGTCATCAAGAGCATGAAGGGCGGACGGCTGCGCCAGCTCATGGGGGCCTTCAAAGGGGGGCTGCCGCCGGGCTTTACGGGGCGCTAGGGCCCCGCGGCGGGGCCCGGAAAAACTGGCGCAGAATCGCCCTGTTGCGTAGAATCCGCGCTCTTTTTTGGGCGGCCTCTCCGGATGAGGGGCCTCAAGCCCGCTGGAACGAGAGCGATAAGACCATGGTTACCATTCGCCTGACGCGGCGCGGGGCGCGCAATCAGCCCTTCTATCACGTCGTCGTGACCGACAGCCGCAAGCGCCAGGGCGGCCCGAGCCTCGAGCACGTCGGGTTCTTCAACCCGATCGCCCGGCGTGGGGAGACGAAGCTCAAGCTCGATCTGCCCCGCATCGACTACTGGGTCGGCAAGGGCGCGCTGCCCTCCGACCGCGTGCGGACGCTGGTTGCGTCCTACCGCAAGCAGGCCACGGCCTGAGGCCCCAGGGCGGCCGCTGCCCGCGGGCGAGCCGTCGACGCGAGCCGCCGTGGCCTGGATCGAGCTTGGCCGCCTGGGTGCGCCGTACGGCATCAGGGGCTGGGTACACGTCGATTCGTATACGGATCCGCCCGAGGGACTGCTGAGATACCGCGAGTGGGCCTTGCGGCTCGCGAGCGGCGAGCGGGTGAGGCGGCGCCTCGCCGAAGGACGCAGCCACGGCCGGGGGCTGGTGGCGCAGCTCGAGGGAGTCGCGAGCCGGGAGGCTGCCGCGGCGCTCACCGGCGCGGTGATCGAGGTGGAGCGCTCGGCGCTGCCCCCGGCGGGTGAGCATGAGTTTTACCGCGCGGACCTCGAGGGCCTCGCGGTGCGCAACCTCGAGGGCGTGGCCTTGGGGGTGGTGAGTCACTTCGTGGACGCGCCCGGGGGCACGTTGATGGTGACGCGGGAGTCCGATGGGCGCGAGCACTGGGTGCTCGCCTCGCCGAGGCACCTGCGCACGGTGGACCTCGCGGCGCGGGTGATCGTGGTGGACTGGCCCGTGGATGGGCCCGCGGAATGAAGATCGAGGTGGTCACGCTGTTCCCGCGGATGATCGCGGGGGCACTGGAGTACGGGATCGTGGCACGCGCGCTCGAGCGCGGCCTGATCGCGGTGGGGACCGAGGATCCGCGCGCGCACACGCACGACGTGCACCGCACGGTGGACGACCGGCCCTACGGCGGGGGTCCCGGCATGGTGATGAAGCCGGAGCCGCTGCTCAAGGCGATCCGCGCGGCCGGTGCGCGCTTGCCGGCCGGCAGTCCGCGGATCTGCCTTTCGGCGCAGGGCGAGCCCTTCACCGAGAGCGTGGCCCGCTCGCTGGCGGCGGTGCCCGGCATGCTGCTGGTGGCGGGCCGCTACGAGGGGATCGACGAGCGCGTGATCGCCCTCGGCATCGACCGCGAGCTGTCGGTGGGCGACTATGTGCTCTCCGGCGGGGAGCTGCCGGCGCTCACCGTGATCGACGCGGTGACGCGGCTGCTGCCCGGGGCGCTGGGCGATGAGCGCTCGAGCGCCGAGGATTCGTTTGCGCAGGGGCTGCTCGACTGGCCGCACTACACGCGGCCGGAAGTGTTCGAGGGCCTGAGCGTGCCGCCGGTGCTATTGTCGGGCGACCATGCCGACATCCGCCGCTGGCGCATGGCGTGCGCGATCGAGCGGACGCGGCGCCGCCGGCCCGACCTGATCGCGGCGGGGAAGCTCGCGCCCGAGGCGCGGCGTGTATTGGATGAGTTGCTGGCCGCCGAAGCGGCCGCAGAACAGCATCGAGGTAAGTGACATGAACAAGATTATTCAGGACCTGGACAAGCGGCGCATGACGCGCAAGGTGCCGGACTTCAAGCCCGGCGACACCGTGGTGGTGCAGGTCAAGGTGGTCGAGGGCGACCGCGAGCGCGTGCAGGCCTACGAGGGCGTGGTGATCGCGCGCAGCAATCGCGGCCTCAACTCCTCCTTCACCGTGCGCAAGATCTCCCACGGCGAGGGCGTCGAGCGCACCTTCCAGACCCACAGCCCCGCCATCAGCGACATCGTGGTGAAGCGCCGCGGCAGCGTGCGCCGCGCCAAGCTCTACTACCTGCGCGATCTGGCGGGCAAGGCGGCGAGGATCGAGGAAAAGATCTGACCTGGCCGCAGCGGTGAGCCGGTGAACGTACGCTCGTTCCTTGCGGGGCTGTGGCGCGGGCTGGACGGCCTGCGCAAGGTGCTGCACCTGCTGGTGCTGCTGGTGATCTTCGGCACCCTGGTCGGCGTGCTGCTCTCGGGCACCGCGCGCATCCCCTCGCGGGCGGCGCTGCTCATCGAGCCCGATGGCGAGCTGGTCGAGCAGCTCTCGGGCGAGCCGCTGACGCGCGCCCTCGAGGCGGCCCGCGGCGACGGCCGCCATGAGACGCTCCTGTGGGACCTGACGGACGCGATCCATGCGGCGGCCGCGGACCCGCGCATCCAGGCACTCGCGCTCGACTTCGACAAGTTCGACGGCGGCACCCAGCCGACGCTCGAGGAGCTCGCGCGCGCCATCCGCGAATTCCGCGCCACCGGCAAGAAAGTCATCGCCTACGGCAACGACCTCAGCCAGGAGGGCTACTACCTCGCGGCCCAGGCGGATGAGACCTACCTCGATCCGATGGGCTTCGTGCTGCTCGACGGTTACGACCGCTATCGCATGTACTTCAAGGAAGCGCTCGACAAGCTCGGCGTCGACATCAACGTATTCCGCGTCGGGCAGTTCAAGAGCGCCGTCGAGACCTTCACCCGCACCGACATGTCGCCCGAGGACCGCGAGGAGAGCCGGGCGTATCTCAATATCCTCTGGGCCACCTACCAGGATGCGATCACCCAGGCGCGCAAGCTCGCCCCCGATGCGGTGGCGAAGTACGTCGCGACGCTGGCGCAGAAGGTACCCGCGGCCGGCGGCGACGCCGCGCACGTGGCCGAGGAGGCCGGCCTCGTCACCGGCATCAGGAACGAGCTCGAGGTGGAGAAGCGCCTGATCGCCCTCGTCGGCGAGGACAAGTCCACGGGCTCCTTCCACGCGGTGTCGGTGGCCGATTACCTCGGCTACGCGCAGGCGCAGAAGAAGCTGCACGCCGCCGGCAAGCCGCGCATCGGTGTGATCGTCGCCGCGGGCGAGATCCTCGACGGCGATCAGCCGCCCGGCACCATCGGCGGCGACTCGACCGGGAAGCTGATCCGCGAGGCGCGTCTCGACCCGGACGTGAAGGCGGTCGTGCTGCGGGTCGACAGCCCCGGCGGCAGCGTCGTGGCGTCGGAGGAGATCTACCGCGAGCTCAAGGCGCTGCGCGCGGCCGGCAAGCCGCTGATCGTCTCCATGAGCGGCTACGCGGCCTCGGGCGGCTACTACATCTCGGCGCCGGCGGATGAGATCTGGGCGAGCCCGGCGACGCTCACCGGCTCCATCGGCATCTTCGCGATCATCCCCACCGTCGACCGCACCCTCGGCAAGATCGGTGTGGGGGTCGACGGGGTCGGCACCACGCCGCTCTCGGGACAGATGCGCATCGACCGGCCGCTCGGCGCCGAGGCGCGGGCGCTGCTGCAGTCGCAGATCGACCGCGGCTACGACGAATTTCTCGAGCGCGTCGCGAGCGGGCGCAGGAAGAGCCGTGCCGACATCGACAGCATCGCGCAGGGTCACGTGTGGGCGGGCCTCGACGCGCGGCGCCTGGGGCTCGTCGATCACCTCGGCTCCTTCGATGAGGCGGTGAAAGCCGCGGCACGCCGCGCCAGGCTCACCGAGTACAGCACCGAGTTCATCGAGCCCGAGCTCACCTGGGCGCAGCAGCTGGTGCTCTCGCTCAAAACGCGCGCGGCGCGCGCGCTGTTCGCCGCCAGTCCCGATCAGCGGGCGCTCGCGCAGCTCGCCGGCCGGCTCGATCCCGTGACGCGCGAGGCCGCGCGCCTCGCACGCTTCAGCGTGCCGAACCGCATGTACGCCTACTGCTTCTGCGAGCTGCGGTAGTCCGAAGGCGCGCCAATCTACAAGGTGCTCCAGTCGAGGATCACCTTGCCCGACTTCCCCGATCCCATGGTCTCGAAGCCCTGTTTGAACTCCTGGATGGGGAAGTGGTGGGTGATGATCGGCGCGATGTCGAGTCCCGACTGCAGCATGCTCGCCATTTTGTACCAGGTCTCGAACATCTCGCGGCCGTAGATGCCCTTCAGGGTCAGGCCCTTGAAGATCACCTGATTCCAGTCGATCGCCATCTCGCCGGGCGGAATGCCGAGGATGGCCACCGAGCCGCCGTGGTGCATGGTGCGCAGCATCTCGCGGAATGCCGCCGCATTGCCCGACATCTCGAGCCCGACGTCGAAGCCTTCCTGCATGCCGAGGTCCTTCATGGTGTCGTCGAGCGACTCGCGCGTCACGTTGATCGCACGGCTCGCCCCCATCCTGCGCGCGAGCTCGAGGCGGTAGTCGTTGACGTCGGTGACCACCACGTGGCGTGCGCCGGTGAAGCGCGCGATCGCGGTCGCCATGATCCCGATCGGACCGGCGCCCGTGATCAGCACGTCCTCGCCCACCATGTTGAAGGCGAGCGCGGTGTGGGTGGCGTTGCCGAAGGGATCGAGGATCGAGGCGATGTCGTCGGCGATCGAGTCGGGGAGCTTGAAGGTGTTGTCGGCCGGGATCGCCAGGTACTCGGCGAAGGCGCCCGGGCGGTTGACGCCGACACCGACGGTGTTGCGGCACAGGTGACGCCGTCCGGCGCGGCAGTTGCGGCAGTAGCCGCAGGTGATGTGTCCCTCCCCCGAGACCCGGTCGCCGGCCTTCAATCCCTTGACCTCGGAGCCCACCTCGACGATGCGCCCGCAGTACTCGTGCCCGACCGCCATCGGTACCGGGATGGTCTTCTGCGCCCACTCGTCCCAGTTGTAGATGTGCATGTCGGTGCCGCAGATCGCCGTCCTGGCGATCTTGATCAGCACGTCGTTGTGCCCGACCCTGGGCTCGGGGATGTCCTCGAGCCAGATGCCGGGGGTGGCCTGCTGCTTGACGAGTGCCTTCATTCCACTACCTCGGAAGCTGGTGAATGATCACGCTGCCGCGCGCAATGCCCTGCGGCGCACCAGCGACAGGATGCTCATGGACACTGCCACGATGACGGCCGCCTCGATGAGCTCGAAGGGCAGGAGATTGTGCGAGGTGGGATCCGCGGAGATCTCAACGATGTCCTTGATGACCCACAACGCCACGAAGGTGAGCGGCAGGGCGGCGAGCGCGCGCCATGCGCCGCGCCAGCGCAGCAAAGCCCACAGCGGCCAGACGCAGCACACCAACAGGGACCCCAGCACCAGGACACCGAACACCGCCAGGGCGATGCCGCCGCGGACGCCGACGGGCTGGTTCATGTACTGCCGGTAGGCCTCCCGTTGCCGTGCCTGCTCGCGCTGCTCGAACGGCGCCACCCAGGCGGCGCGCTCGTGCGCGGCGCCCGGCGCGCCGCTCCAGGTGAACTGCGCGGGAAATGCCTGCTGCGTGAACGGATAGCCGGAATTTTCCATCGCCACCTGCAGATGGATCGAATCGACCCGGGCCGCGCCGCGAAATCCAAACCAGCCGAAGCCTTCGCCTTCGCCGGCCGGATAGAGCGGCGAGCCCATGGTCATCGCAGGGGCGACCTGTCCCTGGAAAAACGGGGCCACCCAGATCCTGACGGGTGCGCTCGCGCTGTAGTGGAAGTGCACGTAGACGTTGTCGTTGGCAAAGAGCGTCGCCGCGGCTTCAGGGTCGGTCTCCACCACCGACAGCGTGACCTGGGGCGGGTCGGCGGCGGCGGCCGCGCCGGGGAGCATCAGCAGCACGGTGGCGAGGCGCGCCGCCAGCCGCCGTGGGTGCCTCATGCGCGCAGTATCCCGAGCTCGCGACCCACCGCGGTGAAGGCGGCCACGGCGCGCTCGAGCTGCTCGCGGGTGAGCGCGGCCGACATCTGCGTGCGGATGCGCGCCTGCCCCTTGGGCACGACGGGGTAGGAGAAACCGATGACGTACACGCCGCGCTCGAGCAGCGCATCCGCCATGCGCGTCGCGAGCGCCGCATCGCCCAGCATCACCGGGATGATCGGGTGCTCCCCGGGCTTGAGGTCGAAGCCCGCCTGCGTCAGCGCCGCGCGGAAGTAGCGCGCGTTCTCCATGAGGCGCTCGCGCAGCTCGCCGCCGCCCTCGAGGAGGTCGAGCACCGCAAGGCTCGCGGCCGCCACCACCGGCGGGATGCTGTTGGAGAAGAGATAGGGGCGCGAGCGCTGCCGCAGCCACTCGATCACCTCGCGGCGCGCCGCGACGAAGCCGCCGCTGCCGCCGCCTAAGGCCTTGCCGAGCGTGCTGGTGATGATGTCGACGCGTGCGGCGACCCCGCAGTGCTCGGGCGTGCCGCGCCCGGTGGCGCCCATGAAGCCGCTGGCGTGCGAATCGTCGACCATGACGAGCGCGTCGTAGCGTTCGGCGAGATCGCAGATCGCGCGCAGCTTCGCGATGAAGCCGTCCATGGAGAACACGCCGTCGGTGGCGATGAGGCGGGTGCGTGCGCCCTGCGCCTGACGCAGGCATTGCTCGAGCTCGGCCATGTCGCTGTTGGCGTAGCGCAGGCGCTGCGCCTTGCACAGGCGGATGCCGTCGATGATGCTCGCGTGGTTGAGCGCATCCGAGATCACCGCGTCGCGCTCATCGAGCAGCGTCTCGAAGAGGCCGCCGTTGGCATCGAAGCACGAGGAGTAGAGGATCACGTCCTCGGTGCCGAGAAAACGCGCCAGGCGCGCCTCGAGGTCCTTGTGGATCTGCTGGGTGCCGCAGATGAAGCGCACCGAGGCCATGCCGTAGCCGAAGGTGTCGAGCGCGCGTTGCGCCGCGGCGCGCACCGCCGGGTGGTTGGCGAGCCCGAGGTAGTTGTTGGCGCACAGGTTGATGACCTCGCGGCCGCCGGCGCGTACCAACGCGCCCTGCGGGCCGCCGAGCACCCGCTCGCTCTTGTAGAGTCCCTGTGCGCGCAGCGCCGCAAGATCGCCGCGCAGGCGCTCGCCGAAGGCCTTATTCATGGGCGCAATTATACTGTAGGCCTCATGCCCGATGAGTCCAACGGCGGGCCCGGGGCCGCACGCCTCGACCGCTGGCTTCACGCCGTGCGGCTCCTCAAGTCGCGGGCGCTGGCCGCGCAGGCGGTGGCCGGCGGGCGGGTGCACCTGAACGGCGCGCGCGTCAGGGCCGCGCACGAGGTGCGTCCCGGGGACACGGTGACGCTCGTGCGCGGGACGCTCGAGTTCGAGTGCACGGTCTGCCTCATTCCGGCGCGGCGCGGATCCGCGGCCGCGGCGGCCCGGTGCTACGCGGAGTCGGCGGCGAGCGCCGCCCGCCGCGCCGAGTTTGCCGGGCGGATGAGGCTCGCGGCCGCCCTGACGCCCCGGCCCGCGGAACGGCCGGACAAGCGCGCGCGGCGGCAGCTGCGCCGGCTGCGGGGTCGCATTTGAGCCGTCCGAGGTCGCCGCAAAGCATGTGGTGGTCACGGGGGCGTTGCACACTGCGGCGGCGGGCGCCGCCCGGTTGAGCTACGCTCCCTCCCGCCGAGGTTCGCGCCCATGACCCTAAGCGTCTTTGACATCTTCAAGGTCGGCATCGGACCCTCGAGCTCCCATACCATGGGTCCGATGCGGGCGGCGCGCGAGTTCGTGCTCGCCCTCAGGGACGCGGGGCAGCTCGCCGCGACGCAGCAGATCGCCGTGCGCCTCTACGGCTCACTCGCCCTCACCGGGCTCGGCCACGGCACCGATCGCGCCGTGCTCGCCGGTCTCGAGGGCGCCGATCCCGAGACCGTCGATCCCGACAGCATCGAGGCCACGGTGCAGCGCATCCGCTCGAGCGGGCGCATCCGCCTCCTCGGCGAGCACGAAATCGTCTTCGACGAGCCGATGCAGCTCCTCTTCATGAACCACGAGCGGCTGCCGCGCCATTCCAACGGCATGCGCTTCGATGCGCTCGGCGCCGGCACCGCGGTGCTGCGCGAGGAGGATTACTACTCGATCGGCGGCGGCTTCATCGTGCGCGGCAACGAGTCCGAGGCGCGCGAGACGCGCACGCACGCCGCGCCGCCGTATCCGTTCACCTCGGGCGCCGAGCTGCTCGCGCGCTGCCGCGAGCATGGACTCGAGATCTTCGAGCTGATGCTGGCGAACGAGCGCACCTGGGCGAGCGAGGCCGAGGTCCGCGCGAGGCTGCTGCACCTCTGGAAGGTGATGCAGGGCTGCGTCGAGCGCGGTTTCCGCCAGACCGGGGTGCTGCCCGGGGTGCTGAAGGTGCGCCGCCGCGCGCCGCGTCTCTACCGCCAGCTCACCGAGGGCGGCAGTGCCGGGCCGCTCGACGTCATGGACTGGGTCAACGCCTTCGCGCTCGCGGTGAATGAGGAGAACGCCGCCGGCGGGCGCGTCGTGACCGCGCCCACCAACGGCGCCGCCGGCATCGTGCCCGCGGTGCTGCACTATTACCGGCGCTTCGAGGCCGGCGCGAACGAGGAGGGCGTGCTGCGCTTCCTGCTGGTGGCCGCCGCCATGGGCATGCTCTACAAGCGCAACGCCTCGATCTCGGGGGCCGAGATGGGCTGCCAGGGCGAGGTCGGGGTCGCCTGCTCGATGGCGGCCGCGGGCCTCGTGGCCGCGCTCCACGGCACCAACGAGCAGGTGGAGAACGCCGCCGAGATCGGCATGGAGCACAACCTGGGTCTCACCTGCGATCCGGTGGCCGGGCTGGTGCAGATCCCCTGCATCGAGCGCAACGCCATGGGCTCGGTGAAGGCGATCAACGCGGCGCGCCTCGCCATGCGCGGCGACGGCAGCCACAAGGTGTCGCTCGACCAGGTCATCGCCACCATGCGCCAGACCGGGGCGGACATGTCCACCATCTACAAGGAAACCTCCCAGGGCGGACTCGCGGTCAACGTACCGGAGTGCTGAGCGTCCCGGGCCCGCCGGGGTGCAGGCGCGGCGCGCCCGGCCTGCCGCCGGCGCCGCGGGCGGCTTCAGCCGATCAGCCCCCACAGCCGCGACGGCGGTGCGTGGTGATGAACCTCTTTCACGTGGTCGGGGCCGATGGTGCGCCAGTCCCCGGTCTCGAACACGATCGAGCACAGCGCCGCCGTGGTGAGCGTGCTGATCCCTCCCTGCGGCACCAGCAGGTGGATGAGGTCGGAGGCGCCGGGGTTGTGGCCGATCACCATCAGATGCGCGATGCGCGGCCCGGTGTCGCGGATGAGCTGCAGCATGTCGGCGGCGCTCGCGAGGTAGAGTGCCTCCTCGCGCTGCACGTGCCGCACCGAGAGCGCGAGCTCGCGCGCGACGATGTCGGCGGTCTGCTCGGCGCGCCGCGCGGTGCTCGCGAGCAGCCGGTCGGGCACCAGCTCGAGCTCGAGGAGGCGCTTGGCCATCGCTTCCGCCCCGGCGAGGCCGCGGCGATTGAGCGGCCGGGCGAAGTCGCCCGCCGCGTGGTCCTTCCAGCGGGCATCGGCGTGACGCATGACGGTCAGGCGCTTCATGCGCGTCTCAGGAGTCGCTCGCCACGAGGATGCGCCCGTGCGCTTCGCGGGCCGCGAAGGTGCGCACCGGCTCGTAGGCGGGCGGGGTGAGCGCCTCCCCGGTGCGCAGGTCGAAGCGCGCGCCGTGGCGGGGGCAAATGAGCTCGCAAGACTCCACCTGGGCACCCGAGAAGGACTCGCCGTCGTGCGTGCAACGGTCTTCTACTGCATACAGCTCGCGCCCGCAGCGTACGACAACCACCGCGACGCCGTCGACCTCGGCCGGGAACGGCACCCCCTCGCCGAGCTCGCTCGCCGCCCCGATGTCGGTCCAGCCGCTCAGAACATCCCCGTCTGCAGGCGCGCCGCCTCCGACATCATGGACTGGCTCCACGGTGGGTCGAAGGTCAGGCTGACGCGCGCTTCGCGCACCGTCGGGATGCGCGTGAGCTTGTCGCGCACGTCCTCGACCAGGATGTCGCCCATGCCGCAGCCGGGTGCGGTGAGGGTGATCTGCGCCTCCACGGTGCGCGTGCCGTCCTCGTTCTCATGCACGTCGCATTCATACACGAGTCCGAGATCGACGATGTTGATCGGGATCTCAGGGTCGTAACAGCTGCGCATCTGTTCCCAGGCGAGCGCCCGCACGTCCGCGACGGTGGCGTTCGGCGGCAGCTCGGGCGGCTTGGTGGCCTGCTGGCCGATGGCGTCGGCGTCCTCGCCGGCGATGCGGAACAGGTTGCCCTCGAGATAGACGGTGAAGCTGCCCCCGAGCGCCTGAGTGATATAGCCCGCCTGGCCGGGCTTCAGGCGCACCTCCTGCCCGGCGGGGACGATCACCGCGCGCACCTCGCGGTTCACCACGAACGGCTCGTTCTCGTGCCGGCGCATGCGCTATTCCGTCGAGACCGTGGCCGCCCCGCTGTCGAGTGCGGCGTTGAGCGTGTGCCAGCTCAGCGTGGCGCACTTGACCCGCGCCGGGAACTCGCGCACCCCGGACAGTGCGGCGAGCTTGCCGAGCTCGCGCCCGGGCTGCGCGTCGTGATGCGTGAGGAGGCGATGCACCTCGTCGAACAGGGCATGGACGGCGGCGCGTTCCTTGCCCTTGACGGCCTCGGTCATGAGCGAGGCCGCGGCGGTCGAGATCGCGCAGCCCGACCCCTCGAAGCGCACATCCTCGAGCGTGTCGCCGTTCATGCGCACGTACACCGTGAGGCGGTCGCCGCACAGCGGGTTGTGGCCGTCGGCATGACGCACCGCGGCGCCGGCCTCGAGGTGCCCGTAATTGCGCGGGTGGCGGTTGTGATCGAGGATCACGTCGCGGTAGAGCTCCTTGAGGTCCATCAGGCGAACACCTCGCGCGCCCGGGCCACCGCGGCGATGAAGCGCGCCACGTCCTCCTCGGTGTTGTAGCAGCCGAAGGAGGCGCGTGCCGTGGCCGGAATGCCGAAGAAGGTCATGACCGGCATGGCGCAATGGTGCCCGGTGCGGATCGCGACGCCCTCGGTGTCGAGGATGGTGCCGAGGTCGTGGGCGTGCACGCCGGCGAGCGTGAACGACAGCACCGAGGCCTTGTGCGCCGCCGTGCCGATCAGGGTGATGCCCGGCAGCCGCGCGAGCTCCGCGGTCGCGAGCGCGAGCAGCCGCGACTCGTGCGCCGCCACCGCCTCGATGCCGAGGCCCTCGAGATAATCCATCGCGGCTGCGAGGCCGACGGCGCCGGAAATGTTGGGGGTACCCGCCTCGAACCTCCACGGCAGCTCGTTGTAAGTGCTCTTCTCGAAGGACACCGTGCGGATCATGTCCCCGCCCCCCTGCCACGGCGGCATGGCGCCGAGCAGCTCCTCGCGCGCATACAGCACGCCGATGCCGGTGGGTGCGTACATCTTGTGACCCGAGAAGGCGTAGAAGTCCGCGCCGAGCGCGCGCACGTCGACGCGCGAGTGCGGTACCGCCTGGGCGCCGTCGACCAGCACCACGGCCCCCTGTGCGTGCGCGGCGTCCACGATGCGCCGCACCGGCAGCACGGTGCCGAGCGCGTTGGAGACGTGCGCGAGGGCCACCAGGCGGGTGCGCGGGCTGAGCAGCCGCTCGAGCTCCCCGGTGAGGAGCTCGCCGCGGCGGTCGATCGGCGCCACGGTGAGCGTGCAGCCGGTCTGCTCGCACACCATCTGCCAGGGCACGATGTTGGCGTGGTGCTCGAGCGCGGTGATGAGGATCTCGTCGCCGGGTCCGAAGCGCGGCCGCGCGTACGATTGCGCCACGAGGTTGATGGCCTCGGTGGTGCCGCGCACGAACACGATCTCGCGCGTCGCGCGGGCATTGATGAAGCGGCGCACCCGCTCGCGCGCGCCCTCGAAGGCGGCGGTCGCCGCCTGGCTGAGCGCGTGCACGCCGCGGTGCACGTTGGCGTGCGAATGGGTGGCGTAGTCCTCGACCGCGCGCAGCACCGGCAGCGGCTGCTGCGCGGAGGCGGCGCTGTCGAGATACACGAGCGGATGGCCGCCGACCTGCGTCGCCAGGATCGGAAAGTCGCGCCGTACGCGCGCCGCGTCGTAGGCCGGGGCGCGGGCGGCGGGGGTCAGGATCGAGGCGTCGGCTGCCATCACAGGAGCTCCCGGAACGTGGTGCCGCCGAGCATCTGCGCGGCGAGGCGCGTCTCGATCTGTTGCCGCAGCGGCGGCGGCTCGATGCGCGCGACCACATCGCCGAGGAACGCCCACTTGAGCGCGCGCTGCGCGGTCTCGCGGTCGAGGCCGCGGGAGAGCAGATAGAAGAGCATCTGATCGTCGAGCTTGCCGGCGGTGGCGCCGTGGCTGGCGCTCACCTCGTCGGTGTAGATCTCGAGCTGCGGCCGCACGTCGATCTCGGCCTGCGCTCCGGCCAGCAGTCCGCGCAGCGACTGGCGGGAATCGGCGCCGCGCGCTGCGCGCGCCACCAGGATCCTGCCGTTGAAGGCGACGCGTGAGCGCCCCGCGGCGATCCCGCGGAAGGTCTCCTCGGTGCGCGTGTCGGGCGCGAGGTGCTCGACCAGCGCATAGGTGTCCTGGACCTGCTGGCGGTCGCCGAGGCTCGCCGCCGCGAGCGTGAGCTCGGCGCGTTCCCCGGCGAGGCGCACCTCAACGGTCGAGCGCGCCGCGAGCGCCCCGCTGCCGATGGCGCGCAGGGCATAGCGCGCATCCGCGCCGAGCGTGGCGCTGAGCGAGTCGAAGAGCACCGCCCGGTCGTCGAGCTCCTGCAGGCGGTAATGCTCGAGCGCCGCGGCGCGATCGAGCTCGGCCGCGACGGCGCTCGCGACGAAGCTGGCGCAGTCACCGGCGCTCAAATGCCGCTCGATGAGGGTGAGCCGGGCGTGCGGCCCGAGGCGCAGCTCCACCCGCGGATAAGAGGCGCCGGAGTGCGCCGCGGCGCTCGCGACGAACAGCAGCTCGATGCGGGCGGCCCCGGCCGCCGCCACGGTGATCGCCGCCCCGTCGGTCGCGAACGCCGCATTGAGGAGCGCAAAGCGCTGGTCGCGCGCCGGGTGCGCGGGCGGCGGCGCACTCTCGCTCTCGAAGACCGCGAGCGGCAGGACGCGTGCGGGGCCCGCGTCGAGTGCGTCCGAGAGCGCCGGCGCGAAGTTGCCGTCGATGAAGACGTAGCGCGCGAATCCGGCCAGCCGCGGCGGCAGCGCGGCGGGCGCGGCGGCGCCCGCGGCGCGTGGGTCGAGCGGCGCGGGCGTGAAGCTCTGGCGCTCGAGGGTGCGCAGGTTCGCGTATTTCCAGTTCTCGTCGCGCGCGCCCGGGAGGCCGTCCGCGGCGAGCGCCGCCATGGCGGCGCGGCGGCGCACGCCGCCGGCGAGCTGCGGCGGCAGCGCCGCGAGCGTGCTCGCGTGCTCTGCGGCGATGCGGGCGGTGAGGGGGGCGCTCATGGCACTGCCTCAGGCGGCCGCGCCGCTCACCCAGTCGTAGCCGCGCCGCTCGAGCTCGAGCGCGAGGCTGCGGTCGCCGCTGCGTGCGATGCGCCCACGCACCAGCACGTGCACGAAGTCGGGCACGACGTACTCGAGGAGCCGCTGGTAGTGGGTGACCAGCAGGCACGAGCGCGCGGGCGCGCGCAGCGAATTGACGCCGGCGGCGACCACCTTGAGCGCATCGATGTCGAGCCCGGAATCGGTCTCATCGAGCACCGCGAGCGTGGGCTCGAGCACCAGCATCTGCAGGATCTCGTTGCGCTTCTTCTCCCCGCCCGAGAATCCTTCGTTCACGCCGCGCGACAGGAAGCTGTCCTCCATCTGCATGAGCTGCATCTTCTCGCGCACCAGCGTCAGGAACTCGAAGGCATCGACCTCGGGCAAGCCCCGTTGCCTGCGCTGGGCGTTGAGGGCGGCCTTGAGGAGATACACGTTATTGACGCCCGGGATCTCCACCGGGTACTGGAAGCCGAGGAACAGGCCCCGGCGCGCGCGCTCCTCGGGGGCGAGCGCCAGCAGGTCCTGGCCCTGGTAGAGGATGCTGCCCGCGGTCACCTGGTAGCCGGGACGGCCGGCGAGTACGTGGGCGAGCGTGCTCTTGCCCGAGCCGTTCGGGCCCATGATGGCGTGCACCTCGCCCGTGGCCACCGCCAGCGTCAGACCGTCGAGGATCTGCTTGCCGCCGACGCTGACGGTCAGATCGCGGATCGTGAGGAGGGGGGCGCCTGTCATGTCAGCCCACCGCGCCTTCCAGGCTCACCGCGAGCAGCCGCGAGGCCTCGACGGCGAACTCCATCGGCAGCTCCTTGAACACCGACTTGCAGAAGCCGCTCACGATCAGGTTGACCGCGTCCTCGGGCGAGATGCCGCGGGCGAGGCAGTAGAACAGCTGGTCGTCGCTGATCTTCGACGTACTGGCTTCGTGCTCGACGGTCGCGGTCGGGTTCTTCACCTCGACGTACGGGAAGGTGTGCGCGCCGGAGGTGCCGCTCATCAGCAGCGAGTCGCATTGGGTGAAATTACGCGCGCCGTGCGCGCTCGGCAGCATCCTGACGAGCCCGCGATAGGTGTTCTGGCCGTGGCCGGCGGAGATGCCCTTGGAGATGATGGTGCTGCGCGTGTCGGGTCCGATGTGGATCATCTTGGTGCCGGTGTCGGCCTGCTGGTGGTTGTTGACGGTCGCCACCGAGTAGAACTCGCCGCTCGAGCCCGCGCCGCGCAGCACGCAGCTCGGGTACTTCCAGGTGATGGCCGAGCCGGTCTCGACCTGGGTCCAGGAGATGTGCGCATTGCGGCCGCGGCATTCGCCGCGCTTGGTGACGAAGTTGTAGATGCCGCCGCGCCCTTGCGCATCGCCGGGATACCAGTTCTGCACGGTCGAGTACTTGATGTGGGCGTCATCGAGCGCGATGAGCTCCACGACGGCGGCGTGCAGCTGGTTCTCGTCGCGCTGCGGTGCACTGCAGCCTTCGAGATAGGACACGTGGCTGCCGGCATCCGCGATGATGAGGGTCCGCTCGAACTGCCCGGTGTTGAGTGCGTTGATGCGGAAGTAGGTCGACAGCTCCATCGGGCAGCGCACACCCTTGGGCACGTAGACGAACGAGCCGTCGGAGAACACCGCCGAGTTGAGCGTCGCGAAGAAGTTGTCGGTGTAGGGGACCACGCTGCCGAGGTACTGCTCGATGAGCTCGGGGTGGCTGCGCACGGCTTCCGAGAACGGCGCGAACACGACCCCGGCGGCCGCGAGCCGCTCCCTGAAGGTGGTGGCGACCGAGACCGAATCGAACACCGCATCCACGGCGACGCCCGCGAGGCGCGCGCGCTCGTGCAGCGGCACACCGAGTTTCTCGTAGGTCTCGAGCAGCTTCGGATCGACCTCGGCGAGGCTCTTGGGGCCGTCCTTCTTCGTCCTGGGGGAGGAGTAGTACGAGATCGCCTGATAGTCGATGGGCGCGAAGCGCACGTGCGCCCAGTGCGGCTCCTTGAGCGTCAGCCAGTGGCGCAGCGCCTTCAGGCGCCACTCGGTGAGGAAGGCCGGCTCGCCCTTCTTGCGCGAGATGAGCCGCACCACCTCTTCGCTCAGCCCCGGCGCGATGGTGTCGGAATCGATCTCGGTGACGAAGCCGTGCTGGTAGCCGCGGCCCAGCAGGCTCTCGAGCTCGTTGGCGGTTTCGCTCATCGGCGCAACCTCAGCGCGCCGGCGCGCGGCTGGCCGCGGCCTTCATCTCGCGCTCGAGCGCGGGCAGCCGCGCCGGGGCGCCCTCGAGGCCGGCGAGCTGCGCGAGCGTCACGTCGTAGAGGGCGCGGCGGATGGCGAGATTCAGCCGCTGCCAGACGCGGCTCACGCGGCAGCTCTCCTCGATCTCGCAGTTGCCGTGGCCGGCGGCGCAGTCGGTGAGGGCCACGGGTCCCTCGAGGGCGTCGAGGATCGCCGCGGCGCTGATCTGCGCGGGCGGGCGCGAGAGCTGGTAGCCGCCGTGCAGTCCCCGGGTCGAGGTCACGAGCCCGGCGCGCTGCAGCTGCTTGAGCAGCTTGCTCACCGTGGGTGCGGCGATGCGCGTCTCGTCGGCGAGGGCGGTGGCGGTGCGCACGCCCGGCTCGCCGGCGAGCGCCGCGAGGAGCACGGTGGCGTAGTCGGTGAGCCGGCTGATCCTGAGCATGGAGGCACCCTCATGAAACTAGGACTATTTTAGTACTAATTGCCGGTGGAACCAAGAGCGCGGGTGCGCATCCCGGGGCCGTGGCGGGGTGCGACTTTGCTATCCTTGGGGCCCCGGTTTTCGTCGGTTTGCGATGGCGCCAGTGCCGCCTTCAGGTGGTGCAGCGCGCCGGTCGCCTTAAGGAGTGGACGATGAATCTCAGTGAGCTCAACCGCGTCGCCCTGGCGATGGTCGCCAAGGGCAAGGGCATCCTCGCCGCGGACGAGAGCGGCGGCACCATCAAGAAGCGCTTCGACAGCATCAAGCTCGACTCGACCGAGGAGCATCGCCGCACCTACCGGGAGATGCTGTTCACCGCCCCCGGGGCCGCCCAGGCCGTGAGCGGCGTGATTCTCTACGACGAGACCATCCACCAGAAGACCAGCGACGGCACGCCTTTCCCGCAGTATCTCGCCCGCCAGGGCATGATCCCCGGGATCAAGGTCGATCTCGGCGCCAAGCCGCTCGCCGGCTTCCCCGGGGAGACCATCACCGAAGGGCTGGACGGGCTGCGCGAGCGGCTCATCGCCTACCACGGCCTCGGGGCGCGCTTCGCCAAGTGGCGCGCGGTGATCGACATCGCCGCCGGGATCCCCACCGACTTCGCGATCGCGGCCAACGCGCAGGCACTGGCGCGCTATGCGGCGCTCTGCCAGGAAAACGACATCGTGCCGATCGTCGAGCCCGAGGTGCTGATGGACGGCGACCACTCGCTCGAGCGCTGTTCGGCGGTGACCGAGCGCGTGCTGACGGTGGTGTTCGGGCAGCTGTTCGAGCACCGCGTGGCGCTCGAGGGCATGGTCCTCAAGCCCAACATGGTGATCTCCGGCAAGAAAGCCGCCAACCGCGCCTCACCCGAGGCGGTCGCCGAGGCGACCGTGCGCGTCCTCAAGCGTCACGTGCCGGCGGCGGTGCCCGGCATCGCCTTCCTCTCCGGCGGCCAGTCCTCGACCGAGGCGACGCTGCACCTGTCGCTCATGAACCGCCTGGGGCCGCTGCCCTGGGCGCTCACGTTCAGCTACGGCCGGGCGCTGCAGGACACCGCCCTCAAGGCCTGGGGCGGACTGCCGGCCAACTTTGCCGCCGGCCAGAAGGAATTCGCCCGGCGCGCGCAGTTGAACGGCGCCGCGACCACGGGCCGCTACGCGCCGGACATGGAGAGCCGGGCTGCCTGAGGCACCGTCGCGGCACCGCGTGATCAGTAACGCCTCCGCACCAGCCGCCCCGGCCGCTCCGGCGGGCGACGTGGTGGTCTGCGTGCGTGACGTCCACTACGCCGCCGGCGGGCGGCCGATTTTTTCCGGGCTCGATCTGGAGGTCCGCCGCGGCCGCATCACCGCCATCATGGGACCGAGCGGCACCGGCAAGACGACGCTGCTGCGGCTCATCACCGCGCAGATCCGTCCCGAGCGCGGCACGGTGCAGGTGTTCGGGCGCGACCTCGCGCCGCTCGGCCGCCGCGAGATCTACGGCCTGCGGCGCCGTATGGGCATGCTGTTCCAGAACGGCGCGCTGCTCACCGACATGGACGTGTTCGAGAACGTCGCCTTCCCGGTGCGCGAGCACACCGATCTGCCCGAGCCGCTGATCCGGCTGCTGGTGCTCACCAAGCTGCAGGCCGTGGGCCTGCGGGGCGCCGCGCGGCTCATGCCCGGAGAGCTCTCCGGTGGCATGGCGCGCCGCGTGGCGCTGGCGCGCGCCATCGTGATGGATCCGGAGGTGCTCATCTACGACGAGCCCTTCGTGGGCCTCGATCCGATCTCCCTCGGCGTCATCCTGCGGCTGATCCGGCACATGAACGAGGCGCTCGGCATCACTAGCATCGTCGTCTCGCACGACGTCCAGGAGCTCGCCACCATCGCCGACGACAGCTACCTTTTGTCCGCGGGCAGGGTCGCGGCCGCCGGCGCACCGGCGCAGCTGCGCGCCAGCAACTCCGCCGCGGTGCGCCAGTTCATGACCGGCAGCGCCGACGGCCCCGTGCCCTTTCACTATCCGGCGCCCGATTACGCCACCCAGCTCTTCGCGGCGGACGAGGTATGATGAACCTGCGCCCGAGCGGCTACCTCCTCGGCGGCGTTCGCCGGCTCGGCGCGGTGGCGCTGTTCTTCGCGCGCCTGCTCATCCGCTGCGTGCCCGCGCTCGCGCGGCCGCGGCTGCTGATCCTGCAGGTCTACAACGCCGGTGCCCGCTCGCTCATCATCATCATGCTCTCGGGCCTGTTCGTCGGCATGGTGCTGGGACTGCAGGGCTACGACCTGCTGCAGCGCTTCGGCTCCGAGGAGGCGCTCGGCACGGCGGCGGCGCTCGGACTGCTGCGCGAGCTGTCGCCGGTGATCACGGCGCTGCTGTTCGCCGGCCGCGCCGGCACGGCGCTCGCTTCCGAGATCGGGCTGATGCGCGCCACCGATCAGCTCACCGCCATGGAGATCATGGCGGTCGATCCGCTCGCCTACGTGGCGGCGCCGCGCTTTCTCGGCGGCGTGATCGCCATGCCGCTGCTCACGGCCATCTTCAGCATGATCGGCCTCTTCGGCGCGCAACTGGTCGGCGTGCAGCTGATGCGCGTCGACCGTGGCGTCTTCTGGTCGCAGACCCAGGGCTCGGTCGACCTGCACGACGTCAGCGAAGGGATGGTGAAGGGCGTTGTATTCGGCATCGCCTGCAGCCTGATCGCGGTGTACGAGGGTTACCATGCCGAGCCCACCGCGGCCGGGGTGGGACTCGCCACCACCCGAACGGTCGTGGCCTCGTCCGTCATCGTGCTGCTGCTCGACTACATACTGACCGCCGCTTTCCTGTGAGGAGGAACCTCGGGCCATGCAAAGCAATCGAACCCTGGAGATAGGAACCGGCCTGTTCGTGCTGCTGGGATTCGCGGCGCTGCTCTTTCTCACGACCCAGCTGCCGGCGAGCGGTCTGAAGCTCGGTGGGCAGAAAGCGGGGTACTACGTGACCGCGGCATTCGACAACATCGGCGACCTCAAGGTGGGCTCTCCGGTCACCATGTCGGGGGTGCGCGTCGGTGAAGTGGCGAGCATCCGCTTCGACTCCAAGGTCTACAAGGCCGTGGTGCGCATGCGCATCGACCCGCAGTACAACGAGATTCCCGACGACAGCTTCGCCAGCATCCAGACCGAGGGACTGCTCGGCGGCAAGTACGTCGGCATCAGCCCGGGCGGGCTCGATACCTATCTGAAGAATGGCAGCCACATCGACATGACGCAGTCGGCCATCGTGCTCGAGAGCCTCATCAACAAGTTCTTTGCGAGCTTTGCGAGCAAGGGCACCGGCGACACCGAGCAGAGCGGCGACAAGGAGCAGAGGAAATGAGACGCACGACAGTTCTGTTCATCGCGGCGTGCAGCTGCGCTGCCGCGGTGACCCTCGCACAAGGCGCGCCGGCGGCCCCCGCGGCCGCGACGGCGCCGGAGGCGAGCGACCCGACCGCGCTGGTGCAGGAGACCGCGCAGGGCATGCTGGGTGAGCTCGACAAGAACCGGGCGGAGTACCGGCGCGACCCGAAGAAGATCGCCGCGCTGGTCGACAAGTACCTCATGCCGCACTTCGATGCCGAGACCTCGGCGCGTGTGGTGCTCGGCCAGTACTGGCGCACCGCGACGCCGGAGCAGCGGCAGCGCTTCATCGACGCCTTCTACCACTCGCTGCTCGCCAACTACGGCGACGCGCTGGCCGAATTCACCGCCGATCGCCTCAAGATCTACCCGAGCCGCGTCGAGCCCGGCGCGACCAGTGCCACGGTGCGCACCGACGTGCGGCGCCGCAACGGCGACCTCGTCTCGGTCAACTACTCGCTGCGCCTGACGCCGCAGGGCTGGAAGGCCTGGGACGTGGTCATCGACGGCATCAGCTACGTGAAGAGCTATCGCGAGGATTTCGGCGCGCAGATCGAGAGCCAGGGCCTCGAGAACGTGATCAAGCGCCTCGAGGCGGGCGAGAAGCCCGGCCAGATCGCCAGGCAGACCGGTGGCTGAGTGCCCGTGAGCGCATCCGGCGCCAGCCCGGCGTTCGACCTGACTGCGGGGCCCTTCGCGCTCGCCGCGGGGCAGGACGGTACGCTGCTCGCCGAGGGGCCGCTGACCTTCGCGAGCGCCCGCCATGCGCGCGAGCTCGGGCTCGCCGCCCTCGCGCGCGGTGGCACGGATGCGCTCATCATCGACTGCCAGGGGGTTACGGCCTGCGACAGCGCCGGGCTGACGGTGCTCATCGACTGGCTCGCCGCCGCGAAGGCGCGGCAGCGCTCGCTGCGCTTTGCACACCTGCCGCAGGGACTCATGGCGCTCGGCCGCATCAGTGAGGTGGGGGAGCTGCTCGAGCGCGGCGTGTAGCCGTCGCCCGGCTATTTCGGCGGAGGGGGCGGCGTCTGGGGCCCTGATTCGATGCCGGATTCCTCCAGCATCTTCTGCTCCTCGTCCTCCTCGCTGCGCGAGTCGGCGCCACGGACCTTGAACTGGCGGTTCTGCAGGTAGGCGTTGCGCAGGAACGCGTACGGGTCATAGGCGCCATCGAGCAGCCGGTCGGAATCGAGCAGGCGCGAGCGCCAGTCGACCTTCTCGAGCGCCCACGAGCCGTAGTTCCACCAGGTATTGCTGATATAGGTGCGCGGCGTGCTGTAGGTGTCCGCGACGCGGCCGACGGTGTCGCGGACATCGCTCGGCCCGAGGAACGGCAGCACCAGGTAGGGACCGCTGCCCACGCCCCACTTGCCGAGCGTCTGGCCGAAGTCGCGGTCGCCTTTCTCGATCCCCATGGCGGTGGCCGGGTCGAACAGGCCGCCGACGCCGATCACGGTGTTGACCAGCAGGCGGCTGGTGTCGTGCACGAGCGGCGTGAACTGTCCCTGCAGCAGGTCGTTCACCATGACGATGGCGGTATCGACGTTGTCGAACGCGTTGCGGATGCCGGTCCGCACCACGTGGGGTACGCCGGCGCGGTAGCCGCGGGCTACGGGACGGAAGATCGCCTTGTCGAACTTGTCGTTGAAGGCGTAGGTCGCGCGGTTCATGCGCTCCCACGGGTCGCGCGGGTCGGTGCGGGTGGCGGGGCGCGCGGCGCACCCCGCGGCCAGCAGCAGCACGAGCGCCGCGAGGCAGGTACGGACAGCTGAATGCATGCGCAGAAGTGTAGCAGCGGCCGCGGCGCCTGCCGCCGGCCTCTCTCCAACGAGTTAGCGGCCGCCGCCCCCGACGTCCGTCAGCCGCGGCTTACGCGTGCTGGCGAGGAACTCGCGTACTTCGTCGAGCCGTGCGCGGTAGCGCTGGCGCTGGATGGTGGTGAGGCGCGGAGCCGCGAGCGCCAGCTGGATCTGCTGCATGGCGAGCTGCAGGTCGCCGTTGGCGATCTGGTATTCGCCCATGTAGAAGTACGCATCTCCCGGGTCGCCGGCGGCGCTCGCCGCGAGCGCGGTGAGACGGATCTGATCGGGCGTCGGCGGCACTACGTTGAAGAGGTCGAGCAGCAGGGTATGCGCCTCGGCCGCACGGTTGGCCGCCATCAGCGTCTCGGCGTAGCGCACCGTCACCGGCACGTTGCGCGGGAAGAGCGTCTCGGCGCGCTTGAAGGTCGCGAGCGCGTCGCTCAGGTGCCCGGCCCTGGCCTGCGCCTGGCCGAGCGCCGCATAGAGCACCGTCAGCTGCTCGTGCTGCTGCACGAGCCTCTGCAGGATCCCGACCGCTTCCCACACGGCGGCCTGGTTGCCGCTCATGAGCGCGAGGGCGCGCCCGTACTGGTTGCCGAGGGTGTCACCGCCGTGCGCGATCTTCTGCGCGTACTCGAGCGCCATGTCGGTGTCGCCGGTGGCGGTCAGCACCCGCACGCGCTCGCGGATCAGCTCGTAGCTCAGGGAATCCTTGCCGGTGCGCGGCGGGAACTGCGCGGCGCGCGCCTGCTGCTCGGCCTCGCGGTCGGTGTCCATCGGGTGGTCGATGAGCATCGCCGGGATGTAGGTCTCGGTGAGCCCCGCGCGCTTGGACATCGTCTGGAACATCTCGCCCATGCCGTAGGGATCGAAGCCCGCGGCGGCCAGGTAGCCGATGCCGACGCGGTCGGCTTCCCGCTCGTTATCGCGGGTGAAGTTGATCTGGTGCTGCACCGCCATGCCCTGCGCGGCGACGATTGCGCCTTCGGTGGCCTGGCCGCCGCCGGCGAGCGCCCCGAGGATGATGGCGCCGATCAGGGCGGCCGCGGTGGTGAGGCTCTGGCGCGACTGATCGGCGAGCCTGCGCGCGATGTGGTGCTGGGTGATGTGCGCGGTCTCGTGCGCCATGACCCCGGCAAGCTCCGACTCGGTCTCGCTCGCGAGTATCAGCCCGGCGTTGATGAACACGTAGCCACCGCTGACCGCGAAGGCGTTGATGCTCGTGTCCTTGATCACGAAGTAGTGGAAATACTCCCCGCCCATGTCGCTCTGCGAGGCGAGCCGCTTGCCGATGTCGTTGATGTACTCGCTGACCTCCGGGTCCTCGACGAGGCCGTTCTGGTCGCGGATCTCCTTCGCCACCATGGCGCCCAGGCGGAACTCGTCGCTCCTGGAGAGCACGGTCTCGGCGGGGCTGCCCATGTCCGGCAGATCCGAGCCGGCGGTCGCGCCGGTCAGCTCGCGCCCGCTCGGCATGGGCGGCTCGCCCGCAAAGGCAAGCGTCCCCGAGGTCAGGACGACGGTGGCGAGGAAGACGAGAAGTCGACGCATGATCTTTAGTTCGACCGCGGCCGGGGTGCGCAAGTTTCCGAAGTTTTACAGAGGCTTACAAACGGTTTCCGCCGGCGGGCCGCCGCCGCACGAAGCGTACACCCAATCGCGCTCCGATGGGCCGACTTTGACAGTAGCCGTGGCCGCGGCGGCGGGGCGTGCGCTAGAGGATGTCGGAGGCGAAGTCGGCGAGCCGCGAGCGCTCCCCGCGGACCAGCGTCACGTGCCCGGAATGCGCCCAGCCGCGGAAACGGTTCACCGCGTAGGTGAGCCCCGAGGTCATCTCGGTGAGATAGGGCGTATCGATCTGCGCGATGTTGCCGAGGCAGGCGAGCTTGGTGCCGGGGCCGGCGCGGGTGATCAGCGCCTTCATCTGCTTGGGCGTCAGGTTCTGCGCCTCATCGAGGATCAGGTAACGGTTGAGGAAGGTGCGCCCGCGCATGAAGTTGAGCGAGCGGATCTTGATGCGGTTGCGCAGCAGGTCGTTGGTCGCGGCGCGCCCCCAGTTGCCCCCTTCCTGCGAGCCGGTGAGCACCTCGAGGTTGTCCATCAGGGCGCCCATCCAGGGCTCCATCTTCTCCTCCTCGGTCCCCGGCAGGAAGCCGATGTCCTCGCCGAGCGGGATGGTGACGCGCGTCATGATGATCTCGACGAAGCGGTTGGTCTCGAGCGTCTGCATGAGACCGGCGGCCAGCGCCAGCAGCGTCTTGCCGGTGCCGGCGGGCCCGAGCACCGTGACGAAGTCGATTTCCGGGTCCATGAGCAGGTTCAGCGCGAAATTCTGCTCGCGGTTGCGCGCCGTCACGCCCCAGACGTTGTGCCGCTCGTTGCGGTAGTCGCGCGTCAGCTCGATGGTGGCGGTGTCGCCGCCGATCTTGCGTGCGATGCCCTCGATACCCTCCGGCGTGTTCTCGAACAGCCCCTGGTTCGGGTGCCACTCGCGCACCGCGGGGCCCGTGATCTCGTAGAAGGTGCGATCGCCGTCCTTCCAGGAGCGCATGTCCTTGCCGTGCTTCTCCCAGAAATCATCCGGCAGCGCCGTGATGCCGGTATAGAGGACGTCGGAGTCCTCGAGCGTCTTGTCGCTGTAGTAGTCCTCGGCGTGCACGCCGAGCACCGCGGCCTTGATCCGCAGATTGATGTCTTTGGACACCAGGATCACGCGCGCATCCTGCTGCTCGTTCTGCAGCGCCAGCGTCTGCGCGAGGATGGCGTTGTCGCCGCTCTGGCCCGGGAGGCTGTCGGGCAGCGCGATGCTCAGCTGCCGCGTCTGGAAGAAGAGGCGCCCGCTCGAGGGGCGCTTGCCGTGGTTGCCGGAATAGCCGCTCGGGAGCTTCAGGCCGAGATCGATCTGCTCCTTGGTCACATCGCGCATCATGTCGTCGAGGAAGCGGCTCACCTGGCGCACGTTGCGCGAGGCCTCCGACAGGCCTTTCTTGTGCGCGTCGAGCTCTTCCAGCACCACCATCGGCAGGTAGACGTCGTGCTCCTCGAAGCGGAAGATCGCCGCGGGGTCGTGCATCAGCACGTTGGTGTCGAGCACGAACAGGCGCCGGCCGCCGCGCGGCCGGCCTTTCACGGCGCGCCCCTCGCCCGAGGCTGCCGTGGGGCCGGGTTCAGAGATTCCGCGCTGCTTCAAGCACTGCCTCCGCGTGACCGGGAACCTTCACGTTGCGCCACTCCTGCCGCAGCCTGCCGCCGGCATCGATCAGGAAGGTGCTGCGCTCCACCCCGAGGTACTTTCTGCCGTAGAGGCTCTTGGTTCTGATGACGTCGAAGAGCCTGCAGACGCGCTCGTCGGTGTCGGCGAGCAGCGGGAAGGGCAGCGCCTCCCTGGCGGCGAACTTCTCGTGCGAGGCGAGGCTGTCGCGCGAAACGCCCACCACCCGCGCCCCGGCCTTGCGGAAAGCGCCGTGCAGGTCGCGGAAGTCCTGCGACTCGCGGGTGCAGCCGGAGGTCATGTCGCGCGGGTAGAAATAGATGACGAGCTTGCTGCCAGCCGCGTCCTTCAGGCTCCACGTGCCGCCGCCCGTCGCGGGCAGCGAGAACCCCGGCACCTTGTTCCCGACCTTGAGCTCGCGCATCTCTTTCAGGACTTGACCGGCTCGAGAATGGCGTCGAGGTTGAGCGAGTCGCAGAACTCCATGAACTCCTCGCGCAGGTGCGCGACGTGGATGCGGCTGGGGACGTTGACGATCATCTGCACGGCGAACATCGGCGCGCCGGTGTGGGCGGCCGGGTAGCTGCGGGTCGAGGCTTCGGCGATGTCGATGCCGCGCGTCGCGAAGAACCCGGCGAGCCCCGAGACGATGCCGGACTGATCGAGGCATACGACGTCGATCGAGTACGGCAGCATGTCGGTGCGCGCCGCGCGCGGCTCGGTGCGCCGCAGGTGGATGCTGAGGTTGCTGGTCTCGGCGAGGCGCTTCAATTCCGTTTCGAGCTTGGCGAGCGCGTGCCAGTTGCCCGAGACCAGGAACAGCATCGCGAACTCGGTGCCGAGATTCGCCATGCGGCTTTCGCTGATGTTGCCACCCGACTCGCTGATGACGCGGGTCAGCTCGTGAACCATCCCCGTTCGGTCGCTGCCGATCGCCGAAACGGCCAGGTGCTGCTTCATCTGTGGGTGGCGGAGGTACTTTTCTGAAGCCTGCGGCGCCGAGTGTACCGGGAGCGCCCGTCCGTTGCGACCTTCCCGCACGCAACCGGCGGGCGAGGCTTGCCTCGGCGGGAGTCCGGCTCGTACCATCCGCGGTTCCCCGTACACGCTGAAAGTCTCATGGTCCTCACGGGCAGCCTGGTCGCGATCGTCACTCCCATGCGCCCCGACGGCGCCATCGACCTGGAAGCCTGGACGCGGCTGCTCGACTTTCATCTGGCGAGCGGCACCAACGGTATCGTCGTGGGCGGCACCACCGGGGAGTCGGTCACGCTGCGCGATCTGGAGCTGCGCGAGCTGACGCTGCGCGCCTGCGAGCGCTGCCGCGGCAAGGTGACGGTGCTCGCCGGCGCCGGTACCAGCAGCACCTGGGCGACCGCCGAGCGGGTGCGCTGGCTCTCGGAGCTGCCGGTCGATGCGCTGCTGGTGGTGACGCCGGCCTACAATCGTCCGACCCAGGAGGGTCTGTACCAGCACTTCGCGGCCGCGGCGGCGGCATCCGGCAAGCCGCTGGTGCTGTACAACGTGCCCAGCCGCACCGCGGTGGATTTGAAGCCCGCGACCGTGGCGCGCCTCGCCCGGGTGGCGCGCATCGCCGGGATCAAGGAGGCGGTGCCGGAGATGAGCCGGGTGCGCGAGCTGCTCGAGGTGACGCCCCGGGGGTTCACGGTGCTGAGCGGCGACGATGCGACCGCGCGCGAGGCGATCGGCTGCGGTGCCCGCGGGGTGATCTCGGTGACGGCGAACGTCGCGCCGCGCGCGATGTCCGAGATGGTGGCCGCGGCGCTCGCGGGGGATGCGCCGCGCGCGCGGGAGCTGGATGCGCGGCTGGCGGGTCTGCACCGGGAGCTGTTCGTCGAGCCGAACCCGATTCCGGCCAAGTGGACGCTCGCGCAGATGGGGCTCATGGGGCCTGCGCTAAGATTGCCGTTGACGCCGCTCGCCGAGGCGCACCAGGCGGGCGTGCGCGAAGCCGCGCGCAGCGCCGGGGTGCTGCCGGCGGCGGCCTGAGCTATCGAGGAGAGACCGACGGATGAAGCTGCTGAGATCCCTGTTCTGGCTCGTGCCGCTCGCCCTGACGGCGGCCGGCTGCCACCCGTTCCGGCACTTTACCAACGCCTGTCACAAGCAGCAGCCCTACATGGAGGCGGGCAGCATCCCGCCGCTGAAGGTTCCGGCGGGGCTGGACGCGCCCGATACCACCAGCGCACTGCGCCTGCCGGCCCTCAACGAGCCGGCACCGCCGCGGCGCAAGGGCCTGGAGCCCTGTCTCGACGAGCCGCCGCCCTACAAGGTGGTCAAGCCCCCGCAGGCCTGAGGGAAGCACGGCAGCGCCGCGGCAGGGCGTGCGGATGCGCCTCCCGGGCCCATGCTTTATGATTCGCCGCCCCGGAGAGGTGGCCGAGCGGTCGAAGGCGCTGGACTGGAATTCCAGTAACATCTTCACCGGTGTTCGTGGGTTCGAATCCCACCCTCTCCGCCAGTCATGGTGGTCCGCATCGGCTTCTCCGCGACGACCAGTCGTGAATCCCGTCAGGGCCGGAAGGCAGCAGCGGCAGCGGCGATGTCGGGTGCCGGAGGCTAAGCTGGTGCGGGCCGCCTCCAGCTGCCCGGGAAACTGAATGAGCTACACCGCGCTCGCGCGCAAATATCGTCCGAAGAAATTCTCCGAGCTCATCGGGCAGGAGCACGTGCGCCGTGCGCTGGTGAACGCCCTCGATACCGGCCGCGTGCACCACGCCTTCCTCTTCACCGGCACGCGCGGCGTCGGCAAGACCACCATCGCGCGCATCTTCGCCAAGTGCCTGAACTGCGAGAAGGGCGTGACGGCCGAGCCCTGCGGGGTGTGTGCCGCGTGCCGCGAGATCGACGCCGGCCGCTTCGTCGATCTCATCGAGGTCGATGCCGCATCGCGCACCAAGGTCGACGACACCCGCGAGCTCCTCGACAACGTCCAGTACAGCCCGGCCCGCGGCCGTTACAAGGTGTACCTCATCGACGAGGTGCACATGCTCTCGGCGCATTCCTTCAACGCGCTGCTGAAGACGCTCGAGGAGCCGCCGCCGCACGTGAAGTTCCTGCTCGCGACCACCGACCCGCAGAAGCTGCCGATGACCGTGCTGTCGCGCTGCCTGCAGTTCAATCTGAAACGCCTGCCGGTGAGCGAGATCGCCCAGCACCTGCGTGCCATCCTCGAGCAGGAGGGCATCCCCTACGAGGCGGCCGGGCTGAAGCTCATCGCGCTCGCCGGCGATGGCAGCATGCGCGATGCGCTCTCGCTCCTCGACCAGCTGATCGCCTTCGGCGGCGGCAAGGCCGGGGAGGCGCAAGCGCGTGCCATGCTCGGCACCGTCGCCCGCGATCACGTGGTGCGGCTCGCGGAGCTGCTCGCCGCGCTCGATGCCGCCGGGCTCCTCAAGGGCGCCCAGGCGCTCGAGCCGTTCGCGCCCGACTACGCGCAGCTGCTCGATGAGCTCGCGGGCCTGCTGGTGCGGGTGGGCCTGCGCCAGGCGGTGCGCGACTACGAGGGCGATGAGATTTACGCCCCGGAGGTGATCGAGCGCCTGGCGCACGCGCTCACGCCCGAGGACGTGCAGCTCTTCTACCAGACCGCGATCACCGGCAAGCGCGATCTGCCGCTGGCACCCGACCCGCGTACCGGTTTCGAGATGACGCTGCTGCGCATGGTGGCGTTCCGGCCCGCCGGTGCGGCACGCTCCGCCGCCGCGCCAGGCGCGGCCCCCCAGCCGCCGGCACAGGGGAGTGCAGCGCCTGGCCAGCCGCCGACGCAGGGGACCCCATCGCCAGCCCAGGCGCCGACGCAGTGGGCCGCCATCGTGAGTGCGCTCGAGCTCTCGGGCGCGGCCCGGCAACTCGCCAACCACTGCACCCTCATCGCGCGCAACGGCGCGGTGCTGCGCCTCGGGCTCGATCCTCAGAACCAGCAGCTGCGCACCCCGGCGCAGGAGGAGAAGCTCGCGCAGGCGCTCGCGCGCCATTTCGGCGCGCCGGTGCGACTCGAATTCCAGGCGAACGCCGCCCCGGGCGAGTCGCCGGCCTCGCTCGCGCAGCGCGCCTCGCAGCAGGAGCTTGCCGGGGCGCGGCGCGCCTTCGAGGCGGATCCCAACGTACAGGGGCTGCGCGAGCGCTTCGGGGCGACCGTGCTCCCGGACACCGTGCGGCCGGTAAAATGATCCTGGTTCCTCACCCGGCGCGCGGCGCCTGACGGGCTTAACCCATGGCTGGAAATTTCAACAACATGATGAAGCAGGTCCAGGCGATGCAGGCCAACATGCAGAAGGCCCAGGCCGAGATCGCCAGCCTCGAGGTGGTGGGGGAGGCCGGCGGCGGCATGGTGAAGATCACCATGACGGGTAAGCACGAGGTGAAGCGCGTGCAGATCGAGGCGGCGGTGGCGGGCGAGGACCGCGAGATGCTCGAGGACCTGATCGCCGCGGCCGCCAATGACGCGGTACACAAGGTGGAGGCGCGCGTGCAGGAGAAGATGGGCAGCCTCACGGCGGGACTGTCGCTGCCGCCGGGAATGAAGCTGCCGTTCTGACTCGATGAAGCACTCGCCGCATCTCGCCCAGCTGATCGAAGCACTGCGCGCCCTGCCGGGGGTGGGACCGAAGACCGCTCAGCGCATGGCATTCCATCTGCTGCAGCAGGGGCGGCCCGGGGCGCGCGCCCTCGCCGGGGCGCTGGCCGCCGCGCTCGAGTCGGTGGTGCGCTGCCGGCGCTGCCGCATGCTCACGGAGAGCGAGCTGTGCTCGATCTGCAGCGCGGCACAGCGCGAAGCGGCGCTGCTGTGCGCGGTCGAATCGCCCGCGGACGTGATGGCGATCGAGTCTTCCGGCAGCTACCGCGGCCGCTATTTCGTACTGATGGGACACCTCTCGCCACTCGACGGCATCGGGCCCGAGCAGCTGGGGTTGCGTGAGCTCGAGGCGATACTCGACGAGGGCGCGGTGCAGGAGCTGATCCTCGCCACCAACTCGACCGTCGAGGGCGAGGCCACCGCGCACTACCTGAGTGAGCTCGCGGCGCGGCGCGGCATCCGTGCCAGCCGCATCGCGCACGGCGTGCCGGTGGGCGGCGAGCTCGAGTACGTCGACGGCGGCACGCTGGCGCACGCGCTCGCGGGACGCCAGTCGGTGTGAGAGGGCGCGGCGCGCGCCGCGGCGCCCGTCAGCTGCGCCCGGCCGGTCCGCGGGCCGCGGTGAGCTTCTCGAACAGCACCCGCAGCCTGCGGTAGCTCTCGTAGCGGCGCGCATGGAACGTGCCGGCCTCGACCGCGGCGCGCACCGCACAGCCCGGCTCGCGCATGTGCCGGCAGTCGAGGAAGCGACAGCCTGCGGCGAGCCGCTCGACCTCGACGAATCCGAGGCTGCGCGCATCGAGCCGGTCGATTGCCGGCGCAAAGTCGCGCACGCCCGGTGAGTCGATGAGCGCGCGCTGCCCCGGGAGCTCGAAGAGCCGCGAGGCGGTGGTGGTATGACGGCCTTCCTCGGCGCGCACCAGCTCACCGATCGCCACCTGCTCGCCGGGCAGGAGTCGTGCGACCAGGGAGGACTTGCCGACGCCGGATTGTCCGACGAGCGCCGCGGCGGCGCCCGCGGGGATTGCCGCGAGCAGTGCCGCGAGGCTCGCGCCAGTCGCCGCCGAGCAGCGCACCGCGGCATAGCCGGCCGCCGCATATGCGGCGAGCTCGGCGCCGAGCGCCGCGTCGACCCCGAGCTCCTCCTTGTTCACCACCAGCGTTGCCGCGATGTGCGCCGAGGCGGCGGCGGCGAGGTAGCGGTCGACGACGAAGAGATCGGGGACCGGCAGCGGCGCCAGCACCACGAGCAGCGCATCGAGGTTCGCCACCACCGGCTCCGAGGCGCCGCGCAGGTTGGCGCGGTAGAGGGCGCTGCGCCGCGGCAACAGTGCGATCACGTGCAGCTCATCGTGACGCGGGTCGGCGCGGCATTGCACCCGATCGCCGCACACGACCGCCAGGGCGCGCCCGAAGGGCCGGGCGCGCAGCAGCCGGCCGTCGGCGGTACGCACCGTCATGTGCCGGCCGAAGGTGGCGACCACGCGGGCCTCGAGAGTCTCGCTCATGGGAGGTGATACGATGGGTCGCACACCGGGCGACACGCTACCACCAAGCACATGCCGAGCGGCGACTTCCTCGTCTGGATCGATCTGGAGATGACGGGCCTCAAGCCCGATGCGGACTCCATCATCGAGATCGCCACCGTGGTCACCGACCGCGAGCTCGGCGTGCTCGCCGACGGGCCGGTGATCGCGATCCATCAGAGCGAGGAGGTGCTCGCGCGCATGGACGACTGGAACCAGCGCCAGCACGGCTCCTCGGGTCTGCTCGCGCGGGTGCGGGCGAGCCGGGTGACCGTCGCCGAGGCCGAGCAGCGTACGCTCGAGTTCCTCATGCCGCTGGTCGCCGCCGGCAGCTCCCCCATGTGCGGCAACAGCATCTGCCAGGACCGGCGCTTTCTCGCGCGCTGGATGCCGGACCTCGAGCGCTTCTTCCATTACCGCAACCTCGATGTGTCGACGCTCAAGGAGCTGGCGCGCCGCTGGGCGCCGGCGGTCGCCGAGGGCTTCGTGAAGCAGGGCACGCATCTCGCGCACGCCGACATCCACGAGTCGATCCGCGAGCTGCGCCACTATCGCGCCAAGCTGTTCGCGCCGGCCTACCAGGGGGCGGGGGGCGCTTGAGCCTGGTCACGCACCGGGGCGGCTGTCACTGCGGCGCGGTGGCCTTCGAGGTGGAGGCGCCGGCGCGCCTCACGGTGAGCGACTGCAACTGCTCGATCTGCCGCATGAGCGGCTATCAGCATCTGATCGTGCCGCGGGCGCGTTTCCGGCTGCTGCAGGGCGCCGAGAGCCTCACCGAGTACCGCTTCAACACCGGCACCGCCCGGCACCTGTTCTGCCGGCATTGCGGGATCAAGTCGTTCTACGTGCCGCGCTCGAATCCCGACGGCTACAGCGTGAATGCGCGCTGCCTCGATCCGGCCACGATCGAGCACCTCGAGATCGAGATCTTCGACGACAACGATCGCGCCGCATCCGAGGCGCGCCTGCGGGACCTCAGCCGTTAGATCCCTGCCCTGGCTTGCCGTGCTGCGCCAGGAACAGCCAGGTCTCGATCACGGTATCGGGATTGAGCGACATGCTCTCGATCCCCTGCTCGAGCAGCCAGCGCGCCAGCTCCGGATAATCCGACGGCCCCTGGCCGCAGATGCCGACGTACTTGCCGTGCTTGCGGCAGGCGGTGATCGCCATCGCCAGCATGCGCTTCACCGCCGGGTCGCGCTCATCGAACAGCTTCGCCACGATGGCCGAGTCGCGGTCGAGGCCGAGCGTGAGCTGGGTCATGTCGTTCGAGCCGATCGACATGCCGTCGAAGTGCTCGAGGTACTCGTCCGCCAGCAGCGCATTGGTCGGCAGCTCGCACATCATGATGACCTTCAGGCCGTCGACGCCGCGCTTGAGTCCATTGGCGGCGAGGAGCTCGGTGACCTGGCGCGCCTCGGCGACCGTTCTCACGAACGGCACCATCACCGCCACATTGGTGAGCCCCATGGTCTCGCGCACCCGCTTCAGCGCGCGGCATTCGAGCTCGAAGCACGGGCGGAAGGCCTCATCCGTATAGCGCGAGGCGCCGCGGAACCCGAGCATCGGGTTCTCCTCGTGGGGCTCGTAGCGCTCGCCGCCGATGAGGTTGGCGTACTCGTTCGACTTGAAGTCCGAGAGACGCACGATCACCTGCTCGGGGGCGAAGGCCGCGGCGATCTGGCTGATGCCTTCGGCGAGCTTCTCGACGTAGAAACCGACCGGGTCGGCGTAGCCGGCCATCTGCACGCGGATCTGCTGCTGCAGCTCGCCGTCGAGGCGCTCGAACTCGAGCAGCGCGCGCGGGTGTACGCCGATCATGCGGTTGATGATGAACTCGAGTCGCGCGAGCCCGACACCGTGGTTCGGGATGCCGGCGAAGTCGAAGGCACGGTCGGGATTGCCGACGTTCATCATGATCTTCACCGGGATCTTCGGCAGCGAGTCGAGCTCGATCTGCTTGCGCTCGAACTCGAGCAGCCCCTGGTACACGTAGCCGGTGTCGCCCTCGGCGCACGATACCGTGACCGGCTGGCCGTCGCGGATGCGCGCCGTGGCATCGCCGCAGCCGACCACCGCGGGGATGCCGAGCTCGCGGGCGATGATCGCCGCGTGGCAGGTGCGCCCGCCGCGGTTGGTGACGATGGCGGCGGCGCGCTTCATCACCGGCTCCCAGTCGGGATCGGTGATGTCGGCGACCAGCACGTCGCCCGACTGCACGCGGGCGATCTCGCTCACGTCGCGGATGACGCGCGCGGGACCTGAGCCGATGCGCTGGCCGATGCTGCGGCCGGTGGCGAGCACCGCCGAGCGGTTCTTGAGCGTGTAGCGCTGCACGGTGCGGCCGGCGCGGCTCTGCACCGTCTCGGGACGCGCCTGCAGGATGAAGAGCTCGCCCGTACCGCCATCCTTGCCCCACTCGATGTCCATCGGCCGGCCGTAATGCTCCTCGATGACGAGCGCCTGGCGGGCGAGCGCCTCGAGATCGGCGTCGCCGAGGCAGAAGCGCTGGCGGTCCGCCTGCGGCACCTCGACGGTGGCGACGCGCTCGGCGCTGCCGGCGGGCGCGTACACCATTTTCACGGCCTTGCCGCCGAGATTGCGCCGTACGATCGCGTGCTTGCCGGCCCGCAGCGCCGGCTTGTAGACGTAGAACTCGTCCGGATTGACCGCGCCCTGCACGACGGTCTCGCCGAGTCCCCACGCGGCGGTGATGAACACCACGTCGCGGAAGCCCGAGTCGGTATCGAGGGTGAACATCACGCCGCTCGCGCCGAGGTCGCTCCTCACCATGTGCTGCACGCCGGCCGAAAGCGCCACCGCGCCGTGATCGAAGCCCTGGTGCACGCGGTAGGAGATGGCGCGGTCGTTGAAGAGCGAGGCGAACACGTGGTGCATGGTCTCGAGCACCGCCGCCTCGCCGCGCACGTTGAGGAAGGTCTCCTGCTGCCCGGCGAAGGAGGCATCGGGCAGGTCCTCGGCGGTGGCCGAGGAGCGCACCGCGACGGCGATCTCGGCGCCGCCGCTCATGCGCCTGAGCTCCGTGCGCACCGCCTCGGCGAGCGCGGCACTGAAGGGCGTCGCCAGGATCCAGGCGCGGATGCGCGCCCCGCTCGCGGCGAGCTTCACGACATCGTCGACATCGAGGGCGGCGAGCTCGGCGCGGATGCGGGCATCGAGCCCGCCCTGCGCGAGGAACTCGCGGTAGGCGTGGGCGGTGGTGGCGAAACCGCCGGGCACGCGTACGCCGAGCTTCGCCAGCGAGCCGATCATCTCGCCGAGCGAGGCGTTCTTGCCGCCCACGGTCTCGACGTCGCGCATCTGCAGCTGCTCGAGGGGAATTACATAGGGGTTCAAGGATGCTTGCTCCGCTGCGCGTGCGGTGAAAGACTGCGGCGATGAGCCGTCGAACCGTCTTCTTCGTCTCGGATCAGACCGGCGTGACCGCCGAAACGATGGGTCACAGCCTCATGACCCAGTTCGAGGGCGTGGAATTTCGCGCGGTGACTTTGCCATTTGTGTCGAGCATTGACAAGGCACAGGAAGTGGTCCGGCGCATCGATCGCGCGGCGGCGGAGGAGGGGCTGCGTCCCGTCGTGTTCAGTACGCTGGTGCAGGACGATCTGCGCGACATCGTCGCCGGCGCCAACGGGCTGTTCCTGGACTTCTTCGCCGCGTTCGTCGGCCCGCTCGAGCGCGAGCTCGGCGTGCGCTCGACGCACCGCGCCGGCCGCGCGCACGGCATCGCCGATCTCGCCGCTTACACCACCCGCATCAACGCCACCAACTTCGCGCTCGCCAACGACGACGGCACCGGCGGCGATTATGCGCATGCCGACGTGGTGCTGGTGGGGGTCTCGCGTGTCGGCAAGACGCCCACCTGCGTGTACATGGCGCTGCAGTACGGGGTGTTCGCCGCCAACTATCCGCTCACCGAGGACGATCTGGAGGCCGGCAGGCTCCCGGCGCGGCTCGAGCCCTATCGCAGCAAGCTCTACGCGCTCACCATCACGCCGGAACGGCTGCAGCAGATCCGCTCCGAGCGCCGCCCGGACAGCCGCTACGCCTCGCGCGCCCAGGTGCAGTACGAGCTGCGCGCGGCGGAGGCGCTGTACGCGCGCTTCGGGCTGCCCTCGCTCGACACCACCGAGTGCTCGATCGAGGAAATCGCCAGCCGGATTCTCAACACTACCGCAATCGAGCGGCGTTTGCGTCCTTAAGGCGTGCGCGCGCTCGCGTCGCACGGAATTTGCAAGCGAGTCGGGTCGCGCCGCGGCGACAAAACGCGCACTCATCGGCTTGCGCAGCAGCATTCACGCGCTATAGTCGGCGCGTGCTCGCGAACGACACACTGACCCGGGTTTCCTGGCGCGCCAGGCCGCGCAGCTTCGTCGCGCTCATGGGGCTGTACGAGAGCAACTTCATCCGCCTCGGCTGGCTCGCCGGGACCCTCGCCTCGCTCGCCGGGGCGCACCGCTCGGCGGTCGCCGGGGATTGTGATCTCGTTCTCACCGTGACCGAGCGCTCCCCCTACACCAGTACGGTCGCCTTGAGCTACCTCCTGCCCGAGGCGCACGGCGCCAGCCGCTATCCGGACATGCGCCTGCGCATCTACCACGACGCCCATCTCGTCGAGGCGCAGCAATGGGCGACGGTTCACACCCAGCCGGTGCTCAAGGCGCTGCGCACGCGCGCGGAGCGTGAACTGGATCAGCGTTGGGCGCGCAACGTGATGTTAAATAAATGGCTGGAATACTGTGTGGAGCGAGGTCATCGCTTCTCATCCCGCACAAGGCTCACCGCCGGCGCATGAGAAGGGGCGGTCGCCCGCCCGACTTCTCATGAACGCGTTGCGACAACTCGGATTTCTCAAGCTCAACCTGCGCCCCGAAGGTCGCGAGGCCGATCCCGAGCATCGGGTGATCGAGCTGTTCCGCAACCGCGCCGAGCTCAAGAAGGCCTACGGCGGGCTGCAGGAGGAGACCTATCGCCTCAAGGACCTCGTCAAGCAGCAGGAAGCCGCCACGGCGCGCATCCAGGACATGCTGAACGAGCTCGAAGCGCGCCTCGGCTCGAACGATACCGCCTACTCGACGCTCGCCTTCTACCAGCTGCGGCGGCTGTGGCAGTCGGGCCGCGAGCTGATCGCGCAGTTCGTCGCCGACCTCGCCCGCCAGCAGGATGAGCGCGAGCGCAAGTCGCACCTGGCGCTGCACAACCGCGAGCAGTTCGCGCGCCGCCAGGCCGCCGAGGCGCGCCTCGCCGGCGCGCGGGAGCTCAACCAGGAGGCCGGCGCACTGGTCGGGCAGCTCGAGGCCGAGCACGGCAAGCTCACCCGCTTCTGGCACTATTTCAAGCGCCGCGCGCTCGAGAAGCGCATCCACGGGGCGCAGGCGGCCGCGGCCGCGGCGAGCGCCGCGCTCATCGAGGCACAGGCACGCCTCGAGGCGGTGAACGCCGAGTCGCTGCCGGAGTTCCCCGGGCTCTCGCTCGAGGCACGCCGGGCCATCAACCTCGCGGCGATCGCCTACGCCGAGGTGCTGTGCAAGCGACTGCAGGTGATCGAGCAGCCGCTGCTGGCGATGGCGCGCGAGGCCACCGGGCGGCGCACCGCGGCCGACCTCTACGGCGGCCCGAAGGAGTGCGTACTGCTCATGGGCCAGATCGGCCGCGCGCAGCGGCTGCTCTCGAGCAAGGTGGCGCTCGGCGAGGAGATCCGCCGACACACCGAGAGACTGAAGCCCGCGATCGTCTATCGCGGCGCCGCCGATACCTGTCCTACGAGCGACTCGGTGGGCGCGGCTCCCGAGGGCTCGGCGCACGTGCCGAACGTGCTGGCCGAGGACACCTGGGATCTGTTTCGCGTATTGCTGCGGTAGCTATCCGGCCCGCGCCGTCTTCTGCAGCGGCGCGACGCGTACCCCGGTGACGACGTCGGTCATGATCTGCGCCGCCTGATCCAGCATCACATCGGGCTCGTCGTCCTTGGCCTTGTCGAGGTCGGCGACGCTCTTGAGCGGCGGCAGATTCTTGGCGACCCGGCGGCTGTTCTCCCGCTCGAGCCGCTCCTTGTCCTCGCGGGCGCGCTGCTCGCGCCGCACCTTGAGGTTGAGCGACACGCTCTTCTCCGCGCGCAGCGTATCGATGGCGGCGATGTCCGACACCAGCCAGCGATAGTCGGGGTCGTGCTGGGCGCGCATGTCCTCGGCGGAGGCGAGCGTCGCCAGCGCCGGCTCGCTGCTGCTCACGGGGCTGGTCTTGAAGGGCACGCCGGCGATCCGGTCCCAGGGGAGCGAGGACTCGAGCGCACTCTCGCCGAGCTCCTTGGTATCCAGCGGCGAGGCGAGCGGAATGTCGGGCTCGACGCCGCGATGCTGGGTGCTTTCACCCGTCACGCGGTAGAACTTGCCGATGGTCACCGTCAGCTGGCCGTTCACCGGATCCTTGCTCCAGCGATCGAGCGGCACCAGGTTCTGCACCGTGCCCTTGCCGAAGGTGGTCTGGCCGAGGATCAGCCCGCGGTGATAGTCCTGGATCGCGCCGGCGAAGATCTCGGAGGCCGAGGCGCTCATGCGGTCCACCAGCACGGCGAGCGGTCCGTCGTAGGCGGGGGCCGGCTCGGGGTCGTCGAGCACTTCCAGGCGCCCCGAGGTGTCGCGCAGCTGCACCACCGGGCCATGATCGATGAAGAGTCCCGTGAGCGCGGTGGCCTCGGGCAGGTAGCCGCCGCCATCGCCGCGCAGATCGAGCACCAGGCCGTCGATGTTCTCGCTCTTGAGCTCGCGCAGCAGCTTCGCCACGTCGCGCGTGGTGCTGCGGTAGTTCTCGTCCCCGGCGTTCTGCGCGGCGACGTCCTGATAGAAGCCCGGCACGGTGATGACGCCGATCTTGTAGACGCGGCCGTTGCGCGCCACGGTCTTGACCTCCTTGTGCGCCGCCTGGGCCTCGAGCGTGATCTTGTTGCGCACGAACTCGAGCGTCTTCTCGGGGCTGCCGGGAGCCGCGCCCCCCGGGAGGATCTGCAGCCGCACGCTGGTGCCCGCCTTGCCGCGGATCAGCTGCACGACGTCATCGAGCCGCCAGCCGATGACGTCGGTGAGCGCACCGTCGTGCCCCTGGCCGACGCCGGTGATCCGGTCGTTGGTCTTGAGCGTGCCGGCGACCGCGGCGGGGCCGCCCTCGATGACGTTCATGATGGTGACGTAGTCGTCGACCACCTGCAGCGAGGCGCCGATGCCGTCGTAGTTGAGGCTCATCTGGATGCGGTATTCCTCGGAGCTGCGCGGCGAGAAATAGCTCGAGTGCGGATCGAAGGCGCGCGCGTAGGCGTTCATCAGGTTCTCGAACACGTCCTCGCTCGTCACCTGGTCGATGCGCTTGAGCACGCGCTCGTAGCGCTTGCGCAGGATGTCGGCGGCCTCCGGCCACTGCTTGCCGGTGAGCAGCAGCGAGAGCGCGTCGTTCTTCACGCGCCGCCGCCACAGGTCGTTGATCTGCGCCGCATCGGCCGGCCACGGGGCCTTGGTGCGGTCGTAATCGAACGACTCGTCCACGGTCCAGTCCGGCTCGGTCTGCAGCTGCGAGAGCGCGTACTGGATGCGCTCGCGATTGCGCTGCTGGAAGCGCGCGAACATCAGGTACGCCGGCTCGACGTCGCCGGTACGGATCATCTCGTCGAACTGGTCGCGGTAGACCGAGAAGTCGCTGATGTCGGAGGCGAGCAGGTAGCTGCGCTGCGGGTCGAGGAACTCCAGATAGCGCTGGAACACGACCTCCGACATCTTGCGATCGATCGGAGCGTGGCTGTAATGCGCCTCCTCGAGGATGCGGCCGATCTTGCGCGCGGTGGCGCGCTGCGCCTCCGTGGGCGCGATCGCTCCGGGCGGCAGCAGCGAGGTGCTCGCCGGAACCTGCGCCGAGCCGGCCAGCACCAGCGCCGCCAGCGCCACCAGGCAGGCGGTAATCCATCCTGAAGAACGGCGCAGCGATTCGGTCATCGGGTCAGCCCACAGCTTCGGTAAACTCCATTAGAGCAAGGCTAGAGCGTACAGTTCGCCTTTAGCAAGTGCGGTGCTCACAGCATGAAGCCTTTGACAGCATTGCTGGCGATACTGGCCGGCTCGGCCATCGCCCTGGCCTCCGGGCTCATCATGACCTGGATCGTGATCCTGCTGCTGCCGCAGAACGAGCAGCGTTTCGCGCCCGAGCACTCGCACCTCGTGCGGGCGATCGCCGTGTTCACCCTGTTCGCCGCGGCCTCGTTCGCGAGCTTCTACAGCCAGGCGCGCGAGGAGCGCTGGCGGCTGGCGGCGCACGGCTCGACCGTGGCCGTGCTCGCGCTCGTCCTGTGGCTCTATTGGCCGACCTGAGGCCGCCGCGCCGGGCGCTCAGGGGGTGGCGGGGAGGCCGGCGGTGACCCCCGGCGCAGCTGGGGAACGGTCCTGAGGAGCCTCAGGAAGCCCTGCACCAGCAAGAGCAGCAGCAGGGGCCCGAGCGCCACCCCCCAGAACACCGCCGAGCCGTGCGCGAGAGCGACGACATAATCGGCGAACAGCGCCCCGGGGCCCGCCTTCGGGTCGTCGCCATGCGTATAGGGGCCGAGCACCCGGTTGCCCCCGAACCAGATGAGCAAGGGCATCACCAGCAGCCCGAATGCCAGCGCCGCCCCGACGGCGATCAGCTCGCGCCGCAGCGGGGAAAGCGCGGCCAGCGCGCCGAATGACAGCCGCGAGCGCGGGGGGTGCGGCTCGCGTGGGGGCTCCGGGGTCGGGGGCGTGCTGGCCATGAGGGCGGGCATAATAACGTTGTCATGCAGAAAATCAGAACCGCGGTCATCGGGGTCGGCTACCTCGGCAGGTTCCACGCCCAGAAGTACGCCCAGGCGGCGGGCTGCGAGCTGGTGGCGGTCGTGGATTCGCGGGCGGAGGCCCGCGAGCAGGTGGCCGCGGAGCTGAAGACCCGCGCGCTCCCCGATTACCGCGAGCTGCTCGGCGCGGTGGACGCGGTGAGCGTCGTGACGCCGACGCCGGCGCACTTTCCCATCGCGCGCGAGTTCCTCGAGCGCGGCGCGCACGTGCTGGTGGAGAAGCCGATCACCGAGACCGCGGCCGAGGCGCGCGCGCTGATCGCCGCCGCCGCGCGTGCCGGGCGCATCCTCCAGGTCGGGCACCTCGAGCGCTTCAACGCCGCGATCCTGGCGGCGATGCCCTACCTCAATGCGCCGCGCTTCGTGGAATGCCACCGCCTCGCGCCCTATCGCGAGCGCGGCACCGACGTGAACGTGGTGCTCGATCTGATGATCCACGACATCGACATCGTGCAAACCATCGTCGGCGCCCCCATCAGCACCATCGATGCGATCGGCACGCCGGTGTTCTCGGACGAGATCGATATCGCCAACGCGCGCATCCGCTTCGCCAACGGTTGCGTCGCCAATGCCACCGCCTCGCGCGTGAGCCTCAAGACCGAGCGCAAGCTGCGCGTCTTCGAGGACGACGCCTATCTCTCGCTCGACCTGCAGCAGAAGATTCTGACCGTGATCCGCAAGCGCACCGCGCAGGACGGCCCCGGCCCGCTGCCGGTCAGCATCGAGGAGCAGAACCTCGAGCAGGGCGATGCGCTCAAGGCCGAGATCGACTCCTTCCTCGACTGCATCCGCGGTGGCAAGCCGCCGGTGGTCACCGGGGAGGCCGGGCTCACCGCGCTCGAGACCGCCACGCGCATCACCGAGCTCGTCGAAGCCTCGCTCCAGGCGAGACGCGCGAGCTAGTAGAATCGATCGCATGTCACAGACTCCCGCGCATTTCCGCCGCGCGCCGCGGCCGGTGACGGTCGCCGCGCTGCAGATGTCGTGCAGCTGGGATACCCGCGCCAACCTCGCGCACGCCGAGTCGCTGGTGCGCAGCGCCGCCGCCCGGGGCGCGCAGATCATCCTGCTGCCGGAGCTGTTCGAGACGCCGTACTTCTGCATCGAGCAGGACGCGCGGCACCTCGGTCTCGCCCACAGCGTCGGCGAGGACCCGGCGGTGCGGCACTTCAGCGCCGTGGCGCGCGAGCTCGGCGTGGTGCTGCCGATCAGCTTCTTCGAGCGCGCCGGTCCCGCTTACTTCAATTCCGTCGCGATCCTCGATGCCGACGGCAGCAACCTCGGCGTCTACCGCAAGTCGCACATTCCCAACGGGCCCGGCTACCAGGAGAAGAACTACTTCTCTCCCGGCGATACCGGCTTCAGGGTGTGGCAGACGCGCTTTGCGCGCATCGGCGTCGGCATCTGCTGGGACCAATGGTTCCCGGAGACGGCGCGCGCCATGGCGCTCATGGGGGCGGAGCTGCTGTTCTTCCCGACCGCGATCGGCACCGAGCCGCCCCCGGCGCTGCCGGTGAACTCGCGCGAGCACTGGCAGCGCACGCAGCAGGGACACGCCGCCGCGAACCTGACGCCGCTCATCGCCGCCAACCGCTACGGCCTCGAGCGCTCGCTGCAGGACCCGCAGGGGCTCTACATCCGCTTCTACGGCTCCTCCTTCATCGCCGACGGGCTGGGGGCGAAGGTGGCCGAGGCGCCGGAGGAGGGCGACGCCGTGCTGGTGCAGACCTTCGACCTCGAGGCCGCGCGCGAGCTGCGCGACAACTGGTTCGTATTCCGCGACCGGCGGCCGGATCTCTACGGCGCGCTCACGTCGCTCGATGGGCAGGCGCGCTAGCTCTGCTGCCGCCTGAGTCAGTTCGCTTTGGCCTCGTGCCATGCGACCCCGGCCTTGCGGCCGGGGTCCTCTCTATGGTGGAGGCGGGGGGACAGCACATCCGCGGCTTTCGCCACGGGCCGGACTATGCCTTCATCCACACGTGCCGATGCCCGTGCGGATGCGGAGCGTGTTATCCAGCGGTGATGTCCCACTGGATCCTAGTGTCCACCCGGGGCAAGGAGCCTTCGGCGGATCTATGAGTCTCTACAGGGCAGGCCTGAGGTTGGCCCTCTTCCTACCCCTCGGCGTTGCCATGCCCCTGGTCAAGGCGGCGTCAGGTTTCACCGATGTGAGCTCCGTTTTCACTCAGCCCTCGCGGACTGATGCGACCCTCGATCGAACCCCCGTCCGCAAGTCCTAGACTTCAGGATCTACGTACGTAGCTCGCTCTTTATTTCTCGCGCTGCGCTACCCGAGGAGCAGGGAAGACGCCGCGCCAGCGATCAGTGACTCTTAACGCACCGGCCTGCTCGCAACGCCGGAGCGCGATCCTGTGAACGCGTCCCCCGAGACGGTCGCACAGGCACGAGCCGTTCGGAGGTCAGCTGCGGTTAGGCAGCCAGAGCGTAGTTGTCGTCGTTGGCAACTATGA
>DATKPR010000095.1:0-14990 GCA_035523985.1 Steroidobacteraceae bacterium | reverse complement strand
CTCGACCCCGACGGGCGGCTGTTCGCGCTCAACAGCTACGAGAACCGCGTCTACCAGCTGCACAGCGGCGAGCGCATCGTGGTGCTCAAGTTCTACCGCCCGGCGCGCTGGAGCGATGCGCAGATCCTGGAGGAGCACGCCTTCACCGCCGAGCTCGACGCCGCGGAGCTCCCGGTGGCCGCGCCGCTGGTGTTCGACGGCGTGACGCTGCTGCGCTACCACGACTTCCGCTTCGCCTGCTTCCCCTGGCTGCGCGGCCGCGCGCCCGAGCTCGATGCGCCGCAGGCGCGGCAGCTCCTCGGACGCACGCTCGCGCGGCTGCACCAGGTGGGGGCACGCCGGCCGTTCCTGGTGCGCCCGCGCATCGGCATCGAGCGCTTCGGCTGGGAGGCGCGTGCCCAGGTGCTCGCGGGCACGCTGTTGCCCGAGGCGCTCGCCGAGCGCTACGCCAGCGTGAGCGGCGCGCTGCTCGAGCGCGTCACCGCGGGCTTTGCCGCCGCGGGCGAGGTCGGCGCGATCCGTCTGCACGGCGACTGCCACCTCGGCAATCTCCTCTGGAACGAGCAGGGGCCGGCGTTCGTCGATCTCGACGACTGCGCCATGGGGCCGCGCATCCAGGACCTGTGGATGATGCTGTCGGGGCCCGCGCCCGAGCAGCAGCGCCAATGGGGGGAGCTGCTCGAGGGCTATAGCCAGTTCGCCGATTTTGACCTGCGCGAGCTCACGCTCATCGAGCCGCTGCGCGCGTTGCGCATGCTGCACCACGCGGCCTGGGTGGCGCACCGCTGGAACGACCCGGCCTTTCCGCGCGCCTTTCCCTGGATCGGCGAGCCGCGCTACTGGGAAGGCTACGTGCAGGACCTGCTCGAGCAGATCGAGGCGATCGACGATCCGCCGCTGCTGCAGGGCAGGGGCTGAAGTGCCTGCGGGATCGCGAAATGCCGATCGCGCACGTGCGTCGCTTTCGCTCTTGAGGTAACGTGCCCGGCGCATGCGAATCTCAGGCGCGAATCTGCTCTCCGGCTTGCTCGTCGTGGCGGCGCTCACAACGGCCGGCTGCGGCTCGGGCAAGAACCCCGCGGCGAATCAGCCCAAAGTCCCCGGCCCGGTGAAGAAGGCCGCGGGTCCCGCGAACACGCTCTCGCCGTACCTGGTGAGCGGCGTCGCTGCCACCAAGGGGGGTCCTCAGCTCCTCGATCTGAAATTCGAGGTCGGCCAGCGTCCCGAGGTCGGCGCCCCGGTCGACGTGGACTTGGTCCTCGTGCCCCTCGCCGATACGATCGACCGCTTCTCCGGAGTCGTGCAGGGCGATGACGGACTGGAGGTCGTCGCCGGGGACACGATTGCGCCCACGGACAAGCCCACCTACGGCAATCCCATCCACCACGCCGTGAAGGTGGTAGCGCACCGCAATGGCATCTTTACCCTGACGGCCACCCTGCAGGTGTCGGCGGCGGGTCAGCCGGCGAGCGTCTCGTACGCGATCCCGATCATCGCCGGGAACGGCCTCACCGATATCGGCGCCACCCCGGCAGCGGCCGCGGGCCAGTCGCCACCCAGGCCGCCTGCCGCGGCGCAATAAAACCGTCCCGGAGACCCGCCAGAATCGGGAGAGGCTTCACGGGCCGCCCCCGGGGCCCCCCGTATGATCTGAATCGGGCCCAGCCAGCTTCATTATGTCAAACACCCGGAGCATCAGGACGCTCGGCGAGCCCCAGGAAGTGATCCCGGGGCAGACCACGACGCTCGTGCGGGCCGACCCGCGCCCGGATGACGGCACGGACCTGCACCCGGCGCTGCGGGCGCAGCTCAAAGAGCTGCAGCTGCGCACCGGGAGCGCCACGCCCGATCTCGGGATGCTGCTGAAGCTGATCAACGATCACTACCACACGGCCGAGCGCGAGCGGCGCGGCATCGTCGAGTCGATGCGGCTGATGGCGGATGAGGCGCGCGCGCTCGCCCACGAGGCGCGCGAGCAGAGCTCCGGGCACCTGCAGGTGATCCTCGACCACATCAAGGATGTGGTGCTGGCGCTCGATGAGGACGGGGTGATCCGCACCTTCAATCCGACCGGCGAGCGCGTGTTCGGCTACGCGGAGGCCGAAGTGATCGGCCAGCGCATCGATCTGCTGCTGCCGCAGCTCGCGAGCGGCGAGACGGTGAGCGAGGCGCTGCAGCGCTACGCGGCCAGCACCGGCGACACGGGACTCGACCTGCGGGCGCGCGAGCTGTGGGCGCGCCGTAAGGACGGCGAGACCTTCCCGGCGGAGATCGCGGTCAGCAAGGCGCCGCTGTCGCGGCGCGAGATGTTCGTGCTGTGCCTGCGCGATGTGACCGAGCGGCGCCAGTCCGAGCAGGCGGTGCGCGAGAACGAGGCGCGCTATCGGCTCCTGGTCGATCACGCGCCCGAGGCGATCGTGGTGCTCGACGTCGACTCCGGGCGCTTCATGGATGCGAATCTCCCGGCGCAGAAGCTCTTCGGCCTCGAGCGCGCGCGGCTGCTCGAGTTCGGGCCGGTGGAGATGAGCCCGGTGCTGCAGCCCGACGGCACGCCCTCCGCCGAGCGCGCCCGCGCCTACGTGCAGCAGGCGCTCGAGGGCGGCACGCCGGTGTTCGAGTGGACGCACCGCAACGCCGCCGGCCGCGAGATCATGTGCGAGGTGCGCCTGGTGCGCCTGCCGAGCGGCGGCAAGCAGCTGGTGCGCGGCAGCATCGCCGACATCTCCGAGCGCAAGCGCAATGAGCGGGTCGCGGCCGCCGAGCGCGAGGTATTCGAGCTCGTGACGCGCGCCGCGCCGCTGCCGCAGGTGCTCGCCTCCATCACGAGCCTGGTCGAATCGGTCGGCGTCGGCACCGTGTGCTCGGTGAGCGTGCTCGCCGAGGGCGGCGGCTCCTTCGCGCACATGGTGGCGCCGCATCTGCCCGAGCCGATGCGCGCGGCGCTGTCGCGCGCCACCATCGATATCCGTAACGGCTCCTGCGCCGCGGCCGTGTACCTCGGCCGCCAGGTGCTGGTCGCGGACGTGGCCAAGGACGGCTTCTGGCTGGAACAGCGTGACGTCGCGCTCGCCGCCGGACTGCGCGCCGCCTGGTCGACGCCCATCAAGGCGGCCGCCGGCACCATGCTCGGGTCCCTCGGCGTCTACCGTAGCGAGCCGGGCCTGCCGACGGCAGCCGAGTCGCAGATCATGGCGCGCGCCGCGCAGCTCGCCGGTATCGCCATCGGCCGGCGGCTCGCGGAAGAGGCGCTGCGCAGCAGCGAGGCGAAGTTCCGCGGGCTCTTCGAGAGCATCGCCGAGGGCGTGTATCAGAGCGGCCGCGACGGCCGGCTGCTCTCGGTCAATCCGGCGTTCGTCGCCCTGATGGGCTATGACAGCGCCGAGCAGCTCTACGCGCTGCCGAGCGCCGCGGCGCTCTACTGGGACCCGGCCGACCGCGCCGAATTCATCCGCCGCATCGAGGCCGAGGGCGGCATGCGCGATGCGGAGTTTCTCATGCGCCGCCGCGACGGGCAGCAGCTCGTGATCCTCGAGAACTCGCGCCCGATGCGCGATGCCACCGGACTCATCCTCGGCTACGAGGGCACGATCGTCGACATCACGGCGCGCAAGCGCGCCGAGCAGGCGGTGCTCGCCGAGAAGGAGCGCGCCCAGGTGACGCTGCAGTCGATCGGCGATGCCGTCATCGCCACCGACGCCGACGGACGCATCGAGTACCTGAACCCGGTCGCCGAGAACCTGACCGCCTGGAGTCTGGCCGAGGCGCGCGGCCAGCCCCTCGGCGCGGTGCTCAAGCTCGTCGACGAGCTCACCCGCGAGCCGATCGCCAACTCCCTCGCCGGGGCGCTCGGGCGCGGCACGGGCAGCGCCGCCTCCGATCACACCGTACTCATCACCCGCGCCGGCAACGAGGTCGCGATCCAGGAATCCGCCGCGCCGATCTCCGATCGCAGCGGCCGGGTCATCGGCGCGGTGGTCGTGTTCCATGACGTCACGCGCGAGCGCCGGCTCAAGCGCGCGCTCGCCTACCAGGCGAGCCACGACGCGCTCACCGGCCTCATCAACCGCCGCGAGTTCGACAACCGGCTGCACGCGGCGCTGCTCTCGGCGCAGCGCGGCGAGGGCGCCTATGCGCTCCTTTATATCGACCTCGATCAGTTCAAGGTCGTGAACGACACCTGCGGACACCAGGCCGGCGACCGGCTGCTGCGCGACGTCACCGGGCTGCTGCAGACGCGGGTGCGCACCACCGACACCATCGCGCGCCTCGGGGGCGATGAGTTCGGCGTGCTGCTCGAGGGTTGCACCGTCGAGCAGGCGACCCGCATCGCCGAGGGCATTCGCCAGGCGATCCGCGACTTCCGTTTCGTGTGGGCCAGCAGCACGCTCTCGGTCGGCGCCAGCATCGGCATCGTGCAGATCCGCGCCGAGACCGAGAACGTCACGAGCGTCATGAGCGCGGCCGACATCGCCTGCTACGCCGCCAAGGACGCGGGCCGCAACCGCATCCACGTCTACGAGGCCGACGGCGTCTCCCACCGCCACCGCGAGATGCAGTGGGTGTCGCGCGTCACGCGCGCCGCCGAGGACAACCGCTTCGAGATCTTCTTCCAGCCGATCGTGCCGCTCGGCGCCGCCACGGGGGTGAGCTTCCACGAGCTCACCGTGCGGCTGCGCGACGACAACGGCGAGCTGGTGCCGCCGTCGGAGTTCATCCCGGCGGCCGAGCGCTACAACGTCATGCCGGTGATCGACCGCTGGGTGGTGAACCACGCGCTCGGGCTCCTCAGGGAACGCGCCCGGCGCGGCGAGCAGCTGCCGCTGCTCGCGGTCAACCTCTCGGGCACCTCGCTCAACGAGCAGTCCTTCGTCGACTTCGTGCTGCAGAGCGTAACGGAGCCCGCCATCGCCAATGCCCTGTGTTTCGAGATCACCGAGACCGCCGCCGTCACGAGCCTCTCCAACGCCCGCTATCTCATGAGCGAGCTCAAGTCGCGCGGCTGCAAGTTCTCGCTCGATGACTTCGGCACCGGCGTCTCCTCGTTCACGTACCTGAAGTCCCTGCCGGTCGATTACCTGAAGATCGACGGCCAGTTCGTCAGCCACGTCGCCCAGGATCCGGTCAATCGCAGCATGGTCGAGGCCATCGGCAAGGTCGGGCGCGCGCTCGGGATCGCCACCGTCGCCGAATGCGTCGAGACGCAGGCCGTGCTCGATGAGCTCAAGAGAATCGGCGTCGACTACGCGCAGGGCTTCTACCTCGCCCGCCCGGCGCCGGTCGCGCAGCTGCCGAAGTAGCCGCCCCGGCGCGGCCGCGGGCCGCACGCGATGCAGGGTGCGCGCGCCCCCGCCGCACCGCTAGAATGCCGCCTCTTCAGAGCCTTCAGGCGGAGCTCCCGTGCCCAACTTCCCTGCTTGCGCTGCGCGCGCGGTCCGCGCCTCAGTCGCGCCGGCATCGCTCCTCGCGCTGCTGTGCGTCATCGGCCTGCCGGCGGCGGCGGCCCGCGCGGCCGCTCCCGCTGCGAGCGAGCCGACGGATGAGCAGACCGCGGCGCAGCTGCGCGATACCGCGCTCGCCGGGGAGAGCCTCGCCTGGGACTGGGTGAGCGAGCTCACCACGCGCTTTGGCCCGCGCCCGGCCGGCTCGGAGAACGAGCGCCAGGCCGCCGAGTGGGCGGTGGAGCGCCTGAAGGCACTCGGCTTCTCCAACGTGCACCTCGAGAGCTTTCCGGTCACCGCCTGGGTGCGCGGCCTCGAGTCGGGGCAGATCGTCGGCCCGGTGAACCAGCCGCTCGCGGTCGCGGCGCTCGGCGAGTCGCCGCCGACGCCCCCCACCGGGATCGAGGGGGAGGTCGTGATCTTTCCGACGTTCGCGGATCTGAAGGCGGCGCCCGCCAACGCGCTCACCGGCAAGATCGCCTTCGTGGCCGCGCACATGGTGCGCACCCAGGACGGCGCGGGCTATGGCGTGGCGGTCGAGGCGCGCAGCGACGGGCCCGCCGAAGCCGCCCGGCGCGGCGCGATCGCCTTCGTGCTGCGCTCGGTCGGCACCGACAGCAACCGCCTGCCGCATACCGGCACCACGGCGTACGTCGGCGGCAAGGTGCCGGTGCCCGCGTTCGCGCTCGCCGCGCCCGATGCCGACCAGCTCGAGCGGCTCGCGGCCCTCGGCGTCAAGGTGCGCATTCGGCTCTACTCGACCGCCTCCACCGTGCACGATGCCCACTCGCAGAACGTGATCGCGGATGTCCCGGGGCGCGTGCATCCGGAGGAGTTCGTGCTGCTCGGCGCGCACCTCGACAGCTGGGACCAGGGGACCGGGGCGATCGATGACGGCACCGGGACCGCGATCGTGACCGCCGCGGCGAAGCTGATCCTCGATCTGCCGCATCATCCCCCGCGGCGCACGGTGCGCGTCGTGCTCTTCGGCTCCGAGGAAGTGGCGCAGCCGGTCGCCCCCTTCGGCGCCTTCGGCGGCCACGCCTACGCGAACAACCACCAGGCCGAGCTCGCGCGCCACGTGCTCGCCGGCGAGAGCGATTTCGGCACCGACCGGGTCTACGCCCTGGCGCTGCCGGCGGCGGTGGCGAAGAGCGACCTCGCGACCACCGCGATGCGCGTCCTCGGGCCGATCGGCGTGCTGGCCGCGCACGATCCGGCCGGTCACGCCGGCACCGACGTCGGTCCGATCGTCGAGGCCGGGGTGCCGGCCTTCGCGCTGCTGCAGGACGGCTCGCTCTATTTCGACACCCACCACACGGCCAACGACACCCTCGACAAGGTCGACCGCGAGCAGCTCGACCAGAATGTCGCCGCCTGGGCGGCGCTCGCGTGGCTCGCGGCGGACAGCGAGGTGGACTTCCGCAGCCACCCGGCGCCGCATTAGAGCCGCGCGCATGAGCGAGCATCTCCTCAGCTCACTCAGCGACGGCGTCCTCGAGCTGCGCTTCAACCGGCCCGAGAAGCGCAACGCCATTACGCTCGCGATGTACGCTGCGCTCGCCCGGCAGCTCGAGGCGGCGCTCGCGGACGAGGCGGTGCGCGCGGTGCTGCTCTCGGGCGCGGGGGCGAGCTTCACCGCCGGCAACGACCTCAACGACTTCCTCAGCACCGAGCTCACCGCCACGCACCCGGTCATCGAGGTGCTGCACCGCCTCGCCACCTTCGACAAGCCGCTCATCGCCGCGGTGCACGGCCAGACCGTCGGCATCGGCGTGACGCTGCTCCTGCACTGCGATCTCGTGGTCGCGGCGGAGGGCTCCGTCCTCAGCATGCCGTTCGTCGCGCTCGGCCTGGTGCCCGAGGCCGGCAGCTCGCTGCTCCTGCCGCGCCTCGCCGGTACGCAGCGCGCCGCCGAGCTCCTGCTCCTCGGCGCGCCGCTCGATGCGCAGCGCGCCGAGCGCCTCGGGCTCGTCAACCGCGTGGTCGCCGAGGCGGGACTGGCCGCTGAGGCCCGCGCGCTGGCGCTGCGCCTCGCGCAGCAACCCGCCGGGGCGCTGCGCGCCACCAAGCGGCTGCTGCGGGGCGATCCGGCGCCGCTGCTCGCGCGCATCGACGCGGAGATCGCCGAGTTCGGGGCGCGCCTCAAGTCCGCGGAGTTCCGCGCCCGGGTGGCGGCGCTCCTCGGCAAGGGACGCGCTTAAGATGCCCGCCTACGTCTTCGAGGGTTTCACGCCGGTCGTCGACCCGCGCGCCTTCGTGCATCCGCTCGCCGTGCTGATCGGCGACGTGCTGATCGGCGCCGACTGCTACGTGGCGCCCGGTGCCTCGCTGCGCGGGGACTTCGGCCGCATCCTCCTCGGCGCGGGCTCGAACGTGCAGGACAACTGCGTGCTGCACAGTTTCCCGGGGCAGGACGTGCGGCTCGAGGAAGAGGCACACGTCGGTCATGGCGCGGTGCTGCACGGGTGCAGCGTGCGCCGCGGTGCGCTCATCGGCATCCACGCGGTCGTCATGGACGGCGTCGTGGTCGGGGAGGAGGCCTTCGTCGGCGCCTCGAGCTTCGTGCGCGCCGGCTTCGTCGTGCCGCCGCGCACGCTCGTCACCGGCGTGCCGGCCCGCGTGGTGCGCGAGCTCAAGCCCGCGGAGCTCGCCTGGAAGGCGACCGGCACGCGCGAGTACCAGGAGCTCGCGGCCCGCTGCCTGGCGTCGCTCCGCGAAGCCTCGCCACTCGCCGCGCCCGAGCCGGACCGGCCGGTGCGCGCGCCGTCGGCGACGGTGCCGCTGCACACCATCGAGCGCAAGTAGCGCCTCAGTCGGCGCGGTCGGGGTTCAGGATCCCGAAGGTGGCGGGAATCTGCGCGTAGAAGAGCCGCACCGGGTGCGCCTGCAGATGCGCCAGGAGCTTGCCCGCTTCATCCTCGGTGACGATGAACTCCACCTCCACGGTGAGGGTGCCGGCGAGCTCGAAGAAGTTGCTCTCGTGCAGTACGTGATGGCGGCCGAAGCCGGCCATGGCGCGAAACGCCGAGCCGCCGCGGATGCCGAAGCGGTTGGCTTCCTCCAGCAGCCACTCCCACACCAGCCGCCCGCGGTAGCGATGGCCCTCGTGCACGTAGAACCGCAGGAACGAGCCTTGCATGTCAGCCCTTCATCCAGACGACCGTGCCGATGCCGGCGAGCGTCATGAGGAGCGAGCCGGCCAGATGCGTCGCCACGGCGGCGAGCGCCCAGCTGCCGCGGCCCTGCTGCAGCAGCGCCACGACCTCGGCCGAGAAGGTCGAGAAGGTGGTGAGCCCGCCGCAGAAGCCGGTGATGACGAACAGGCGCCACTCGGGGGCGAGCGCCGAATAGGTCGCGAAGAAGGCCACCGCCACCCCGATGACGTAGCCGCCGATGAGATTGGCGGCGAGCGTGCCCGGGGGAATCGGCGGGAACTGCGCGTTGAGACGCGTGCCGAGCCACCAGCGCAGCAGCGCGCCGAGGCTCGATCCGGCGCTGACGGCGACGATCGGCTTCCACATAGGGTGCTTCCTTGTACCGCGCGGCGCGGGCGGCGCGCAACGTTTGCAGTATGCTGTCGCCCTTTTGACGGACCCGAGGCAGCGCACCGATGCACGCTCTTCATCCCGGTCTGAGGCTCGTCCTGCTGCCGCTGCTCGCCGCCGCCGGGCTCGGCGGCTGCTCGCACGAGTCGGCGCAGCAGGCGGCGGACGCGCGCTTTCGGGCGATCTACGAAGCCGAATGGAGCTGGCGCCGCGCGCAGCTGGCGGCGGAGGAGGACAGCGCCGCGCCGGTGGCCGACCACCTGCCGAAGGTCGATCCGGCCTCGCAGGAGGCACGGCGCGCCTACTGGGAGCAGACCCTGGCGCGGGTGAATGCCGTCGCACGCGCCAGCCTCTCGGGCGAGGCGCAGGTCAACTACGACATCTACCGCGCGCAGCTTCAGGTGCTGATCGACCGCCAGCGCTTCCGCGACTACGAGATGCCGGCCAACTCCGACTCCGCCTTCTGGACGGATCTCGGCTACACGGCGCGCCGGCCGTTCCGCACCCTCATCGACTACCGGCACTGGATCGCGCAGATGCGCGACATCCCGCGCTACTTCGAGGAGCAGATGGCGGAAATGCGCGCCGGCTTGAAGCGCGGCTTCACGCCGCCGCGGGTCACGCTCGAGGGGCGCGACGCCTCGATCACCGCCGTCACCAACGCCACCCCGGAGGCGAGCCTCTTCTACACGCCCTTCAGGGAGATGCCGGGAATCGCGCCCGACAAGCAGGCGGCGTTGCGCGCCGAGGCGCTCGCCACCATCCACGATGTGGTGCAGCCGGCCTACGTGAGGCTCCTCGCCTTCATGCGCGCTGAGTACCTGCCGGGGGCGCGCACCACGCTCGCCGCCGAGGCGCTGCCGGACGGCAAGGCGTACTACCGGGCGAAGATCCGCGAGTTCACCACCCTCGACATGGACCCGGCCGACATCCACAGGCTCGGGGAGTCCGAGGTGGCGCGGCTGCACGCGGCCATGCTCGAGCAGATGCACGCCACCGGCTTCACCGGCGACTTCCCGGCGTTCCTGAAGTTCCTGCGCACCGACCCGCGCTTCTACGCGAAGACGCCGCAGGAGCTGCTGATGCGCGCCGCCTGGATCGCCAAGGTGTTCGACGGCAAGGCGGCGACCTACTTCGGCTACCTGCCGCGCGCGCGCTTCGCCATCAGGCCGGTGCCGGAGGATCTGGCGCCCTTTTACACGGCGGGCCGCGGCGGCCCGGGCGTCTACCTCCTCAACACTTACGACCTGCCGAGCCGGCCGCTCTACAACCTCACGGCGCTCACGCTGCACGAGTCGGCCCCCGGGCACGCGTTCCAGATTCCGATCGCCATGGAGCACAAGGGCCAGCCCGACTTCCGCCGCCTCTCCTACATCTCCGCCTACGGGGAGGGCTGGGCGCTTTACTGCGAGCGGCTCGGGGACGAGATGGGCATGTACGAGACGCCCTACGACCGCTTCGGCATGCTCGGCTACCAGATCTGGCGCGCCGTGCGCCTCGTGGTCGATACCGGGGTGCACTCGCAGGGCTGGACGCGCGAGCGGGCCCTCGCCTACATGCGCGAATACACCGCGCTGCCCGAGCGCGAGATCGGCACCGAGGTCGATCGCTACATCGCCTGGCCCGGCCAGGCGCTGTCCTACTATCTCGGCGAGCGCACGATCCTCGAGGGGCGCGCGCGCGCCGAGAAGGCGCTCGGCGAGCGCTTCAACCTGCGTGCCTTCCACGACGCGGTGCTCGAGCTCGGCTCGGTGCCGCTGCCGGTGCTCACGGCGCGCATCGACCGCTTCATCGCCGACGGCGGCAAGGGACCCTACCCGGACATGGAGTAGGGCGATGGCGGGTGTACCATAATGGCGCCCGGACTTTCATTCATGACCGGATCGATCAAGGGGGAGGGGGACATGAGACGGATCACAGGCGCGATCGTGGCGGGTGCGGCACTGGCACTGCTCGCCGGCTCCGCGGCGTTTGCACAGGCGGCGCCGGCGGCGGCGGCCAAGCCCGCCAACAGCCAGCAGGAGAAGATGAAGACCTGCAACGCGGACGCGACCGCCAAGGGCCTGAAGGGCGCCGAGCGCAAGTCCTACATGAAGACTTGTCTCTCGGACGAGCCGGCGGCGCCCGCCAAGACCAACAGCCAGCAGGAAAAGATGAAGAGCTGCAACGCGGACGCGACGGCGCAGGGCTTGAAGGGCGATGCGCGCAAGTCCTTCATGAAGACGTGTCTGAAGGGCTCGGGCTCCGCCGCGGCCAAGTGATGCGCGCTCGGGGCTTCGCCGCCGGCGCGCGCGCCCGCGCGCTGCATCGGTGAGCGGCGCGGCGCCGCACGAGACGAGGGGCGGCTGCGATTGCCGCGCCGTGCGCTACGCCATGCGCGGCGCGCCCCTCATCGTGCACTGCTGCCACTGCCGCTGGTGCCAGCGCGAGAGCGGCGCGGCCTTCGCCCTGAATGCGCTGATCGAGTCCGACCGCGTGGTGCTGCTCGAGGGCACGCCCGAGGTGGTCATGACCCCGAGCGCGAGCGGCAAGGGCCAGCGGATTGCGCGCTGCCCGGTGTGCCGCATCGCGCTCTGGAGCCACTACGCCGGCGCCGGCGAGGCGCTGCGCTTCGTGCGCGTCGGCACGCTCGACGACCCCGACGCCTTCCCGCCGGACATCCACATCTACACCGAGTCGAAGCAGCCCTGGGTGCTGATCCCGGCGGGCGCGCGCGCGGTACCGCAGTACTACAAGAGCGCGGAGGTCTGGAGCGAGGCGAGCCTCGCCAGGCGCCGTGCGGTGCTCGGCAGGTGAGCCCGCGACCGGCGGCTGCGCCCCGGGCCTATATAGAAGAACTGCATACCAGAAGCTAAAAAAACGATTATTCCTTAGCTACCGGATCTCACTAGACTGCGCACCGCATGCGCAGTCCCACCCCCGCGGAGCAGTACCCCTTCCTGGGTCAGCAGCTGCCGTGTCTCATCGGCGGCGAGTTCGTCACCACCGCGCGCAGCTTCCCCAACGTGAGCCCGGTCGACGGCCGCGTGATCGCGAGCGTGTCCGAGGCCGATGCGGCGCTGGTCGAGCGCGCGGTCGCGGCGGCGCGCGCGGCGCTCAAGGGGCCGTGGGCCCGCCTGACGATGCCCGAGCGCGCGGCGCTCATGCGCAGGGTGGCCGAGCGCATCGAGCAGCGCTTCGCCGAATTCGTCGCCGCCGAGATCGCCGATACCGGCAAGACCCACGCCCAGGCGAGCACGCTCGACATCCCGCGCGGCGCCGCCAACTTCCGCGCCTACGCGGACCTCGCGCTGGCGCGCGCCTCGGAATGCTACGAGATGGGCACGAGCGATGGCCGCGGCGCGCTCAACTACGCCGTGCACAAGCCGCTCGGGGTGGTGGCGGTGATCGCACCCTGGAATCTGCCGTTTCTGCTCCTCACCTGGAAGGTGGCGCCGGCACTGGTGTGCGGCAACACGGTGGTCGCCAAGCCCTCCGAGGAGACCCCCTCCTCGGCGCAGCTGCTCGCGCAGGTGATGCAGGAGTGCGGCGTGCCGCCCGGCGTCTTCAATCTCGTGCACGGCTTCGGACCCGGCTCCGCCGGCGAAGCGCTCGTCAGCCATCCGGACGTCGCCGCCATCGCCTTCACCGGCGAGTCCGCCACCGGCTCGGCCATCATGAAGAGCGCCGCGCCCACCGTGAAGGCGCTGTCCTTCGAGCTCGGCGGCAAGAACGCGGCGCTGGTGTTCGCGGATGCGGACTTCGAGGCGGCGCTCGCGGGCACGGTGCGCTCGGTGTTCGCCAACTGCGGCCAGGTGTGCCTGTGCTCGGAGCGCGTCTACGTCGAGCGGCCGATCTACGCGCGTTTTGTCGAGGCGCTCGCCGCGCGCGCCGCGCAGCTCAAGGTCGGCGGGCCGTTCGAGGATGCGGATATGGGCCCGCTGATTTCGCGCGCCCACCGCGACAAGGTGCTCTCCTACTACCGCCTGGCGCGCGAGGAGGGCGGGGAGATCGTCACGGGCGGCGGCGTGCCGCACTTCGGCGATGCGCGCGACGGCGGCGCGTTCATCGAGCCGACCGTGGTGCGCGGCCTCCCCGAGAGCGCCCGCTGCGTGCGCGAGGAGATCTTCGGCCCCATCTGCCACATCGCGCCCTTCGATACCGAGGAGCAGGCGGTCGCGCTGGCGAACGACACGCGCTACGGGCTGGCCGCGGCGCTCTGGACCTCGAACCTGCAGCGCGCGCATCGCGTGGCGCGGCAGATGGAGGTCGGCATCGCCTGGGTCAACGACTGGTTCCTGCGCGATCTGCGCACGCCCTTCGGCGGGGTGAAGCTCTCGGGCATCGGACGCGAGGGCGGCATGCACTCGCTCGGCTTCTTCTCCGAGCCCATGAACATCTGCGTGAAGCTGTGAGCGACAGCGCCGTCATCCCCGGCAAGGCGCGCCCGCGCGGCACCTTCCCGCATTTCCGCCGCGCCGGGGAGCTCATCTTCGTCTCCGGGACCAGCGCCCGGCGCGCGGACGACTCGATCGCCGGCGCCGAGGTGGGCGCCGGGGGTGCGGTGCTGCTCGACATCCGCGTCCAGACGCGCGCCGTCATCGAGAACATCCGCGACATCCTCGCCGCCGCCGGCGCGAGCCTCGCCGACGTGGTCGAGGTGAGCGCCTTTCTCGTCAGCATGGAGGACTTCGAGGGCTATAACGCGGTGTATGGGGAGTTCTTCGGCTACCAGGGGCCGGCGCGCACCACGGTGGCGGTGGCCGAGCTGCCGCACCCGCACCTGCTGATCGAGATCAAGGCGGTCGCCTGGCGCGCGAGCGCCGCGGCACATTCGCGAAAGGAGGAGCCGTGACCATCGACATCCATACGCACTTCCTGCCGCGCACCTGGCCGGATCTGGCGGCGCGCTTCGGTACCCCCGACTGGCCGTGGCTGCGCCACGGTCCCGGCGGCAAGGCGATGCTCATGGTGGGCGAGCAGGAGTTCCGCCCGGTGAGCCCGGCGTGCTGGGACGCGAGGCTGCGCCTCGAGCACATGGACCGCGACGGCGTCGAGGTGCAGATCATGTGCGCCACGCCGCTGCTGTTCGCCTACCAGCGCCCGGCGGCGCAGGCGCTCGAGTGCGCGCGCATCTTCAACGACGCGGCGCTCGAGATCTGCGCGCACGCGCCGCGGCGCCTGAAGTCGCTGTGCCAGGTGCCGCTGCAGGACACCGAGCTCGCCTGCCGCGAGCTCTCGCGCGCCATGGACGACGGCCACATCGGCGTGCACATCGGCAACCACGTCGGCGCGCGCGAGCTGCACGATGAGGGCATCCTGACCTTCCTGCGCCACTGCGCCGCGGAGGGCGCCGCGGTGTTCGTGCACCCCTGGGACATGATGGCGCAGGAGCGCATGCCGAAGTACCAGCTGCCGTGGCTGGTCTCGATGCCCGCGGAGACGCAGCTGTCGATCCTGTGGCTGATCCTCTCGGGCGCCTTCGAGCGGCTGCCGCGCTCGCTTAAATTATGCTTCGCGCACGGCGGCGGCAGCTTCCCCTATCTCCTCGGGCGGGTGGACAACGCCTGGCGCAACCGCGACATCGTGCGCGAGGACTGCCCGCATCCGCCCTCGTCCTACCTCGACCGCTTCTGCGTCGACGGGGCGGTCTTCAGCCACGAGGCGCTCGAGTTCCTGGTGCGCACCATGGGCGAGGAGCGCGTCATGCTCGGCTCCGACTATCCCTATCCGCTCGGCGAGCAGCACGTCGGTGAGCTGGTGCGCTCGCACCCGACCCTCGCCCCGGCGACCCGCGCGCGGCTGCTGCACGGCAACGCCGCCGCGTTCTTCGGCCTCGGCACCGGCGAGCCGGCCCGCGGCAGGAGCGGCGCGCCCGTCAGCGTCTAGCGCGTCGCGCGCGGCCGCCGAACCGCTATGATCGGCGGCCATGACCTCGGCACGGCTCGAACGCTGGATTACGCGCAAGTTCCGCCTGCGCCACGTCGAGCTCATCGCCGAGCTCTATGACTGCCGCAGCATCCTC
>DATKPR010000094.1:0-4710 GCA_035523985.1 Steroidobacteraceae bacterium | reverse complement strand
GCGCCTGGCGCTCGGTGGCGCGCGAGCTCTGCACCACGCCCTCCTTGGCGGCGATCCACAGATACTCGGCCTGCCGTACCTTCGACTGGGTATATCCGCCGGCGAACAGCGGCACGGTCAGCTGCAGGCCGATCTGACGGTCGTTGAAATACGTACCGTAGCCCAGGGATTGCTCGACGAATTGCTCAGAGGGGATGGCGGCGAGTCTCTCCGAGAGGGTCTGGTCCTGGTAGGAGCGCGAGGCCAGGATATCGAGTGTCGGCAGATGGCCGCCGACGGCGACGCGTACGTTGTCGCGGGCGATGTCCGCCGCCAGGCGGCTCGAGACGAGCGTCGGGTTCTGCTCGAGCGAGATGTCGACCCAGCGGCTCTCGTCGGCAGGCTCGGGATTGAGCAGCGGCATGTCGGCGCCGGGCTTGGCGAGCCGGTCGTACTTCTCCCCGGTGATCTCCTGCAGCTGGTCCTCGGAAGTCGCGAGCGTGCGCTTGTCGGCGATCACGGTGGCGGCCGCCGTGTCGCGCGCCGCCTTGGCGTCCTCGACGTCGGTGATGGCGATCAGGCCGACGTCGAAGCGCGTGGTGGCCTGGTCGAGCTGGCGCGAGATGGCCTCGAGCGCCGCCTGGTCCGCCTCGAGCGTATCGTCGGCGGTCAGTACGTTGAAGTAGGCCTGCGCGACCCGCAGGATCAGCTGCTGCTCGGCCGCCTGGTAGGTCGCCTCCGCCTGGGCCACCTGGGAACTGGCGGCCTTGAGCGTCATCCAGTTCGACCACGAGAACACATTCTGCTTGAGGGTGAGGCCCCACGTCTTGGTCGTCGTGTAGGAGCTTACCGAGTCGGGGACGATCCCGTTGCCGAAGAAGAATGGCTGGGTGCCGACGTTGTTGTCGCGGGTCGCGTTCGCGGTGCCGTTCAGCTGCGGCAGCAGCGCCGACCAGGCCTGCGGGCGCGCCTCGCGCGCGGCGAGGCGATTGGCGTCGGCCTGGCGGATCACGGGATCGTTCTTGAGCGCGTCCTCGAACACGCCGACCAGGTCCTTGGAGTGCGCGCTGGCGGCGAATCCACCGAGCAGGCAGGCGAGCAGTGCGGCGCGTCTCACGGCGGCGATTCCCTGGCGTCCGCGCTCAGAAGCTGAAGCGCGCCGGCCGCGGAGCGTTCACCAGCGGGTCGATCACGGTCTCGAAGAGGCTCTCGGTCGCCCAGGCGCTCTCGCTGATGCGGCGCACCAGCCGCGCGTCCATGACCGGTGCCTCGCCGACCACCACGAACAGGCGCCCCCCCACCTCGAGCTGCCGCTCGAAGCGCCCGTCGTACACCGGCAGCGATCCGGTCACGGCGATCAGCCCGTAGCGCTCGCCGCTCGCGGCGCTCAGCGCATCGGCGTTCACCACCTCGACGCCGCTCATGCCGAAATCGGCCAGGTTGCGCGCCGCGAGGGCGGCAAGCTCGGCGTACAGCTCGAGGGTGCGCACGCGGGCGCCGGCGGCGCGCAGGCAGGCCGCGACGAATCCCGAGCCGGTGCCGATCTCGAGCGCCCGCAGGCCCGCGGCGGGCTCGAGCGCCTGCAGCAACCGCCCGACCACGCTCGGCCGCAGCATGTGCTGCCCCTGCGGCAGGGGGACCTCCGCGTCCGCGTAGGCTCGCAGGCGCTGTGCGGGGGGGACGAAGGCCGCGCGCGGCACCCGGCGCAGCGTCCCGAGCACGCGCTCATCCAGCACGTCCCAGGCGCGCACCTGCTGCTCGATCATCTGCTCCTGGGCCTGCGCCGATTGCATGTCCGGGGACTCCGCTACTTCACTTAATCAATGCCGGAAAAGGCCGCAGAAAGTTACGGGTTTTCGGCCTCCCTGCCAAGCGGCAATGCGACGAGATATGGTGAAATGCCGACGGGGCGTGCGGAGGGCGCGTTATGCTTGAGTGCGCCCACGGCCCCAGGCACGAGAAGTCAAATCAGAGTGCTTTCGAGGGGTGTGTGCCCTATCCAAGCGCAGGGGCTTGAGAAGTATTCCAGATGTCGATCCTCGGGCTGTTATGCCTTTTCTGCGCGCTCATCGCAGCTTTGTTCATGGTGCTTTATGGCCTGCAACGGCGCGACCTGAAGAGCGTGGAGCATCTGTCCCAGCAGCTGCAGCGCATCGCCATCGGCGGGCGGCTGCCGGGCCGGGTCGAGGTCGACAGCAACAAGGCCGAGCTTGCCGCCCTGGTGACCGCCGTGAACCACCTGCTCACCCGCTCCGGTCCCGGTGAGAACGACGTGGCGCAGGCGCCGCGGCTGTTCGCCGACCTGGGCGAGCGCATCCACGAGGCCGTGCTGGTGCACCGCGAGGTGATCCTGTACGCCAACCGCCAGTTCGCCAGCTTCGTCGGCGTCGATCGCGTGGAGCTCATCGGACGGCGGCTCGGGGACCTGGTGCCGCCGGAGTATTCGGAGCTGGTCACCGAGAACATCCGCCGGCGGCTGGCCGGGGAGTCCGCCGCCGAGCGCTACGAGATCGACATGGTGGGGCTGCAGGGCCAGATGAGCCGCCTCGAGGTCGCCTCCACGGTGGTCGACTACGACAAGGGGAGCGCGCTGCTCATCACCGGGGTCGAGATCATCCCGACGCAGACCACGCCGGCGCTGCGTCTGGCGGGAGAGAACGCGGTGACGCCCCAGCAGCTGGCGCTCAACTCGCTCGCCGAGGCCATCATCGCCACCGACGACCGCGGCCGCATCACCTATATGAATCCGGCCGCCGAGCGGCTGACCGGCGCCGACGCCCTGCAGGCCGTGGGCAAGCTCCTCGAGGAGATCGTCAGTCTGGTCGACGAGTCCGACCGGCGGCTGTTGTCCGATCCGGTGCACCAGGCGCTCGTGAGCGGCGCGCCCGTGACCCTCGGCCGGCGCGCGCTGCTCCTGTCGCGCAGCAACGCCAGCGAGCGCTCGATCGAGCTGTCCGCCTCGCCGGTGCGCAACGAGGCCAAGGAAATCGTCGGCGCGGCGCTGCTGCTGCACGACGTGACGGAGCTGCGTGGCCTCGCACGGCAGATGTCCTACCAGGCGACGCACGATGCGCTCACGGGGCTCGTCAACCGCCGCGAATTCGAGCGGCGGCTGGAGGAGGCGATCGACGGCGGTCATCGCGGCGACGGCCAGCACGTGTTGTGCTACCTCGACCTCGATCGCTTCAAGCTGGTCAACGACACCAGCGGCCACCTGGCCGGCGACAGCATGCTGCGCGAGGTGGCGAAGCTGCTGCGCGATGCGGTGCGCGACAGCGACACGGTCGCGCGGCTCGGGGGCGATGAGTTCGGCATGCTGCTCATCGGCTGCCCGCTGGAGAAGGCGCGGCAGATCGCCGACGATGTGTGCCGCTCGGTGGGCGACTACCGCTTCGTGTGGAAGGAGCGGATCTTCAACATCGGCGTGTCGGTCGGGCTGGTGGAGATCTCGCGCGAGAGCGGTACGCTCGAAGAGCTCATCGCCGCGGCCGATACCGCCTGCTACGTCGCCAAGAAACAGGGTACGGGGCGCGTGGCGGTGTACTCGGCGCGCGACGAGGCCCTCGCACGTCACACCGGCGAGATCCAGTGGCTGCAGCGGCTGCAGGGCGCACTCCGGGAGAACCGCTTCCAGCTCTATCACCAGATCATCGTGCCGGCGCACGGCTCCGACGGGGGACCGGCGATGGAGGTGCTGATCCGCCTGCGCGACGAGAACGGCCAGGAGCTGGCGCCGGCGGACTTCATGCGCGCGGCCGAGCGCTACCGGCTCATGGGGCTGGTGGACCGCTGGGTGGTGCAGACGACGCTCGCCGCGCTCGGGCGCGGCGCCATCCCGCTGCAGCCGGACCGCAGCGTCGCGATCAACATCTCCGGCCAGACGCTCGGCGACGTGCAGTTCCTCGAGTTCGTGGTGGAGTGCCTCGACAGCACCGGGGTCGCGCCCGCGCAGATCTGCTTCGAGATCACCGAGAGCGCCGTGGTCGCCAACCTCGAGCACGCGCGGCGCTTCGTCGGCGTGCTGCACGGCATGGGATGCCAGTTCGCCCTCGATGACTTCGGTTCGGGCGTCGGCTCCTTCTCCAATCTCAAGAACCTGCCGCTCGATTACCTGAAGATCGACGGCTCCTTCATCCGCAACCTGGCGCGCGATACCGTGAACCAGGCGATGGTGACCGCGATGATCAAGCTCGCGCGCACGCTCAACTTCAAGGTGATTGCCGAGCAGGTGGAGGACACGGCCGCGGTCGAGGCGGCGCGGCGCATGGGAGTCGATTACCTGCAGGGCTACGCCATCGGCCGGCCCCAGCCGCTGCAACTCGCCGCCTGATCGATTGGGAAAAATCGCCTGCGGCGATTTTTCCGGACATCAGCTGCGTTGCCGGCTGCGAAAGGCGGGGCTCGATGCGCCGCGCCTGCGATCACCTCAGCAGCCGAGCACTCCGTAGCAAGGTTGGACGCACGGACTTTCGCAGCCTGCGCCGCCGCAGCTAAAGCAGTGGCACGAGGAGCAGCGCCACGATGTTGATGATCTTGATGAGCGGGTTGATCGCAGGGCCGGCGGTGTCCTTGTAGGGATCGCCGACCGTGTCGCCGGTGACGGCGGCCTTGTGGGCCTCGGAGCCCTTGCCGCCGAAGTTGCCTTCCTCGATGTACTTCTTGGCGTTGTCCCAGGCGCCGCCGCCGGTGGTCATGGAGATGGCGACGAAGATGCCCGTGACGATGGTGCCG
>DATKPR010000093.1:0-132693 GCA_035523985.1 Steroidobacteraceae bacterium | reverse complement strand
GACCATCGGCAGTACTTCGATGCTGCCGCCCATCTCGCAGGCCTCGATCGCCTGCTTCAGCCAGCGCAATGCTGGGGCATGCTGAGGATGGTCGGTTCGCGAAGCGGCGAGCAGTACGTTGAGGTCAGGCGTCACTGTCGGCAGCATCGAGCAGGGAGCGATTGGAGAGCGCGTCGACGCCCTGGATCAGGCCGCCCTTGCCGCGATAAACGGCAAGAGCCGCCCGTTTCCCCGCACGCGCCCTTGATGCTCGACGTCGCAGACGCAGCCGCAACCCCTCCTCGATGAGCGCCGTGACGCTCGAGCGCTCGCGCGCCGCCTGCGCCTTGGCTTTTACGAGCAGATCATCGTCAATATCCAGCGTGGTCTTCATTGCGGCCTATCATACAGAAATCTGTATTACGCCACAAACCGCAAGACCACCCCAATGTGGAGCGGTTTGATTTCGACGGTCGCGGCACGTTTCACAGCATTCCACTGCAGTTCACAGACGTCCGCCCGCGTTTTGAAGATGACATTCTTCTGCGGCGGGCTGATGATCGGCATGAGCGCAACGTGTGCTCGCCGCACTTCACCGCAAACCACGGAGGACCAACACCCATGAAATTTCTTCGCATCAGACAGGTGATGCAAGTCACCGGACTCTCCCGCATGACGATCTATCGACTCGAGCTCGCCGGTAAGTTTCCCAGGCGCCGGCAGTTGAGTCAGAATTCGGTTGCCTGGTTGGAGTCAGATATCACGGCGTGGGCTGACTCGCGTCCTGTCGCGCAGCTGAGGGGAACGCCTCCGGGTCGCCGCACTAACGCAGCGGCGTAAGGATTGGTGCTCGCGTGCGCGAGGCGTCGCACGCGCGCTCCTCACAGTGCACCGCTGGAAAGGAACCCGCAGGGGTAGCCGTGCAGCGTAGGGCAGGAAAGACGTGTCAACACAATGGCTTGCGCCGGGGTCGCTGCTCCAACCCGGGGAGCCAATTCTTAGCTTTATCATCGCCTTCTCGCACTTATCTCATCCGCTTTATACGGACACAGATCAAGGCTCGCGCGCCGGAGCGCCGCATGACCGATGCTTCCGGGGCGGGTCGCCGGGCACACCCGGACGTCGTTGGCGATGGCGGTGACACCGGCCACGCGCTTTACGGCATCCTCGGCGGCGTACTTGTGAAAATGCTTGTGAACCCAGCCCGTCAGCGTAACCGCCCCGCCGATTACCCTCACGGCGATATGGACCTCATCCGGTGTCAGTGCGCGCCTGATTTGCGCCTCGATGCTCGACTTGATATCACCGTCAGGTCGCCGCACGTCGATCACTCCGAGCTCGTGTGCCTTTGTCGCTGTCACGGGAGCCTCTTGGCTGGTGTTCCTTAGGCACTCGCCCGCCCGCCGCACTTGCGCTCGCAGACGCCCCCGGCCGCGCACGGCTGCTGAAGTGGTAGGTGCTCTGGGCCCACTCAAAATAGTCTTTCATTGCATCCCTCCTCGCCGCAGTGACCATCATCTGTAACGGCAGATGGGGCGGCACATCCAGGCGGAATGTCTGCGTTGTGACGTCAGACGCTGCTTTCTGCGGTACGCCGCAGTGCATTGCGGTAACTACGTGCCGAGCGCGGTGGAAGTGCGCACCTCGGTCCGGGCTCATCCGGGCCCCGCCGGCCTTCGGGCTCAGCGCCTCATCTCGCGAGTGGTATCCCATGGGCGTTCGCGAGCAAGCAGTACGTTCAACAGATTGTCCTGAAAATTGATGTTGCTCGTGAGTCGCTCGTGGTCCTCGCAGAGAAAGAACGCGTAGGCAAGCGGAAAGAACAATGCGTCGTTGTGTGGCGCGACCGGATTGAGCGCCTCGCGCGCCAGGAGCGACGGCTTGGTCACCGCGCCGTCTCCCGGCTCCAACATCAGGCGGCCGTAGTCCACGCCCGGGAGCTTGTTCTGCACATCTTCCGGAAATAGCCGTGCCAGCGACCGCCCCGCCTGCTGCTCGATCACGATGCGCGCAGGCGTCAGCGTGCAATCGCCGCCAAACACGACGAATTTGACCGGTGAGCTCGGCTCCTCGAAGGTCACCGACCAGATGAAGCGACGTGCCCGCTCGAGATTGCGGGCAAAATACCTCTGCAGCGCGCCGATGTACGCCTGCGCCGCATTCGGATCCCTGAAGCGGGCACGCAGGCGGGCGATTACCGTCGGGTCGAACACCGACCATTGCATGCGCCTCCAGGTGGCGACGTCAAAGAGGTCCAGATCCAGATCCTTACCGCTCGGGTCGACCGACCAGTCGGTCAGGGGATGCGGCAAGAGCTCGTAGACGCTCGGCATGGTCGCCAGTACCTCAGGCTCAATCCGCCGCAACCCAACCCGATGCCCGAGGAGCATGCTCTGCAGAGAGCTGACCGAGCCCAGGTTGGGCGTACCGAGGAGCACGGCGGTACCGACCTTGGCCGCGCCCGCCATGTTGATGGGGAATGCACCCTCGCCCTGGAGCGCATCGGTCGTGCCGTAGCGAAGGTAATACCGAAGCACCAGACCGCCCATACTGTGGGCAATCACATTGACCCTGAGCGCCGGATCCCCATAGTCGCGACGAATCTGCTCGATCAGCGCATCGAGACGCATGGCGCTCGTGACATTGTCTTGCCGCCAGTCGTAGGCAAATACGTAATAGCGTCGTACCCCGGGATCGGCGTGCACGCCGGGTTTCGCCGCTACGAACCCCCCCGACCGCCGCAGCGTGCGCAGGATCGCGCCGTAGAAGTCGGCGTTCAGAACCTCCTCAAACAGCCCGCTCGGCTCGAGCCCGTCAGCGACGGGCTGCAGAGTCTGCGGGTCGAACGACAGCTCCAGGTCCTGCTTGGAGCCCGCCAACAGGTGCGCCGTCGATCCAGGCCATATCTCGGTCCGCTTGTTCGTATCGAAGAGCCGGGAACCCAGCACCCCGGGTATCAGGATGACGGGCGGCGTGCGCGCCGCTTCCATTCCGGAGGCATAGAGCCGGCTCAGATCCGGCCCCGCGTCCCTGTGGCAGGCAGCGATCGACCCGGCAAGCGCCGCCGCCCAGATGAATCGCCACACCTCCATCACGCCTCTCGGACAGGCCTCACGCCGTATCGCCGTGCCCCGGCACAGCGAACCTAACATGAGACGGGACGCGGCGCCGCCGGCCGGGCAACGGAGTGGCCCGGCGGGCCGCTCACCCGCCGGACCAAAGGCCCGCGTGCCCGGGCTAGTCGCTGATCGCCACGCCGTTGAAGGCCGCCACGCCGACCGAGCCGGAGGTTGCCGCGGGCGTCAGGTCCCCGTATGAGTCGATCGCGAACACCGTCACGTGCGCATCCCCGCTCGCGCTGTAGATGACCGCGAGCCACCTGCCGTCATGGGAGACGGCAAGGTCCGTCGGCGTGCCGGGCAGCGGGATCGATTTGTAGAACACCCCGCCCCCGCCGTCGCTGAAGAAGATCGAGACGGCCTGGCCTGGCGAGTTGCCGGTGTACCAGACATTCCCTGCGCCCTTCGCGACCCAGCAGGGCGCGTTGCCGGGGTACGGCGGCGTCGGTCCGGTGATCGGAAATACGCCCTGATCCCTGGTGACGATCGCAAAGCTGTCGGGGCTGTGCGCGGGCGTGAAGCCGAGGAGGTCGCCCCAGAAGGCTTCCCCGAGTGGCGTGTTATTCGCCGTGCCGGGCAGCGCGATCGGGTTGGAAGCTCCGCTCAGAGCCCCTTCGCCAGTCAGTGGGAGCTGAAGCACCGATCCTGACTTGAGCGTGACGGCGGACCAATGCCTGCCGACCGCGATCTGCGCGGCCGACGGATCGGCGAGGCGAACCACCGCGGCGTGCGCCGCGCCGAAGGGCCAGGCGTGACTCTCCGCGCAGTTGGCTCCCACGATAAAGAGGTGGTCCCTGGTCAACGCCACCGAATCCGGTTGCGTGCAGCCGGAGGCCAGACTGACCGTGCCTCCGATACTGATTGTCTCGTCCTCCCGGATGAGCTCGGAAACGGTATTCGAGCCGAAGTTGGCGACCGCGCCGCGCTCGTCCTCGAATTGCAGGATTCCGGCGTTGCCGCTCGCCCCGCCCCGGCCGCCGGTCGCCACCGTATCCAGGTAGCTGAGCGAGGGCGTGCCGGAGGTGTCGAGCTTGAACACCACGACGGCGTTGCTCGCGGGATTGTTAGTACTCGTCAGCACGAGCACGGTGCGCTCGCTCCCGTCCGCCACCGCGGCTGTGGCGCCGGCCAGCAGACTTGCCGCGACCAGGCCCGCGGTGCCATAAGAACGAAACCTCTGCAAACTGGAACGATTCATGAATTTCTCCTTGGATCAGGGCGGTACCGGATGCGCGCTCTGTGGTCATGCGCGTCCCAGAGGACATTCGTGCCCGGGCGCCCGGAAGTTACGGGTGCTCGCGCCCGGCGGAACCCTCATGCGAAATCGCGCACCCTGCCGTAACTAATGGCGGCACTCGGACGAATACCTGTGGATATGGACGGCAATCTCGAGGCATTGATGGCCGCTTACCAGGCGGGAGATTTCGCCGCGGCCAGATCCTTGATCGACCGTCTCAGTCCGCAGCTGCATCGGTTCCTCGGCGCGCAGTCGCAGAACCCCTCCGACGCCGATGATCTGCTGCAGGAGGCGTGGCTGCGCATCCACCGTGCGCGCCGTAGCTACCGCCCGGGCAAGCCCGTCCTGCCGTGGATTTACGCGATCGCCCGGCGTGTTCGGGTCGACCACTACCGGCGCGGGGTCCGCACCACGGCCCACGAGAAGCGCTGGGACCCGCTCGATGACGAAACGACCGCCTCGCCCCCCGAAGCTCCCCGCGCAGAGGAACTCGAGGCGCTGCTCGCGCCCCTGTCCGCGAGTCAGCGCGAGGTACTCGAGATGCTCAAGGTGGCGGGGATGTCGCTGGAAGAAGTCGCGCGCGCGACTTCGTGCAGCGTGGGATCGGTGAAGCAGAAGGTGCACAGAGCCTACGAGAAGTTGCGGCAGACCATGAGTCTCCCAGAGCTGAAGCGATCCGGGGGTGTGCAGTGAAAAACGCGGAGATCGAAGAAGTCCTCGACAAGGCGAGCAGCGCGCGCCGCGAGGTGCCGGCGGAATTGCTCGACCGCATCGCCGCTCGCATAGCGCCCGCGATGCGGCCGGTACGGGCACTGCCGCCGGCGTGGGTGCTGACCGGCGGATTGGTCGTGATCAGCGGCGCGGTTGCGCTGCTCGGCGCGGCGCGAGTCGGTTTCCAGGGCATCGAAGCCCTGACGGCTCCGGCGCGGCTGCTGATCTTCGGCACCCTGGCGTTGCTCGCCTGCGTGGCCGCGGCACACCTGGTAAGTGAATGGATTCCGGGCAGCCCGCGTCGGTTGAGCGCGGTGAGCTTGCTCGCGCTGGTGGTCATCGCACTGCTCGGCTTGTTCGCGCTGCTATTTCACGATTACCGGGCCGAGCGCTTCCTGGCGGCCGGTTTACCGTGCCTCTCGGCGGGTCTCCTGCACGCCGCTCCGGCGGCACTCCTCGGGTGGTGGTGGTTGCGCCGCGGCTGGGCGCTCGATCCGGTTTCAGCGGGTCTCGCGGCGGGAGTACTGGGCGGAATCGCGGGCGTGACCCTGCTCGAGCTCCACTGCACGGATTTTCACCCGCTGCACCTTCTGGTGTGGCATACGCTCGTGGTGCCGGTGAGCGGCGCACTCGGCGCGGTCGTCGGGTTGGTGTTGCGCGAACGCCCTTTGCTACGCTAGCAGGACTGGAACGGCGCTCGGAAGCGGCCGATGGCAGCTAGAAGCCCGCGGATGCCCGCGCCGGAAGCCCGTGCCCACTCTGGGGAGGATCGCGCACCTGATGGAGGGTGAAGACAGTCGCCGACTGACGCTGACGCAGCTCTCGCTGCTGGCGCTCGGCCTCGGCGTCATCACTGGCCTTGGCGCCGTGCTGTTCCGCGATCTGATCGGCCTCGTGCACAATCTGCTGTTCGCCGGTCAGGCGGCCGTCCACTACAACGCCAACATCTTCACCGCGCCCGCGCCATGGGGTCCGCTGGTGATCCTGGTTCCGGTGCTGGGTGCCGTCCTCGTCACCTTCCTGGTGACCCAATTTGCTCCCGAAGCCAAGGGCCACGGGGTCCCGGAGGTGATGGACGCGATCTACTACAAGGGCGGGGTGATCCGCCCGGTCGTGGCGCTGGTGAAATCCCTGGCCTCGGCCATCGCGATCGGCAGCGGCTCATCGGTCGGACGCGAAGGGCCGATCATCCAGATCGGCTCGGCGCTCGGCTCGACTCTCGGGCAGATCGTGCGCATGCCGGCGGGTCAGCGGATCTCGCTGGTCGCCGCGGGCGCAGGCGCCGGCATCGCCGCCACCTTCAATACTCCGATCGGCGGGGTGATGTTCGCCATCGAGCTGATGATGCCCGAGGTGAGCGGCGAGACCTTTCTTCCGGTCGCAATCGCGACCGGGACGGCGACCTTCGTGGGCCGCTGGTTCCTCGGCGATGCGCCCGCCTTCCGCGTGCCGGCGCTGCAGGCCATGGCGGTCGATTCGAGCGCCTTGCTCGTGCTCGTCCTCTTCGCGGTGCTCGGCGCGCTGTGCGGCCTCGGGGCGGCGGGTTTCATTCGCGGACTGCATCTGGCCGAAGACCTCTTCGATCGGATCAAGTCGCGTTATCTGCGGCACATGCTCGGCATGCTGATCGTCGGTGCGCTCATGTACCTGCTGCTGCGCACCTTGGGCCAGTACTACGTCGATGGCGTCGGCTACGCGACCGTGCAGGCCGTGCTGGCGGGGCAGATCTCGACATTCTGGCTACTCGGGCTGCTGAGCGCCTGCAAGCTGCTGGCGACCTCGCTCAGCCTGGGGTCGGGCTCGTCCGGCGGCATCTTCTCGCCCTCGTTGTTCATGGGCGCCACACTGGGCGGGGGCTTCGCGGCGCTGCTGAGTACCGCCGGTCTGCCGATACACCTCAGCGTTCCCGCCTTTGCCATGGTCGGTATGGGGGCGATGGTCGGCGGCGGCACGGGCGCCGTCATGACCGCCGTCACGATGATCTTCGAGATGACCCTCGACTACAGCATCGTGATGCCGCTGATCGTGGCGGTGGCCGTGAGCATCGGTGCGCGCCGCGTGCTGTCTCGCGAGACGATCTACAGCCTCAAGCTCGTCCGCCGCGGCCGCGCCATCCCCAAGGCGCGTCACGCCAACATGTTCCTGGTACGCTCCGCGCGCGAGGTGATGGACGCCGATATCCAGGTGCTGCCGGCGGAGGCGAGTTTCGACGAGTATCTGCGGCAGCCCGAGCATGCCGGGCGCCTGCGCCACGTCGTGGTCACCGACAAGGGTCACATTTACGGGGTGATCCGTGTCAATACCGGCATCCGTCGCGGCCTGGAGGGCGCCCACACCGGCGTGACCCTGCGCGACGTCTCCAGCCGCAATTTCACCGTGGTGGGCGAGAACGAAGCCGCATTCGACGTCATCCGGCGCATGTGGCGTCGCGGTGCCATCATGGCGGTGGTCGTCCGCGGACACGGCATCCCGCGCGCCAGCGACGTCGCCGGCGTCATCACCAAGGAGCACGTCGCCGACTCGGTCGCGGACAGCGTCAAAGCCTTTCCTGAATAGCGGCCGCCCGGCAAGTCCCGCGCCGCTCAGGCGAGCAGGCCGTATTCACCGAGCCACGCGGAGAGGCGTTCCATGCGCTGAGCGAGCCCGGGGCCTACGGAGATCACCAACACCCGGTCGTGCGTCTTCAGCGGCGCACCGCGCTGCGCCCGCGGAGATTTGAGTCGCTCCAGAACCTGCTGCGGTTGCACGGTTGCCGCAGCGGCGACCAGGTAGCTGACCGCCGATCCGTCGTAAGAGGACATCGCGGGCTGCACCTCACCGATCTCCTGCAACGCCGCCTGCAACAGCGGCAGCGATTCCTCGATACGATCGCGTAAGTCGGCTCCCCTGTCGAAGCAGATCAGGACCAGGTAGGGGATGAACTCCTGGTCGTCATTCATCGTCTGGCTCACCTACGCCCTGCCACCCCGTGGCCCGAGGAAATACCAGAGGATCAGACCGAGCAGCGGCAGGAGCACCACCACCAGGATCCAGAGCAATTTCCTCTCGTTGGAAGCGGAACTCTGCACGATGTTGATCACCGCCCAGATATCGCCGGCGAGTATCAGCAGTCCCCAAAGACCATGGTAGCCAATGGACATCATTTCCCGGTCCTCCCCTTCCCGGTGCCGGTCTCTTCGACCAGCGCGGCCTGCGGGTACGAGGCGCGTCTCTCGTTATGCTCGTGATCGAACCAGACGCAGTGGACCAGCGTCTTGCCGCCGACAGTCTCGACCGATGCAACGGTCATCAGCGGGCCGCCACTCTGCAAACGTACTGTTGTTCCCGGCTGCATTGCCTTGTTTCCTTTGCCATGCGGTTGTCACGACCGTCGCGGCAGAGTGTACTGCAGGGCAGCCGTTTCATCCCGGTCGCGAGCGCCGCGCGGTAGACTCCCCGGCCACGGCGTCCAGGGCCGATCGGGGAGTCAGCACAGGTGAACGCGCAACCGGACACGACCGCCGGCATCGACGAGAACACACCGCTCGCGCGGCTCGGGCCGAAGTGGCAGCAACTGCTGGCGGAAGCCCGCTCGCTGTCAGCCGCGGGGCAGCACGCCATCGCCATCGTGATCGCGGCTGCGGCCGGAGAGTGGGCCACGGAGCTGGTACTCGAGAGGCTGATCGAGACGGCCAAGGACCACAGCAGGAACGTGCGCGACCTCGTGGAGATGTCGGAGCGATTGCTGATCACCTGGTCCTTCGAGGCAGACCGGGTACGCATGGCCTTTTGCGATCTGACGGGCGAGATTCCCGACCGCCAGCCCTGGTGGGATGCCTGGCTGTGGAGCCGCCGGCGGCGCCATGACATCGCGCATCGGGGCGTGTTGACGGCGGATGCCGTCACCGCCGGAAAGTGCATCGACGCCGCGGCGCTGCACGTCGCCTGGCTGACGAAAGTCGTGATGAGCCGGGCGCCCTAGCCGCACGGGGGGATCTGCCCATGAAGCTCTTCAGCAGGCACCCGCGGATCTGGATCGCGCTCGCGGCAGGCACCGCGGCTTTCCTGCTGCTTCCGTCCGGCTGGACGTTTATCAGCCGTCTGCTCCTGAGCTGGGACCTGGCCGTCACGGTGTTCCTGGCCGCGGTCTACCTGTGGACGAGGAGCCTGACGGCAGAGCAGATTCGCTCGCACTGCAGCGAGGAGGATCCCTCCGGCCGCATCATGCTGGTCGCGGTCACCACCGCCGCGCTGCTGAGCCTGCTGGCCACCGTCGAGCTTCTTGCGACGCTGCGGCACGTCGCGCAGGGCGAGCGCTTCTGGCACCTGTCGCTCGCCGCCGCGACCTTGATCGACTCGTGGCTGCTGCTGCCGACCATGTTCACGATGCATTACGCGCGGATGTACTACAGCGCCCGGCCGGCGGATCGGCCGCTCGCCTTCCCGCACACGGAACTGCCGCTGTTCTGGGACTTTGCCTATTTCTCCTTCACCATCGCTGCGGCGTGTCAAACCGCGGACGTGGTCACCACGCGTCTGTCCATCCGCAAAGTGGTCATCGCCCACGAAGTGGTTTCCTTCGCGTTCAACGCCTTCGTACTCGGCTTCGCGATCAACGTGACCGCCGGCCTGGTTTAGCAGGCAGCGTGGCGCGCGCTCGCGGCGCGCCGCTCAGGCGGAGATTGCCAGGCGCTCCGAGCCGTAGACCCGGGCGGTGACGAGCAGCGTGAGTGCGGCGACCGCGAATCCGCACAGCAGGCTGGTCGCGACCTGCGCCGCCGTCACCGCGCCTCCCATGATGAGCTCGGTAATGCCCACCTGTTGGCTGAGCAGCGGCACCGCGTACATCCACGGCAGCGTCTTCACCGGCAGCACGCTGAGGAGCACCGAGGGCAGCGCCGGCACCAGCATGAGGATCCCGAGGTAGGTCTGCGCTTCGCGGTAACTCCTGGAGAAGGCGGCGACGAGGGTCTGCAGCGCGGCCATGAGCAGCACCAGCGGCAACATGAGCACCAGGACCTCGAGGGCGAAGACCGGTCCGAGACTCAGATCCATGCCGAGCTTCTCCGTCGGAATGAGCCGCCCGGCGACGGTGAACGCCGTGATGCAGATGAGCAGGCTGCTCACCGAGAAGATGCAGATCGCGCCGACCTTGCCGAGCAGGATGCGCCAGCGCGCCACCGGGTTGACGAACAGCGGCTCGAGCGATTGCCGTTCGCGCTCGCCGGCCGTCAGGTCGATGGCGAGGTACATGCCGCCGATGAACACGGTCAGCACGAAGAAATACGGCAGGATCGAGAACAGCGCGCCGGCGCGCGAGCGCGGCGTCGACTGGTCGCGCTCGTCGACGACCACCGCAGTGGACAGCGCGGGTGACAGCCCGCGCGCGACCAGGCGCATGGCGCCGTTGAGGCGCGAGTAATGCTCCAGCATCTGCTTGAGGCGGTGCACGGGCTGCTGCTGGTCGCGCCGCGAGGCATCGTAGTAGAGCTCGACCTGCGCCGGGTCGCCCTGCTCCCACGACTTGCCGAAATCCGCCGGAATGCGCAGCACCGCGACCGCATCGTGCCCGCGCACCGCGGCGATCGGGTCCGCGACCGGCGGCTGCGGCACGAAGCCCTGCTGGCGCAGCGCCGCGAGGAGATTCGGGGCGTAACTCGCGCCGATCACCGGCAGCTCGAGCGGTCCTTCGGCCTGATCGAGCTGCCGCGAGATCACGAGGTTCAGGATCATGACGAACATGAGCGGGGCGATCAGGGGGCCGGTGACCAGGGCGTTGATCAACGTGCGCTTGTCGCGCAGGCTCTCACGGACCTCCTTGAGCAGCACGACGAGCGAGACGTTCATGCCGCCAGCCCCTCGCCGCTGCCGATGATCTTCACGAACGCGTCCTCGAGGTTCGATTCGCCGGTCTGCGCCCGCAGCGCCTCCGGCGACTCGTCGGCGACCACGCGGCCCCCGGCGATGACGACGATGCGGTCGCAGAGCTGCGCCACCTCCTGCATGATGTGGCTCGAGAACAGCACGCAGCGCCCCTCGGCGCGCAGCGCGCGCAGGAACTCGCGCATGCGCCGCGTGGCCATCACGTCGAGGCCGTTGGTCGGCTCATCGAGCAGCACGTTCCCCGGGTCGTGTACCAGGGCGCGCGCGATCGCGGTCTTGACGCGTTGCCCCTGCGAATAGCCCTCGGCACGGCGATCGGCGAAGTCGCGCATCTCCAGCACCTCGATGAGCGCCTCGCGGCGCCGCGCCCCCTCGCCGTCCGGCACTCCCTGCAGCGCCGCGAAGTAATCGATGTTCTCGCGGGCGCTCAGCCGCTTGTAGAGCCCGCGTGCATCGGGAAGCACGCCGAGGCGCCGGCGCACCGCGAGTGGCTCCGCGGCAGCGTCGATTCCGTCGACCAGCACGCGCCCCGCATCCGGGCGCATCAGCGTGTACAGCGTCCGCAGCGTGGTCGTCTTGCCGGCGCCGTTCGGCCCGAGCAGGCCGGTGATCTCACCGTCGCGCGCCGTGAAGCTGACGCCATCGACCGCCTGGACTTTGCCGAAGGCCTTGCACAGCTTCTCCACCTGGATCATGGCGCGGCTCCGTTGAAGTTGACGAATGCCGGCATTGGCCCGAGACGCTCCAGGCAGCGGGCGTCGAGCCGGGCGGGCTCGGGGCGCTCGATGAACCGCTCGAGCAGCTGCGGCATGCAGCCGCGGGCGAGCACTGCATGGCCCTGACCCTTGAGTATCAGGTGCCGCGCGTTGCTCAGTCCCGGCATGATCGCGGCGCCGTACTGCGGCGGCGTGACGGGGTCGCGCGCGCCGGAGAGGATCAGGATGGGCTTGGCGCTGCGCAGCGGGCTATGGAAGTCGGCGGGCATCGCGCCGTGCGGCCAGACGCTGCACTGCGCCTCGATCTCCTCCACGAGCACGTTGCCGAGCAGCGTGCCGGCATCCTGCGGCCGGGCGCGCAACCCGTCGGCGTCCTCGCTGCAGATGACGCTCATCGCCATGCCGCCGTTCATGTCGCCGGCGAGATCGGCGTCGAGCAGCCGCTGCTGGCCGAGCAGCGGCGCGAAGTCGCCGCGTGCGGCGGCATCGATCGAGAGCGGCAGCAGCGCCGCGGTCTCCGGCTCGTAGGCAAAGAGGCGCACCACGCCCACCAGCAGCTCGGGCGTCAGCCGGCGCGACACCGCGGCGAAGGTGCGGGGGTCCCGGAAGCTCACCTCGCGCGGCCTGGCGCGCAGCCCGTCGCGCAGTGCGCGCAGCGTCTGCAGCGGGTCGCCGAACGCCTGCTTGCACGCGGGCGCGGCGACGCAATCGGCGAAGTCGCTGCCGAGCGCGGCGTCCAGGCTGGCCGCGAATCCCTCGCCGAGGAACAGCGGATTGGGCGCCGGCGAGTCGAGCACGACGCTGCGCACGCCCTCGGGGTGGCGCATCAGGTATTGCTGCGCGACGCGCGTACCGTAAGAGACGCCGATCAGGTCGAAGGGCGGCGCGCCGAGCGCCTGGCGCACGCTCTCGAGATCGTGCACCGCGATGGTCGTGGTGTAGTAGCGCGGATCGGCCACCTCCCGCACCTCCTCGAGACAGCTCGCGACCCTCTTGCGGATCTCATCCGCACCCGGCGCCGCGGCCCCGGACGGCTGCGCGCGCAAGCCCTCCGCGGTCCGCTTGCAGCTGAGCGGGTTCGAGCCGCCGGTACCGCGCTGATCGAGGAGCAGTACGTCGTGGTGCTTGAGCAAGCCGGCGTACAGGGCCGTGTCGGCGAAGGACTGGGTGGCTGCCTCGCCCGGACCGCCGGCAAGCAGGACCACGATGTCGGCCGCGGGCCTGGCGGCCTCGCTGCGAATGACGGCCAGATGCAGCCCGATGCGGCGGCCGTCCGCACGCGCGGGGTTCTCGGCGACCTCGAAGTCCGTACACCATGCCGCCGTCGTCGCGCCACTCAGTTGATGGGGGAGCTCACACGACCTCAGGCTCAGCGTCCCGAGCTGCCAGCGGCGCGGTGGCAGCGGCTGGTCCGCGGCCGCCGCGGCTGCCGTGGCCGGCGACTGCGCCGCGCGGGCCACGCCCGGCTGAGCGGCCTGTCTCGCATGGAAGTGCTGCCACAGCAGCACCGCGGCGCAGACGCTCACGAGGAGCGCGCGCAGGACCGTTCGGCCTCGCATGGCCAAATCATCCCGCACAAGGCCGGCAGCCGGCAAACGGTCCGGGCGTGGGCAGGCCCTATCGCCGGGCGATCAGGATTTCTCCGGCCGCTCGAGGCGCGACATGTAGCTCGCGAGAGTCATGAGCTCTTCCATGGTGCAGCCCTCGAGGACCCGCAGGTGCTGGTCCCGCATGTTCGGCCGGCGTCCTTCGATCGTGTCGCGCAGCTGCCGCAGCAGGTATTCGTACTGCTGTCCGGCCACGCGCGGCACCAGCCGTGCATCGTTCCCCTCGCCGCGCACGCCATGACACCACTGGCAGCGGCGATCGTAGAGCGCGGCGCCCGTCTCGAGCCCGCGGCGTGGCCCCGGAGTCGTGTCCGGCGAGGGATCGAGGCTCGCGGCGTAAGCGGCGACGTCGGCGACGTCCTGCGTCGAGCCGAGCACGTGACGGCCGGCGATGCGTTCCATCGGATCGTACCAGCGCAACCCGGCGCGGTAGTCGACCAGCTCCTTGACGATCACCCCGCGGTGCTGCCCGGCGATCTGCGGCGGCCAGCCGCTCGCGTTGCCTTCACCGTGGGGACCGTGACACTCGAGGCAGATCCTGAAGAGACGCGCCCCGTGCGCTGTATCCGGTGTGGCCGCGAGCGCGGCGTGCAGCTCGCGCGCCGCGCGCGCCGCATCGCCGGCGGGGGCGGCAGGCAAGCCCGCACCGCCAAGTACCAGCGCGACGGCCGCCACCGACAGCCGCACCCGCCTGCCGTGGCGCTCGGGGCGCTTGCGGGTGCGGCTGCTCGACACGCGGCTCATGGTACCGGCCGAAGCTACGCCGCCGCCCCCGTGCCGCCATCGGGACTTCTCCCTATGGCCGCGCGGGCGCCGCCGGGCGCACGATCCGGACCATGCGGCGAATGAGACCCCTTCTGATCTGCGCGCTGGGCGCGCTGTGCGGCGCGTGGGCTGCGGCGGACGAAGTGCCGGACAGGCCTTCGCTGGCGCACGGTGAGCACATCGCCCGGCTCATCTGCTCCGCCTGCCACGTGGTGGCCGCCGATCAGGAATATCCGCCGCTCCTCATCACGCCGACGCCGGCTTTCCGCGAGATCGCCAATCGGCCCGGCACGACCGTCGAGACGCTGCGCCGCTTCATCACGACGACCCATTGGGATGAGGGCAAGCTGCCGATGGCGATGCCGGATCCCATGCTCACCGAAGCGCAGGCGCGCGACGTCGCCCGTTACATCCTCAGCCTGCGCACCCACTGAGGGCCCCCTATGAGCACCACCCTCGAGACGCTGTTCGCCGATCTGCAGAAGGTCGTTGCGGAACTGGAGAACCTGCTGGCCACCTCCACCGGCGAAACGCGTGTGCACGCCGAGCAGGCCGTGTCCGACTGGCGCGACGCGTTGCAGGATGCGCGCGGCCGCCTGGAGAAGCTGCAGGAGGGCACGCGCAAGCGGGTCGCCGATGCCGCCCGCACCGCCAGCCACGCGCTGCGGGACAACCCGGGGAAATCGCTGGCGATCGTCGCGGCGGCCGGCTTTCTGCTGGGTCTTGCGCTGCGCGGCCACGGAGAGCCGCGCCGCTGAAGATCCGCCCGGGCGCGGGGCGTATCGCCCGTCGGCTGATCTGAGCCGCCGATCCGCACTATCCTAGGCGGATGGCAGAGTCGATCTGGACGGATATGAAGCCGGCGCGCGACTGGCACGCGGTCGACGCGCAGCGCTTCGCCAGCGAAATCGAGCCCCTCAATCGGCCCGCGGTGCTGCGTAACCTGGTCGGCCACTGGCCGGCGGTGGCGCGGGGGCGCGAGTCGCCGCAGGCCCTGGCCGACTACCTCAGGCGGCACGCCATCGACAAGCCGCTCACCGCCTTCGTCGGCGACCCGAAAATCCGCGGCCGATTCTTCTACCGCGAGGATTTGCAGGGCTTCAACTTCGCACAGCAGCGCCTGCCGCTCGCGGCGCTGGTGTCCCGCCTCCTCGAGGAGCTCGCCAACCCGGACGCGCCGGCCCTGTACGCCGGCGCGGTGCCGCTCGCCGAGCATGCCCCCGCCCTGCTGCCCGGCCACACGCTCTCGCTCCTGCCGGAGCCGCTGCCACGGCAGACCTCACTCTGGATCGGTAACCGCACCCGGGTCGCCGCCCACTGGGACCAGCAGCACAACGTCGCCTGCGTCGTGAGCGGCCGGCGGCGCTACACCCTGTTCCCGACCCACCAGATCCGGAATCTCTACGTGGGCCCGCTCGATCGCGCGCCGGCCGGGGTGCCGATCAGCCTCGTCGATTTCCATCAGCCGGATTTTGCACGCTTCCCGCGCTTTCGCGCGGCGCTCGCCCATGCGGAGGTCGCGGAGCTCGGCCCCGGCGATGCTCTCTACATGCCGAGCCTGTGGGTGCACCACGCCGAGTCCCTCGATGGCTTCGGGCTCATGATGAACTTCTGGTGGCAGACCTGGCCGCTGCAGCAGCTTTCGCCGTATCTCACGATGCTGCATGCGCTGCTGACGGTGCGCGACCTGCCGCCCGCGGTCCGTGCGGGATGGCGCGAGCTGTTCGACCTGTACGCGTTTCAGTCCGACGGCGAGCCGATGGCGCACGTCCCCGAGCAGGCCCGCGGCCTGTTCGCACCCTCGACCCCGCAGAGCGCACTGGCGATCATCGCCCACCTGCAGCAGTCGCTCGAGCACCTCAGGGCCGCGATCCACGCGAACGCGAAACCGCGGTGACCCGCCCGCAGTCCAATCGCTTCGACCGCATGGAATGGGCAGGGGCCTTCGGCGACCTCGGCACCTTCGTGCCGTTCGCGGTCGCCTATATCGCCGTGGTGAACGTCGACCCGTTCGGTCTGCTGCTGAGCTTCGGCGCCGCGATGGTGGTCTGCGGCCTCTACTACAAGACCCCCTTCCCCGTGCAGCCGATGAAGGCGATCGGCGCGGTCGCGGCCACCCAGGCCGCACAGACCGCAACCGTGACCGCCGCAACCGTCACCGCCGCGAGCCTCGCGACCGGGGTGATCTGGCTCGCGCTCGGAATGACGGGCGCCGCGCGCCGGGTCACGAGTCTCGTGCCGCGCTTCGTGGTGGTCGGCATCGTCCTCGGCCTCGGCATCGGCTTCATGCTCCACGGCATCCGCATGATGAACGAAGGCTGGATTCTGGCGGCCGGCGCGCTCCTCGGCGCGCTGCTGCTGCTGACCAACCGCGTCGTGCCGGCGATGTTCCTGCTGCTGCTCTTCGGCATCGGCTGCGGAGCGGTCGCCCGCCCCGAGCTCCTGCACCACGTGCTCGCGGCCCGTCCCGCGCTGCACCTGCCCTCCTTCGCGCTCCTCGGGATCGGCTGGCACGATCTGCTCATCGGCACGACGCTCCTCGCCCTGCCGCAGCTGCCACTCACGCTCGGCAACGCCGTGATCGCCATCCGCGAGGAGAACAACCGCCTGTTCCCCGCGCGGCCGGTGACCGACAACGGGATCGCGATCTCGACCGGCCTCATGAATGTCGCCGGCGCCGCCCTGGGCGGCGTGCCCATGTGTCACGGCGCGGGCGGCATGGCCGGGCACGTCGCCTTCGGCGCGCGCACCGGCGGCGCGCCCATCATCCTCGGCTCGTGTCTGCTTGCGCTCGCGCTCTTCTTCAGCGGCTCGATCCGCGCGCTCTTCGATCTGTTCGCGCACCCGGTGCTGGGGGTGATCCTGTTCCTCACCGGAGCGCAGCTGGCGCTCGGCTCATGCGACTTCAGCAAGAACAAGGTCGAGCGCTTCGTGACGCTCACCACGGCCGCCTTTGCGCTGTGGAACGTCGGCCTCGCGTTCATCGCCGGAATCGCCCTGGCGCTGCTCGCGCGGCGCAACTGGCTGCGTCTGCGCTAGGACCGCACGCGCCAGGCGGCGGACTCAGCGCCCGACCATGCGGCTCAGGCTCTCCGGGTAGCGCGCGCCTTTGAGCTCGATCTGTGCGGCCGCGGCATCGATCTCGCGCAGCTCCGCGGGCGTCAGCGCCACGGCGGCCGCGCCGAGATTCTCCTCGAGCCGGCCGAGCCTGGTGGTGCCTGGAATCGGCACGATCCAGGGCTTCTGCGCCAGCACCCAGCCGAGGGCGAGCTGCGCCTGGGTGATGTGCCGGCGCGCCGCGAGGCGGCCGATGAGATCCACGAACGACTGGTTCGCCTGGCGGGCTTCGGGCGTGAAGCGCGGCAGCTGGTTGCGGAAGTCGTCGCTCGCGAACTGCGTGTGCGCGTCGATCTTGCCGGTGAGCACGCCGCGGCCGAGGGGACTGTAGGCTACGAAGCCGATGCCGAGCTCCTCGAGCGCCGGCAGCAGCTGCGTCTGCGGCTCGCGCCACCAGAGCGAGTACTCGCACTGCAGCGCCGTGACCGCTTGCACCGCGTGCGCGCGGCGGATCGTCGGCACGCCCGCCTCCGACATGCCGAAGTGCCGGACCTTACCCGCGTGGATGAGATCGCGCACCGCGCCGGCAACCTCCTCGATCGGCACCTCGGGATCGACCCGGTGCTGGTAGAAGAGATCGAGCGCATCGACGCGCAGACGCCGGAGCGAGGCTTCGGCCACCTCGCGGATGTGCGCCGGCCGGCTGTCGAGGCCCGCCTGACGGCCTTCGGCATCGATCCTGAAGCCGAACTTGGTGGCGATCACCACCTGGCCGCGAAACGGCGCGAGCGCTTCGCCGAGGAGGGCCTCGTTGGTGTACGGCCCGTAGACCTCGGCGGTGTCGAAGAAGGTGACGCCGCGCTCGACCGCCCCGCGCAGGAGTGCGATCGCGGCGTCGCGGTCGGTCGCGGGCCCGTAGGCGTAGCTGAGGCCCATGCAGCCGAGACCGATCGCCGAGACCTGAAGTCCGCTCCTGCCGAGTGTGCGTGCCTGCATGGCTGCTCCTTCAGGGCCGATATGGGAGAATCCTGCACTTCTTCAGCAGGGACCGCCAGAATGCAACGCGCCCTCCTCGCGCTCGCGCTGCTGACCGCCGCCGCACCGCTCTGCGCCTCGGCCGAAGCGGCCGATGCGCGGCACGTACACCGCTACCTGGCGGTGCACCTCTCCCCGGACGCGAAGCACGTCGCAGCGGTCGAAGGCGACGCGCCCATCGGCGGATCGCTGCCGGCCGCGCGCGATCTCCTCATCCGTTCCGTCGCCACGGGTGCCGCCGTGCGGGTCGCGCTGCCGTGCGCACGTGTGCCGCAGTGCTGGCCGGGCTCGCTCGCCTGGTCCGACGACGGCAAGCAGCTGCTGTTCGCGCTGCGCACCCCGGGTCATCATCAGTACGCGCTCTACTCCGTCGCCGCCGATGGGACGGAGCTGACGCAGCTCCTCGAGTTCAACGGAACCCTCACCGGCCTCAAGTCTCATCGCGGCACGCTCGCGCTGCTGGCGACTGAGAACGCGCGCAAGGAAGTCGGCGCGACCGAGGCGGGTGCCGCGGTAGCGGGCGACCTCGATGCGCCGCCGCCCGAGCAGCGCATCGCCACGCTCGCCGGGCATGCGCTGCGCTGGGCCTCCCCACCCGGCCTGTTCGTCTACGAGTACGACTGGCTGCCCGATGGCAGCGGCTTCGTGGGCACCGCCTCGCCCGGCGACGGCGACAGCCACTGGTGGACCGCGAAGCTTTACGCTTTCGGCCGCGACGCCGCCGCCGCACGCACGCTCTACGTCCAGAGCGATCCGCGCCAGCAGATCGCCAAGCCCACGGTGTCACCCGACGGCATGACCGTCGCCTTCATCGGCGGCATCATGAGCGATTTCGGCTCGACCGGGGGCGATGTCTACAGCGTGCCGCTCGCCGGCGGACCCGCCGTCAACCTCACCCCCGCCATGCCGGCCTCGGCGCGCGCGCTCGGCTGGAGCTGCACGGGGACGCTGCAGGCGGCGCTGCTCGCGGACGATCGGCAACAGCTCGTCGATCTCGGCGCAGGCAAGGCGCCCGGCGCGGTGACTGTCCTCGGCAGCGAGGCCGATTCGCTCGCGAGCGATGCCGCGGTGCGCTCCGATGCCTGCCCTTCGGGACTGCGCGCCGTGTCTCACGAGAGCTACACCGCGCCCCCCGAGATCGAGATCGGCACGCCCGGTCACTGGCGGGACCTGACGCACCTCAACGAGGGACTGACGAGCCTCGCGCAGGCGAGGAGCCTGCACTGGAAGAGCGAGGGCTGGAATGTGCAGGGTTGGCTGCTGCTGCCGGCGCAGGCCCGGGGCAAGGTGCCACTGGTGACGATCATCCATGGCGGCCCGGCGGCGGCCGCCGTGCCGGCGTTCGCCGGTCCCGGCACCCAGGAGGAGATGCTGAAGCGCGGCTGGGCGGTGTTCCGCCCCAACCCGCGCGGCAGCTACGGCCAGGGTGAGGCGTTCACGCTCGCCAACGTGCGCGACCTCGGGCACGGGGACCTGCGCGATATCCTTGCCGGAATCGACGCGAGCGAAGCCGGCGCCCCGATCGACGAGGCGCGGCTCGGAATCACCGGCGGCAGCTACGGCGGCTTCATGACCATGTGGGCGGTCACCCAGACGCAGCGCTTCAAGGCGGGGGTCGCGGCCGCCGGGGTGAGCGACTGGCTGAGCTACTACGGCGAGAACGGGATCGACGAGTGGTTGCTGCCCTACTTCGGTGCCAGCGTCTACGCGGACCCCGCGGTGTACGCGCGCTCCTCGCCCATCGACTTCATCCGCAACGTCCGCACCCCCACCTTCGCCTACGTGGGCGAGCGCGACATCGAGTGCCCGGCCTCGCAGACCGTGGAGTTCTGGCATGCCCTGCGCGAGCTTGGCGTGCCGACCTCGGTCATGATCTATCCAGGCGAGGGCCACGGCCTGCGCGAGCCCGCTCACACGGCCGATGCCATGCAGCGCACGCTCGCCTGGTTCGACCGCTACCTGCGTTAGGGCGCCTGGCACGCGCAGGCGCGCCGCGCTTCAGGCACTCGAGCGTCGCCGCAGAGCCCGCTCGATGGCCCCGGTCACGCGCGCGGTCGTGAACGGCTTGGCGATGACGCCGTCGGCCTTCGCCTCGATGGCCTTGCGCGTATTGCCCTCGGTGGTCTCGGCGCTGATCATGATGACGATGGCATCCTGGCTCAGCTCACGAATCTGGCCGAGCACCGCGAGCCCGTCGACCCCGGGCATGTCGATGTCGAGGCATACGATCTCGGGACGCAACCGCCGGTAGTCGGCCAGGGCGCGCTCGGCCCCGGGACTCTCCGCAACCACTTCCAGGCCCGCGATGCGCAGCAGTGAGCGCAGCAGGCCGCGGATGACGTCGTCGTCGTCGACGATCATCACCGTGCGGTTCCTCAAATCGACCGTCTCGTCCGTGCCCATCGACGGTAAGCGTCTCCCTCAAGTTTCCGCAGCGGGGCGCCGATAACGTCGCAGGCCCCCTGCGCGCGCATTGTATGTCATCGACCCTGCCCGACCCCACGCCCGCCGGCGCCGATGCGGAATCGGCGGCGGTGCGCCGTCTGCGGGAGGAGCTGGACCAGGAGCGCGGCTCGCGCCGCGAGGCGCAGGCGGTGCTCGATGCGGTGCTCGAGGCTACCTCCCAGGATCTCTACCAGAAGAACCAGGAGCTCAGCCGCCTCAATGCCGAGCTCGAAGCGCGCGTGCGCGAGCGCACCAGCGAGGCCGCGCACGCGGTGGCGGCCGCGGAGCGCGCGGATGCGGCCAAGAGCGAGTTCCTGGCCCGCATGAGCCACGAGATCCGCACCCCCATGAACGGGGTGCTCGGGATGCTCGACGTACTGCGCACCGGCCTGAGCGATCCGCGCCAGGCAGGCTACGCGCACACGGCGCACGCCTGCGCCGCCTCGCTGCTCTCCATCATCGACGACATTCTCGACTTCTCCAAGATCGAGGCCGGCAAGCTCGAGCTCGAAACCCTCGACTTCGATCTGCACGCCCTGATGCGGCGGCTGATCCTGCTGTGGAGCCGGGAGGCCGAGCGCAAGCACCTCACCCTCGAGCTCGTGATCGCCGGCGGCGTGCCGCGCGCGGTTGCCGGCGATCCCACCCGTCTCATGCAGGTGCTCGGCAATCTCGTGAGCAACGCGCTCAAGTTCACGGCTCAGGGCTTCGTGTGTGTGCGCCTCGAGTGCGAGCCCGCCGCCTCCTCCGAGCCGCTGGTGCGCTTTGCCGTCGAGGATTCCGGGATCGGGATTGCCCGCGACGCGCAGCGCACGCTGTTCACCGCGTTCACGCAGGCTGAGGCCTCCACCAGCCGCAGATACGGCGGCAGCGGCCTCGGGCTGGCGATCTGCAAGCAGCTGCTCGCGATGATGGGAGCGGAAATTGAGGTGACCAGCGCGCCCGGCCGCGGCAGCCGCTTCTCCTTCGCGCTGCCGCTCGCCGCAGCGCGCGGGCCGGTCCCGCTCGCGGACGCGCCGGGCGGCGAGGGCAGCCGGCCCGGGCGGCGCTACGACGCGACGGTGCTGGTCGTCGACGACAACGAGGTCAACCGCGAAGTGGCCGCCGTCATCCTCGGCGCCTGGGGCTGCCGGACGCATTTTGCCGCCGACGGACGCGAGGCGCTCGAGCGGCTGCGCGAGTCGCGCCCCGCCCTGGTGCTGATGGACTGTCATATGCCCGGACTCGACGGCTTCGAGTGTGCGCGCGCGATCCGCTCGCAGGAGAGCGCGGGCGGCGCGGCGCGACTGCCGATCGTGGGCGTCTCCGCCAGCACCTCGCGCGAGGAACGGGCCCGCTGCGCCGCGAGCGGCATGGACGGCTTCCTGCCGAAGCCGATCAGCCTGGAGGCGGTCGGCGCGCTGTTGCAGCGCTGGTGCACGGGGGCTGCAGCCACGCCGGATGCGCCCGCACCGCAGCTGCCCGCGCCGGCCACGGCGAGCGCGCTTCTCGATCACGCGCACCTCGCGGAAATGCGTGCCGCGGCGGGAGCGCAATTCGCGCCGCTGGCGGCGCGCTTCGCCGAGTCCTCGCGCGAGCAGCTCGTGGCGATGCAGGGGGCGCTGCGCCGGCAGGACCTCGCGGCGCTGCGGCAGGCGGCGCACAGGCTGCGCGGCTCGGCCGGCGCGCTCGGGGCTGCCGCCCTGGCGGCGCGCTGCGCGCACATCGAGCGGCGCGCGCGCGCGGGCGAGACCATTCCCGCCGGTACGCTCGATGAGCTCGAGACGCTGCGCGAGTCGACCTGCCGCGCTCTCACGGGTGCCGCCGCTGCGGTGCGCGGCGGCTGAGGCCACGCGCCGCTACATCTCGAGGAACAGGCGGTGCAGGCGCTGCGATTCCTCGTGCGCCAGACCTTCCAGCAGCGCCGGCAGCGGCTCGGGCTTGCCGAAGGCGTAGCCCTGGGCATAGTCGACACCGAGCTTGCGGACCGCATCCGCGATCGCCTCGTTCTCGACGAATTCCGCCACGGTATTGACCTCGAACCCCCGGGCCAGCTCCACGATCCCCGCGACCACGGCCTGGGAGCGCGGGTTGGTGACGATGTCGCGCACGAAGCTGCCGTCGATCTTGACGCGCTGCACGGCGAGCGTCTTCAGATAGGTCAGCGAGTTCGCGCCGGTGCCGAAGTCATCGAGCGCGAACTGGCAGCCGAGGGGCTTGAGCATCTGGATCAGCTCGCTGGCGCGCGCGAGGCTGCGCAGCGCCGCCTGCTCGGTGATCTCGATGGTCAGAGCCCCGGGCGGCAGGCTGGCGGCCCTGAGATGCTCGCGCAGCTGGTGGATGAAGGTCTCATCCCCGAGCGACTGGCCGGAGATGTTGATCGACACGCTGATGCCGCGGCTGCGCAGCATGCGCCGGTAGGGTGCCAGAGTCTGCAGCGCGCGCTGCGAGATCCAGCGATCCACCGAGGGCAGCAGCTGATAGCGGTTGGCGGCGTTGATCAGGGCACCGGGGGCCACGACGCCGCCGTCGGCGGTCCGCAGCCGCATCAGGATCTCGTACCCGCCCGGCAGGCTCGCATCCTGCAGCGGCACGATGCGCTGCGCATAGAGCAGCAACCGGTCGCTCTTGAAGGCCGAGCGCAGCTGCCCCACGGCAACCACGTCGTCGTGCCGGCGCATCATGCTCTGGTCGTCGCAGGCGTAGAGCTCGACGCGCCGGCGCCCGCGGTTCTTCGCGGACTTACAGGCGATTTCGGCGGCGGCGAGCGCCCGCGCAAGCCCCTGCGGCATGGCGACCAGGGCGGCGACCCCGCAGCTGAGCGACACGTCGACCGGGTTGCCGGCAGGACCCAGGACCAGCCGCCCCGCCGCCTCCTGCAGCCGGGTACCGACCTCGACGGCGCCGCGGGTGTCGATCTCGGGAAACACGACCGCGAAGCGATCCGCGGAGATGCGCGCCGCGAGTGCGCCCTCGGGCAGCAGCGGCGGCGCCAGCAGGTCCGCGATCCGCACGATCAGCTCGTTGCCGAGCTCGAAGCCGTGCAGCTCGTTCACCACGTGCATGTGATCGATGTCGACGTACAGCACGCTGCGCTCGGCGCCGTCGGCCGGGTCCGCCAGGCGGCGGTACATCTGGGTGAGGCCCTCGCGCGTGTAGAGGCCGGTCATGAGGTCGAACTGCGCCTCGACGAGGCCGGCGGTCTGCTTGCCGAGGTGGCGGGCGAGGAAGGCGTGGCGGCGCTCGAAATCCGCGCCGTCCGGCGCGTTGAAGAACGCCATCAGTCCCATCACCCGTCCGCTGTCGCGCATGATCGGCACCGCGAGCAGCTTGCAGCGCGCGATCCTCTGCCCGCCGCGCCCGGCGCCATTGGCGAGCAGCGGCCGGCGGCGCCGCTCGACCCAGGTGAGCAGGTGCTTGTGGGCCTGTTGCCAGGAGGCGCGCAGCAACGCGGCGTGCTCCGGGTCGCGTACCTGCTCGAGGGTGAGCCGCCGGTCGGGCACGACGATGACTCCGAACGAGCTCTTGAGGCGCTCGGTCGCCGCGCTCAGGAGTTCCTCGAGGACGTGGCGGTCGTCGGTGGTCCCGTGCAGCTTGGACGTGACCTTGAACAGCCACTCGAGCTCGGCGGTGCGCTCGGTGAGCACCTGCTTGCGGGTGCGTTCGGGAGTCACGGCGGCGAGCTCCCGATGCAGGCTGTCCAGCACCGGCTTGAGCTTCTGGGCGAGGGAGCGGGCGTTCTTGTGCGCTGCGCCCGCGGCTGAGCCCGCGGGCTCGACGATGCACAGCACCCCGAGCAGCGTGCCGTCGCTGCGCTCGAGCGGGATGGCCGTGGCGCAGCAGCCCTTGCGTGGCGCGCTGCAGGTCGGGACGCGGGCGGCGCGCTCGGTCCATCCGAGCTGGCGCAACCAGGACGCGAGCGCTTTGGGGTCGGCGCCGCCCGTGTGGCCGAAAGCGCCGAGCGCCCCGTCGAGCAGCGCGATCCCTTTAGCCTCCGGCAGCAGGACCTTAGTGAGCTGCGCGTAGGAGGCGAACAAGGACTCTGCAGGTACGGCCGCCTTCATCAGCTATCCCCCGGGGCGAGCGACGACAGTGGATGGCGGGGGCCGAGGCCGGTTGACCGCCCGGCGGCTCAGCCCGCCGATCCCTGTATCGGCCGCCAGAGCGGCCACTGAGGCCAATGCAGGCCGGCTTTCCCCAAACTGCGATGCAGCTCACGTCCGGGGTCCGGCCGCGGCGGTGGGCACCCCGCTCGTGGCGAGAAAGCTCATCAGGCCCTCGTAGGGAAGCGCCTGGCTCATCAGAAAGCCCTGCATCTGGTCGCAGCGCAGCAGCCGCAGGTACCGAGCCTGCTCCTCCTGCTCGACGCCCTCGGCGATCACCTGGCGGCCGAGCGTGTGGGAGAGCGAGATGATCGTCTGTACCAGCGTCATCGAGGCCGGATCCGTGAGCATGGCGCTCACGAAGGAGCGGTCGATCTTGATGCTCGCGACCGGGAGCTTCGCGAGATAGGCGAGCGAGGAGTACCCGGTACCGAAGTCGTCGATTGCGATCTGCACGCCGAGGGCGCGCAGCTCGTGCAGTCTGCGGATGTTCGCCTCGACGTCATCCATCACCAGGCTCTCGGTGATCTCGAGGTCGAGGCCGCAGGGTTCGGCTCCGGCGCGGATGGCCTGCTCGACGGTGCGCACGAAGTCCCGCTGGCGCAGCTGGATCGCCGACACGTTGACCGCGACGCGCAGGCCCCCGAACCCCTGCTCGGTCCAGCGGCGCTGATCGAGGGCGGCGCGCTCGAGCGCCCAGGCACCCACTTCGAGGATCATGCCGGTCTCCTCGGTGAGCGGGATGAACTGCGCCGGCGGCACCAGCCCGAGCTCGGGGCTCTGCCAGCGGATCAGCGCCTCGACGCCCACCACGCAGCGCGTCACGGTATCGACCTTGGGCTGGTAGTGGAGCGTGAACTCGCCGCGCTCGAGCGCCCGGCCGAGCTTGTTCTCGAGCCGCAGCCATGAGCCGGTGCGCTCGCACTCCTCGGGTACGTAGAAGAAGTTACGCTCGCCGGTGGCCTTTGCCTTGCGCAGCGCCGCCTCCGCGTTGACCAGCAGCGTCTCGGCCTCGATGCCGTCGCTCGGGAAGAGCGCCAGCCCGGCCTTGGCCCCGATGCGCAGCTCCGTCTCCTCGACCACGAAGGGCTCGGTGAAGCAGCTGCGCGCAACGCCCGCCAGCTGACGCTCGGCATCGCCCGCATCCTTGACGCTCGGCAGGAAGAGCGCGAAATAATTCGAGTCGATCCTGCCGGCCGCGGTGGCGCCGACCGCGCTCGCGAGCCGCGCGCCCGCCATGCGCAGCACCGCGTCCCCGGCGCGCCAGCCGAGGGTCTTGTTCACGGCGCGCAGCCGCTCGACGTCCATGAGGACGACCGCGAGCCGGCCCTGGGTCTGGCCGGCCGCGCGCATGCTCTGCGCGAGCCGCTCGGCGAACAGCCGCCGGTTGGGCAGCCCGGTCAGCTCGTCGTAGAGCGCAAGATAGGTGGCACGCTCACTCTTGGCGAGACTCTCGAGCGCAAAGGAGATGTCGGCCGCGAGGTCCGTGAGCAGCTTGACTTCGGCCGCATCGAAATGGCCGCCCATGGGCGAATAGAGCGCCATGACTCCGACCACGCTCTCGCCGACGCTCAGGGGCAGCAGCGCCGCCGAGCGGATGCCATCGCCCGGATTCACGCCGGGGACGGCGCCGCGCGGATCGCGCTGCACGTCGTTGCTCCACGCCGGCCGGCGCTCGCGCAGCATCGCCCCGAGCAGTCCCCCATCGGCGCCGCCGTGCAGCGCAAAGGACTGCGTACGCAGCTGCCCGATGCGCTCGTCCTGTCCGTGGCAGGCAACCGGCCGCACGCTCCCCTGCTGCTCATCGATCAGTCCGATCCACACCGCGTCGAAAGCGCCGGCCTCGTGCGCGATGCGGCAGCATTCGCGGAACAGCTGGTCGCGGTCGCGCATGCGCACGATGGCGGCGTTGATGCCGCCGAGCATCGCGTGCACGCGGCTCAACCGCTCGATCTTCTCCTGCTGCACCTTGCGCTCGGTGATGTCGCGGGCCACGGTGACGATCACGGCGCCGTCCGCGGTGGTGAGCGCCTTGCGGTGCAGCTCGGTCCAGCCACGCGCGCCGTCGCCGCGCCGGTAGTCCGTTTCGGTACGCGTGCCGCGATCGCCGGCCGCGATGATGGCCTCGTGCTCGCGCGCCACCTGCTCACGGGTGCGGCCGAGGAGCTCGTAGACCGGCGTCTGCAGCAGCCGCTCGCGGCTCACGCCCAGCCGCAGGCACGCGGTCTCGTTCACGTAGAGCAGACGCATGGTTCCCGGCTCGGCGATGAAGATCGCATCCGCGGAGGCGTCCATCGCGGCGCGGAAGCGGTCCACTTCCTGCTCGGCGCGCTTGCGCTCGGAGACGTCGCTCAGCACCGTGACGAAGTGCAGCGGCCGGCTGTCGGCGCCGCGCACGAGACAGGTCGTCACGTCGGCCCACAGCCACGTGCCGTCCTTACGGCGCAGGCGCAGCTCGCGCCGGTAGGGAGGTGCGGCCTGCTCGATACATTGCGCCCGGCCCTCGAGGCTCGCGCCGATGTCCTCCGGATGGGTCAGGTCGCGGATATGGAGCTTCAGCACCTCATCGGCCGCATAGCCCGTCATCTCGCAGAAGGTCTGGTTGACGAAGTGCAGGTCGCCGGCGAGCGAGGTGTGCGCGATACCGACCGCGGCCTGCTCGAGGGTCAGCCGGTAGTGCTGCTCGCTGGCGCGCACCGCCTGCTCGGCGCGGCGCGCGGCGCTCACATCCTGCAGGGTGCAGATCCAGCGCCGCTCGCCTCCCGGTCCGGGGTCTGCGTCGAGGGGCTCCATGGTCGCGTGCAGGTGGATCCACCTGCCAACGCCGTCGCGCAGCCGAAACTCGAGCTGCGAGCGCTGCCCGCTGCGCGCGGCGCGGATCGCGCCCTGGCGGAAACGCTCGCGATCGAAGGGGTGGATGAGCTCGATCCAGGCACGGGTGGTGGGCGGGATCGCCGCGTCCTGGCGTCCGAGCAGCGCGGGGAGCGTCTCGGACCAGCCGAGGAGCTCGCCCATCGGCCCGGTGATGATGTGCGCGGCGCTGCGGGGCGCGGTGCCGTGCAGACTGGCTTCGTATGCCCTCAGCACCTGCTCGACACGCGCCGGCGCGGGTTTGGCTTTGAGCTCCGTGTCCATGCGAGACCCTCGGCGCGGCGGTACAGAGCGCGCATCCGGCGCAGCACCGCGCGGCGCTGCGCCGGATGGGGCCCTCCCTGGCCCTTAGCGCGTCAGGTCCCTTTGGCTTTCCCTGCGGGCCGAATCATTGCGGCTGGAGATTCCTTGCCACTGCCTGCGGCACTCGCCGGCCGGCTCCGCCGGCGCGGCCGCTTCCCTTGCGGCGCGCGCCCAACGGCCCGAGTGTGTCCCTGAGTAGAACAGTGGGAGCGTCTTCTGCCGTGCCATGACTTTCGCCCTGCCCGCCAATCGCGCTACGCGATCTGTGGGTGGCAGCGTGCCAGCGTGGACGCGGCTTTACTGCTCGCAGCGACCGCGACGGCATATGTAAGCACCGCAAATCATGCGTGATGCGGCTCACAAACCCGGGGACCCCGGCCGCCTGCGGCTTCAGGCCCCTCCCCGGGGGGCTTTGCCGCGGCGCGAATCGGGGTAGGATGCGCTGGCGCGCGCCGTCAAACGGATTGCGGCGGGCGAGTCGCATGAGCGCGGTGCAACCGGTAGTGTTCGTAGTCGAGGACGACGAGGCGTTGCGCTCGCTCGTCAAGGCGCTGGCGCAGTCGATCGGGGTGATCTGCCGCGCCTTCCCCTCCGCCGGCAAGTTCCTCGAGCAGTACGACCCGCGCCAGCCCGGCTGCCTGGTGCTCGATCTGTTCATGCCGGGCATGAGCGGGCTCGAGCTGCAGGACGAGCTCAATCGCCGCGGCGCGGTGATCCCCGTGATCTTCATCACCGGCCACGGCGACGTGGCGAGCGCCGTGGCCGCGGTGCGGCGTGGCGCCTATAACTACCTGCAGAAGCCCTTTCGTAACTCGGAGCTGATCGCCACCATCCGCGAGGCGCTCGAGCTCGACCAGCGCAGCCGCCGCATGCTCGCCCAGCAGGATGCTATCCGCGAACGCATCGCCTCGCTCACCCCGCGCGAGCGCGAGGTCCTCGAGCTCATCGTGCGCGGCCTCGCCAGCAAGGTCATGGCGCAGGAGATGGGCGTCAGCACCCGCACCGTGGAGCTGCACCGCTCGCGCGTCATGGGGAAAATGGGCGCGAACTCGATCGCCCAGCTGGTGCGCATGTTCATGGATTTCCGGCGCGGCAGCGGCAATCCGGCGGCGGACGCGTGATTCCGCCACCGCCAGCCTCGCCGGGAGCGGCGCTTGTCACGGTCTGACCCCGCGCGCAGAATGGCTTGCAAACGTGCGACCGCCGGCGCAAGCGGCGCGTCCAGCGGGAAGAACGATATCGGTCAGGGAATGATGACCACGCGTCGGACGCCAATGCGGGGGGCCTGCGTCCCCGGGGCAGACGACCGGCCTCGCGGCGTGACGCTGCGCGCCGGCGGCGGTGCCATGCGCGTATTCCCCACTCCCCGACGATCCTCTGGACCCCTGCACGCTGAGCGCGAGCGGCGGCGACTGCGGCCCCGCCTCGCTCGCAGCGCGCCGTCACGCCTTGAGCTCGCACGCGGAGAGATTCGCCACCTGACGTGCCATGACCAAGATACTGGTGGTCGATGACAACGCGACGAACCGCAAGCTGCTCGTTACCTGGCTGAGCGCCGAGGGATACCTCACCGTCGAGGCAGCTGACGGCTCGGATGGACTCGCGGCGGCGCGCCGCGAGCGCCCGGACGTCGTGATCTCCGACATCCTGATGCCGACCATGGACGGCTACGAGTTCGTGCGGCGGCTGCGCGCCGAGCCCGGCCTCGGCGATCTGGCCGTCATCTTCTATACCGCCGACTACCACCAGCACGAGGCCCTGGGGCTCGCGAGACGCTGCGGGGTGCACCGCGTGCTGCTGAAGCCTGCCGCGCGAGCCGAGATGCTCGGCGCGGTCACGCAGACGCTCTCGGGCAGCGGCCCGCCACCGCGCGCGCGCGAAGTCGACCAGGGGTTCGATGTCGAGCACCTGCGGCTGCTGACCGACAAGCTCGCGCAGAAGGCCGACGAGCTGCACGGTGCGAACGCGCGCCTGTCCGCCCTCACCAGCCTCAACGTCCAGCTCGCCTCCGAGCGCGACCCTGCCGAGCTCCTGCAGCAGGTGTGCAGCGGTGCGCGCAACCTCCTCGGCGCGAGCTACGCGGTGCTCGCCGCCGAGCAGAAGGTGCGCGGCCGGCCGTTGATCGAGTGCCACAGCGGAATCGAGCTCGCTCCCGGAGGCGAGCCGCCGCTGTCCCTCACCGAAGGCCTGCTCGGGGAGGTCTTCGCCGCCCGGCGCGTGTGGCGGCTGCGCGCCGCGAACGGCGTGGCGCTCGCACCCGGCCTGCCGGCCGCCTACCCGCCCCCCCACTCCCTGCTCGCGGTGCCGATCTCCTCGCTCACCCGGACCTACGGCTGGCTGTGTCTGGCGGACAAGATCGGCGCGGAGGAATTCAGTGCCGAGGACGAACAGCTGCTCACGATACTCGGCGCGCAGGTGGGACGTGTCTACGAGAACGGCGCCCTCTACCACGACGTTCTGCGGCTGAATCGCGTCTACGCCATGCTGAGCGGCATCAACTCGCTGCTGGTGCGGGCGACCGACCGCGAGCAGCTGCTGCGCGAGTCGTGCCGCATCGCCGTCGAGCAGGGCGGATTCAGAGCCGCCTGGTGCGGGCTCACGGACCGGATCGGGCCCGGCGCCCAGTCGGCGGTCGCCGGGGGCTGGCCGCCGCAGGTCGCCGACCCGGTCCAGGACGGCCGGCTCGATCTTACGCAGTATCCGCTCCTGGCACGCGTCATCGGCTCGCGGCAGTCGGCGGTATTCAACGAGCTCGCGGGCGAGGCGCTGCAGTATCCGCTGCTGCGCGCGTTCCACGCCCACGGCGCCCGGGGTTTCGCCGCGCTGCCGCTCATCGTGGGGGGCGAGGGCGTCGGCTGCCTGCTGCTGGTGTCGGACGAGCCCGGCGTCTTCGATCGCGCCGAGATGCGCCTGCTCGAGGAACTCGGCGGCGATATCTCCTTCGCGCTCGATCACATCGACAAGGCCGAGCGGCTCAACTACCTCGCCTATTACGACGCGCTCACCGGACTCGCCAACCGCACCTTTCTGCTCGAGCGCCTGGCGCAGCACATTCGCGGCCTGAACCATTCGCAGAATCTGTTCGCGCTGCTCATCGTCGATCTCGAGGATTTCGACTGGCTGAACGAGAGCCTGGGGAGACTCGGCGGCGACGAGGTGCTGCGGGAGTTCGCCGAGCGCGCGGTGCGCAGCGCCGGCGACGCCGCCTATGTGGCACGCTGCGGCGCGGATGAGTTCGCGGTGCTGATCCCGTGGCCGCAGGACGTCATGGACATCACGCGCACCGTGGAGCGCTGGCTGACGGAGTGGACCTCGCCGTGGGCCGAGAGCGACCGCCAGCTGCCGGCGCCGAGCCTCAAGGCCGGTGTGGCGCTCTATCCGAGCGACGGCGCGGATGCGGCCACGCTGCTGCGCAGCGCCGAGGCCGCCCTCAAGACCGCGAAGATGACCCAGGCGGCTTACGCCTTCTATACCCCGCAGTTGAGCCGCACGCTGCAGGAGCGGCGCGCGCTCGAGAACAGTCTGCGGCGCGCGCTGGAGAACAACGAGCTGCTGCTCTACTACCAGCCCAAAGTCGACCTCGATACGCGCCGGCTGACCGGACTCGAGGCCCTGATGCGCTGGCAGCATCCGCAGCGCGGGCTGGTGATGCCGGCGACCTTCATCTCGCTGATGGAGGAGACCGGTCTCATCACCGAGGCGGGCGTGTGGGCGTTGCGCCAGGCGAGCCTCGATCGCGCGCGGCTGATCGAGGCGGGACTGCCCGCGCCGCGCATCGCCGTGAACGTGTCGAGCGCGCAGCTGCGGCGCGCGGATTTCGTCGACTCGGTCTCCGCGGCGCTGGCGTTCGCCGGGCCGCACGGCGGCATCGACATCGAGGTGACCGAGAGTCTGCTGATGAAGGACGTCGCCGACAACATCGAGAAGCTGGCGCGCATCCGCGCGCTCGGCGTCGGCATCGCGCTCGACGATTTCGGCACCGGTTACTCCTCGCTCGCCTACCTCGCGAAGCTCCCGGTGGAGAGCATCAAGATCGACCGCTCCTTCGTGGTGACGATGCTCGATGACCCGAGCTCCATGACGCTGGTCTCGACGGTCATCTCGCTCGCGCATACGCTGCGCCTCAGGACCGTCGCCGAGGGCGTGGAGTCCGAGGAGCAGGCCAAGATACTGCGCCTGCTGCACTGCGATCAGATGCAGGGGTACCTGGTGAGTCATCCCCTGCCCTACGAGAAAATGGCGGAGTACCTGCGCGCCGCCGCGAATTAGCCGCGAGGCGGGCGGCGCCCGCCGGGAGAGTGACGCTCATGGACGCACCCGGGGACATCGGCACGCTCGAGGCCGAGCTGGCGCGGCGGCTGCTGTGGGACACGCCGGATGCGGTGGTTGCCGTCACCGGCGAGGGCGCCGTGGTGTTATGGAATGCCGCGGCCGAAGCCCTGTTCGGCTACACGCGCGCGGAAGCGCTCGGCCGGCGCCTCAGCGACCTCATCTCGGTGCCGGAGCCGCGCAGCGACGTGCGCACGCCCGCGACCCCGGCCGGCGAGCCGGTCGAGCCGGTCTTCGAGACCGTGCGCCGCCGCAAGGACGGCTCGCTCGTGCACGTCAACGTCTCGCAACGCACCGTGCCGGACACCGGCGCGGGACCTCTCGTGCTCTCGACCATCAAGGACGTGACGCAGCTGAAGGTCATGCGCGACGCCAAGCTGCTCGAGGCGCAGTTCCGTAACCTGCTCGAGTCGACGCCCGACGCGATCATCATGGTCAACGTCACCGGACGGATCGTCCTGGTCAACTCCCAGGCCGAGACGGTGTTCGGCTACTCGCGCACCCAGCTGGTCGGAAAGCCGGTCGAGATGCTGCTGCCCGAGCGCTTTCGCGCGGCACACAATGCCCATCGCGGCGGCTTCTTCAGCCAGCCGCGCACCCGCACCATGGGTGCCGGACTCGACCTCTACGGGCTGCGCAGCAACGGCGAGGAGTTCCCGGTCGAGATCAGCCTGAGCCCGCTCGTCACCAACGAGGGCACCATGGTGATGAGCGCAGTGCGCGACGTCTCCGAGCGGCAGAAGGCGGAGCAGAAGTTCCGCGGGCTGCTCGAATCGGCGCCCGATGCGATGGTGATCGTCGGGCGCGACGGCCGCATCGCGCTCATCAACTCGCAGACCGAGAAGCTCTTCGGTTATCAGCGCACCGAGCTCCTCGGCCGCCCGGTCGAGGTGCTCGTGCCCGAGCGTTTCCGCGGCAAGCACCCCGAGCACCGCGGCGGGTTCTTCGCGCAGCCGCGCGCGCGCGCGATGGGCGCCGGCCTCGAGCTCTTCGGCCTGCGCCGCGATGGCACGGAGTTCCCGGTCGAGATCAGCCTGAGTCCGCTCGAGACCGAGGAAGGCATGTTCGTGTCGAGCGCCATCCGCGACGCCACCGCGCGCAGGCGCTACGAGCAGGGCCTGCAGGAGGCCAATCGCCTCAAGAGCGTGTTTCTTGCCAACATGTCGCACGAGCTGCGCACACCGCTCAACGCCGTGATCGGCTTCTCCGAATTCCTCATCGACGAGAAAGCCGGTCCGCTCAACGCCAAGCAGAAGGAGTACCTCGGCGACGTGCTCAACAGCGGCCGCCACCTGCTGCAGCTCATCAACGACGTGCTCGATCTCTCCAAGATCGAAGCCGGCAGGATGGAAGTGCGCGCCGAGCGTTTCCCCATCCGGCGGGCGGTCGACGAGGTCTGTACCGCCATCGCGCAAACCGCGGCCGCCAAAGGCATCGCGATCCGCCGCGACATATCCGCCGCTCCCGGCGAGGTCACGCTCGACCGGCAGAAGTTCATCCAGGTGCTCTATAACCTCATCTCCAACGCGGTCAAATTCAGCAACGACGGCGGAGAAGTCTCGGTCACGGCCACCCAGTGCGACGGCGCGCTGCGCGTCAGCGTGCGCGACCGGGGTATCGGCATCCGCAGCGAGGACATCGAGAAGCTGTTCGTCGAGTTTCAGCAGCTCGACTCGAGTGCCGCGCGGCGCTTCGAGGGTACGGGCCTCGGCCTGGCGCTGACCCGCAAGCTGGTCGAGGTGCAGGGTGGCGGGATCGCGGTGGAGAGCGAGCGCGGCCAGGGCAGCACCTTCACGGTGTCGCTGCCGCTGCCGGCGGCTGCGCCGGGCGCAGCCCGGGAGGCCTCGCCATGAGCGCGCGCGTCCTGATCGTGGACGACAATCCCACCAACCTCAAGCTCGCCTCCGATGTTCTCCTGAGCGAAGGGTATGCCGTGGACACCGCCCAGGACGCCGAGCAGGCGCAGCGCATCCTCGAGCAACAGGTTCCGGATCTCATCCTGATGGACATCGCCCTGCCGGGCATGGACGGCCTCGCCTTTACGCGGCGGCTGAAGGCCGGGAGCCGCTTCAGTCACGTCCCCATCGTCGCGCTGACCGCCTCGGCGATGCGGGGCGACGAGGAACGGGCGCTCGCGGCGGGGTGCGCCGGCTACATCACCAAGCCGATCGACACGCGCGCATTCGGCCGTCAGATCGGCCGCTTCCTGGCCGCCGGCGGCCCTTAGCCTGGCGGCGGACCGTACTTCTCGGTCATGCGCTCGATGATGCGCGCGGTGCTCACCACCGTGCGCTCGTGCGTACCGACGCCGATCTCCTCGGCACCGTCGAGCGCCCAGACGCGAAAGAAGATCTTCCGCCCCTCGGTGCCGGTGACCTCCGCCCTCCCCTCGACGTCACGCCCGGCGGGCGTCGCCACGAGATGGCGCACATCGACGCGCGTACCGACGGCGCTCTCACCCGCCTCGAGGTACTCCCGGACCGCGTTCAGCGCGGCATTCTCCATGATGAGGACGAGGTATGGGGTCGAGAACACCGGCGGCAGGATACTGTCCTTGAAGGTGTTCGCCAGATACCGGAACTCGACGTGCAGTCGATAGCTGCCGCTGGCGCCGGTCGGGATCGGTTTCATCCGGGCACGATAACAGGGCGCGCGCGCCCCGTCGTGCCGTCCCGGCTGAAGTCGAACTGCACCTGCATGATGCGTCGCGTCGACCCCGTCACCGGCGGGAAAGTCCACTTCTTCGCCGCCTCGACCGCGAGCCGCCGGAAGTATGGGCTCGGCCCGGCGCGATCGGGAACCGCGGCGAACACCGACCCGTCGGCATCGACGACCACGCGCACCGAGACCTTGATGTGCCCGTGGATGGTCCGGCGGGCGCCGAGCGGCACCTGCGGTATCACCTGCTGCAGCGCCACCGGCGCAGCCGCCGCCTCGGGCCGCGCGGCTTTCGCGCCGGTGCCGATGGCGGGCGCCGTGCTCGGGGGTGCCGGCGCGGCGGCCACGGCGCGCGCGCTGACCGCCGTCGCCGGCGCGGAAGAGTGGCTCAGCCAGCGCAACAGAGTGAAGAGCACGGCGGCTGTCGCGACCGCACCGAGTAAGGCGAGTCGCCGGGTGTGCGGCAACGCAGACGGCTCAGCCGCGGCCGGCGGGGCAGCACGCTCAGCGGTCATCGCGCGGTCCGCGCTCACCGCGGGCTCTGCAGTCACTGCGGGCTCTGCAGCGACGGGCGCCGCGCCGCGCTCCGGCAAAGCGACCGGTTCCGGCGCGGCGGTCTGCCCCGCGAGTTCGCGGACGCCCGGACGGCGGCGGGGATCGGCGCTCAGACAGCGAATCACCAGCGCGCGCAGATCCTCCTCGAGCTCGGGCGGCGTCGACAGCTCGCCGCCCCCCTCACCCGCCGCCGCAGGCAGCCGCCGGGTCAGGGCTTCGAACAGCGTGACCCCGAGCGCCCAGACGTCCCCCGCCGGCGAGGTGTGTCCCTGCCGCCCCTCCGGTGGATCGTAGGGGGTGAGCGCGTGGGTGCTGATGGCGCCCTCGCCGGTCCGGCGGATGGTGTCGCTCGCGAGCCTGAGATGCTCGCCGACGACCAGGATGTTGGTGGGTTTCAGCTGCCCCTGCACCAGACTCTGACCGTGCAGGAAAGCGAGCGCATCCAGCGACGGCACGAGCAGCTGCCGCGCTTCCTGCGGCGCGAGCGCGCGGTGCGCCAGCAGCTGTGCCAGGGTCTGGTCGGCGTACTCCATCACGAGGTACAGGTAGGGCAGACCCTCGAGCTGACAGCCGCCCCAGGCGAGGAGCCGCAGCAGGTGCGGATGCGCCAGCGTGCCCGCCCGCTTCCAGCGCGGCAGCAGCTGCTCCGCCAGTGCACGGTTGGTGGGAACGAGCTTGAGCGCGAGGTCCGCGCCGCCGATCGCCGCCGAGCGGGTGAGGTAGACCCCGCTGTGATCCGAGCAGCCGAGGCAGCGCCCCAGGCGGAACTCGCCGTTGATGACGTGTCCCTGCCACCTGGTCCACACTTCGCTCAGCGTTTCACTGGCTTCGACGCTCATATGCCCCCTGGTACGCGAGTCCTTTTGCGGCCCGGCGCCTCAGACGATAGTCCCGGGCGCTCCGTGGGGCACGGCGTCTGGAAACAGCGACACGTCCCGTCCACACGCTCCCGAAGGGAATGTCCGCCATGAAAGCCCCGCTCCCTGCCTGTTTGCTGCTGCTGGCGCTCGGCTGTTTGCCGGGCGCACCCGCACTCGCCGCGGACGCCCCGGCTGCCGCTGCCGCGCGTCCGCCGGGGATCGCGCCGCTCCCCAAGGTCACCTCGCCGCGCCTCTACGTGATCGACTGCGGCACCCTCACCTACAACCGCCCCGAGGATTACCAGCTGACACGCGATGAGGTCGCAGACACCAACATGGCCGTGCCCTGCTACCTCGTCATACACCCCCGCGGCATCCTGCTCTTCGATACCGGGCTCTCCGATCGCCTCGTCGGCCGGCCGCTCTGGGAGAACGTCGACGGCGGCTACGGGCAGCTGCGCTTCACGACGCTGCGCGGTGCGCTCGCCGACATCGGCGTGACCCCCGCCGACATCACGTATCTGGCGCTCTCGCACTCGCACTGGGATCACGTCGGCAACGCCAACGACTATGCGGGCTCGATCTGGCTCGCCCAGAAAGCGGAGCTCGACTTCATGTTCGGCAAGGGCGCGAATCCGGCCTACCTGCCGCTTTACTCCGCGCTCGCTCACTCCAGGAAGGAGGTCTTCGCCGGCGATCACGACGTGTTCGGCGACGGGACCGTGATCCTCAAGTTCACCCCCGGACACACCCCGGGCCACCAGGCGCTCTACGTGAAGCTCGCCAGAACCGGCGGCGTGGTGCTCTCCGGGGACCTGTGGCACTACGCCGAGGAGCGCACCCTGAAGCGCATGCCGAAGGAGGAAGAGACCACCGGCACGCCGGCCTCGCGGGAATCCATGGAGCGCTTCCTCAGGGAAAAGCATGCGCAGCTGTGGATCGGCCACAGCACCACGGTGTTCAGGAACCTCGTGAAGTCGCCCGGCTGGTACGACTGAGCCTTCAGAAACGGTAGGAGAACTGCGCCATCATGACGCGCGGCCGCAGCGGGATGTTGCTCTTGATGAACTGCGCAGAAGAGACGTTCGACGGCCCGTAGACATCGGTGAGGTTGCTGCCGGTGAGCTGCAGCGTCCAGCGGTCCGTGATCACGCCGACGGCTCCATCGAAGGTGGTAGAGGCCGGGATGGGGAAGCGCGCCACCGCGGCATTGACCAGAACCTGCGCCGGCGCATTGCCGTCCGGAAAACTCGCCGGCTCGTTGCTCATGGCGCCGATGTGGCTCGCTCCGAGCCACACGAAGGGATTGACTCCGCCGAGCTCGAAGTCGTAGCGCAGGCGCAGATTGAAGGTGAGCGGCGGCGAATAGGGTGGCGCGGTGCCGACGTTGGCGAGATTCAGATAGGGCGCACCCCCGACGACCGTGATGCATTGTCCGGCGGGCGTCGGGTTGTAGAGAGTCAGCGACGTCACCCCCGCGGACCTGAGGCAGGGGTTGTCCACGAGATTCGCGCTGTTCCAGGAGCCCGAGCCCTGCAACGTCAGCGCATCCGTGACGCGCGCCATGACCTGCAGCTCCGCCCCTTTGATGACGTAGTCCGGTCCGTTGGTCCAGGCCGCGCAGCCGCACAGGTTCACGAGGTTGATCGCGAAGGCCTGCACGTCGTCCCAATTGAGCCGGTAGAGCGAGACGTTCACCACCAGGCGGTGGTCGAACAGGTCGCTCTTGATGCCGACCTCGTTATTGATCAGCGTATCCGAACTGTAGTTGCCGTTTTCGACGAACTGGTAGGTATTCGGGAGCGCGTAGAGGCTTCCGCCCGGCAGGCAACGGGGATCCTTCGAGGCCGTGCCGCAATACGGCGCCGACGCCTCGAGCACGGGTGCAATGACCGCGGAGGAGGTCACGCGATTGAAGCCACCCGGACGAAACCCCTGCGAGAACGTGTAATACGCCATGACGTCGGGCGTCACGTGCCAGCTGAGGTTGAGCCGACTGCGAAAGCCGCTCTCGCTCTTGGAGAGCGTGATGGGCCAACCGCACTTTCCCTGGGCCGTGCAGGCGCCATTCGGATTGTCGAGGATGAGCGGACTCGAGGTGTAGGCATACCACACGGAGCCTTCCTCGGACTCGTCGTACTTGAAGTGCCGGGTGCCGGCGCTCAGGGTGAGTTTCTGCGGAACGATATCGAAATCGACCGAGGCGAACTCCGCCGTCTGCTTGTAGCCGCGCTGCACATCCTCGCCGAAGCCGCTGCCCGGGTCGGTGCTGTAACTCGGATCTCCGCCATAAACGCCAGGTAACGGCCCGACGGCCGAGACGCAGTCCGGCCCACCCGCGAGTGCGATGCTCAGGTTGGCTGGCGAGCAGGTCGGAATGGTGAGGTAGTTGAAGCTCATGTTGTCGTCGATGACGAACTTCTCCCAGTAAACACCCACCAGCGCCCGCAGCCGAGCCTTCTCGTCGGTACTGACGCGCAGCTCGTGGCTCTGGTGCTCGTTCCTCACCACGTCGTGCCAGTTGGCAACCGGGGCGTAGCACTTGAGCGGTTTGCCGGTCGATTGCGGAAAATCAGGACTGTTGCCGAACAGCGGTGCGCCCGCCCCGGTGCAGAAGTAGTACACGCCGTAGACGCTGCGCCAGTAGTTGGAGTAATCCTGTTGCCCCTCGATGTGGCGCAGCATGTAGCTGCCGGTGTACACGGCCTTGAGATCGCCGATCTTTCCGTTGAGCGTCCAGGCGGTGCTGTCGAAGCGATCCCTGGTGTACGCCGGGTTGAAAGCGGCGATCTGATAGGGCGCGAGCGCCCTGCCATTGGAGTCGAAGGGATAGGCGTAGAAATAGCCCTCCGCATCCATGTCCTGATAGGTCTGCTGCAGCAGCAGGTCCCAGTCGTCATTGAACTGGTACAGGCCGGATATCCGCATCCCCTGCCAGCTGATCGGGTTCGTGTCGTTGCCGACGAAAGCCGCATTGCTCGCCACGGGGCTGACCAGCATGACGCCCGGCGTCGTAGGTGAGGGCACGTCGAAGGAAATCGTGCTCGGGACGTTGGCGATATAGCCGCCCTGGCGCTCCGAGAACAGTACCGCGCGCACTGCGAAGCGGCCCTGGATCAGCGGCACGTTGAGCACGCTGGTCAGGCTCGTGTTGGGGCCCCCGCCGGTCGTGATGCCGTAGCCGGCCGTCGCCTGCCCGGTGGTGGCATCGAGTTGCGGCTTGTTGGTGAGGTAGCGGATCGCACCCGCCTCGGCGCCGCCGCCGAAGAGCGTCCCCTGCGGTCCCTCGAGTATCTCGATGCGCTCGAGATCCGCCATGTAGACGTCGACATTGCGCGTCGGGAACTGCATCGCCTGATCGTCGAGGTAGAGCGCGACGTTGGGAAACGGCGCGATCGTGGCCTGCGACTGGTTGCCGGTGCCGATGGAGCCCATGCCGCGGATGAAGATGTTGCCGGTCCCGGGCCCGTTGCCGCTGTAGGAGACGTTCGGGGTGTATTTCAGCAGCTCATTGAAAGTCGCGACCCCAAGATCGCTCAGCTGCGCGCCGCTGAAGGCCTGGATGGTGATCGGCACGTCCTCGAGGTTCTCGACGCGCCGGTTGGCGGTGACCACGACCTCTCCGTAGGGCTCGCTCGCGGGGCTGAGGCTGGCGCGCGGCGGTGCGGCGAGAATGCGCACGCTGCGGGCGGTGAGGAACTCGAACCTGAGTCCGGTCCCCTGCAGCAGCCGCCCGAGCGCTTCCTGCGCGTTGGTCCCGGCCGCCACGGCGTGCGACTGCTGCTCGCGGATCAACCCCGAGACGTACACCACCTGCAATCCGGTCTGCTGCGCGAAGGCGGCGAGCGCCGCCGCGAGCGGCTGGGCGGAAATATCGGCGCCCAGCACACCGGCGGGTGCCGGCGTCGCGGGAGCCGCGCCCTGGGCCAGCACGACCCCGGGGCCCGCGAGCGCCAGCGGCGGCGCGAGCGCAAGCCCGCGCAGCGCACCCGAGACCGCCGCTGCAATGCCCTTGGCGTTCACCGTGCGCGGCCGGCTACTTCTGCGACACGCGAATCACTCTGGCCGTCTCCTCGACCCGGACGTTGTCGAGGCTGCGCAGGAAAGCCACGAAGGCCTCGCTGTCGTCGGTGGCGAACACGCCGCTGATCTCGAGATTCTTCAGCGCCGGCGTCGCGATCTCGATCGGCTTGCGGGCGTAGCGGTTGAACTCCGCGGCCACCCGAGCGAGCGGCTCGCGCTCGAACACGATCTGCCGGTGCAGCCACGAGGTCGTGCGCTGCGAATCGACGGCCGTGGGCGCCACCGGCAGCTCGCCGGCGGTCACCCGGATCTGCTGATCGGTGCCGAGCGTCACGAAGCGCGCGCCGGCGCCGTCCGCCGCAACCAGCGCAACGGCCACCCGACCCTCCTGCACCGTGACGAGCGCCGCGCCGTCGGCGAGGCGCACGTCGAAACGCGTGCCGAGATCGACGGTCTCGGCGGGACCGGCGATGACGCGGAAGGGGCGTCCCTGCCGGCGCACCACCTCGAAATCGGCCTCGCCGGATTCGAGCACCACGCGCCGCTCCGCCTCGCTATAACGGACCGTGACCGCGCTGTCGGTGTTCAGATGCAGCACGGAGCCATCGGCGAGGCGGTAGCTTGCCTGCTCCCCGTGCCCGGCAGAGAAGTGCAGCGCCGCGGCGAGCACCGGCGCGGCTGGCGACTGAGGTCGCGCATGCCAGGCGAACAGCGCCGCCAGGCACACGACCGCGAGCCCGGCCATCGCGGCGGCGACGGCCGGCCAGCGGAGGCGCCAGCCCGATCCGGGCGGCCCGACGGAACTCCCCTCCGGGGCGCGCGCGCGCGCCACGATCGCCTCGATCGAATCCCGCGCCGCGGCGCCGGCCGTGCGCAGGTCGCGGTCGATGCCCGCGACCGCCAGGTACTCCTCGACGTGCACGGGCGAGGCCCTCAGCCAGTTCACGAAGGCCTCGCGCTCCCGGTGCGACAGTCCGCCGCGATTGGCCACAAACCAATCCGCGGACTGCTGGGTCACCAGGTCGCGAACCCTTTGCTCGTTGGAACTCGGCGTGCTCATGCGTTTACCCCAGCCGCGCCATGCGGCGCCGGCAGTGCACCAGCCCCTGGCTCAGGTACTTCTTCACCATGTGTGCCGACACCCCGAGCCGCAGGGCGATCTCCTCGTAGCTGAGCCCGTGCCAGTAGGCGAGCTCGACGGCCGCCCGGCACTTGGGCGAGAGCTGCGCGAGCACCTCGCGCAACCGCCGGATGCGCTGCTCGGCATCGAGCTCGCCACCGAAGGATGGCAGCTCGGCGAGCTGCTCCTGCACGAGCGGATCGTCGACATCGAGCGCCGCGCGGTCGCGCCGCTCCTGCTGCGCGTGCTCCTTGGCGAGATTGCTCGCCACCGTATAGAGGTAGGCCTCCGGGTTGCGGATCGCCTCCATGTCCGGGATCCGCAGCATGCGCACGTAGACCTCCTGCGCCAGATCGGCCGCCGCGGGATGCGCGTGCGTGCGCCGCAGCAGAAAGGCGCGCAGCGCGCCCCCCTGCTGTGCGAACAGCCGCGCCACCAGTGCCTTTTTGGCCTCGGTCATCGTTGCGAACCCTGACATCAGTCACAGAGTGGGCCGCGGGGAATTCGGGTACCGGAAAATTTCTACGGTACCCGATTGCACGGGCCGCCGCTCGTATCAGTCAGATTGCAGCGCAAGTGCAATCCCAACACAACCTGAGGAGACGAGCATGAACATTCGTACCAACACCGGCCTGCTGATCGGTGCCGCCGCCCTCGCCTGCGCGCTCCTGACCGGCACGGCCGCCGCCGGCGAGCCGACCGTCACCGTCGCGCTGCGCGTCAGCTCCACCGGCCTCGACCTGAGTCAGCCCGCCGATGCACGCACCTTCTATGGGCGTCTGGAGAATGCCGCCTGGGTCGCCTGCACGCGCGGCGATCGTGTCGACCTGGTGCCGGTCGCGGACCTCAAGGGCTGCTACGAGAAGGCGCTCGGCGGCGCGGTGCGCGCGACGGGCATTGCGCTCGTCACGCAGATGTACCTGGCCACCCATACCTACGCGCAAGCGGCGGCCCACGGCATCGCGATTCCCGCCCAGGTGGCCGGACGCTGAATCCACCGCCGCACTTGCCTCCCGCCCGCCCGACGGCCGCGCGACGGTAGTGACCGCCGCGCGGCCGCGCTATTGTCGATTTCGTCCCGGCCGGTTCGTCGATAGAGCGGAACATCGCCGGAGGAACCATGAAGTACATGACGTTCATTCGCCATTCCGAGTCCTATCGCGAGTCCGGGCCGCCCAAGGCCCTGATGGAGGCGATGGACGCCTTCGTGCAACGGCTCATCCGCGAGGGTGCGTTCGTCGACGGGGGAGGATTCAAGCCGAGCCGGGAGGGGGTGCGCATGCACCTCTCCAAGGGACAGCTCACCGTGCTCGACGGCCCCTTTACCGAGACCAAGGAGGTCATCGGCGGCTACGCGATCCTCGAAGCCGCGACCCGCGCCGATGCGCTGCGCATCGCCACGGAGTTCATGGAGCTGCATCGCCGGCACTGGCCCGAGTTCGAGGGCGAAGCGGAGGTGCGGCCGATGCTGGCCCCCGGAGAGCGCCCCTGAGGAGGCTCCGATCGGCGCTACACTCGGCGGCATGAGCCCGCCGAGCGCCGAGGAACGCACCGCCGCGGAGATCGCCTACTGGAACGGCCCCGCCGGCGAGCGCTGGGTGAGCCGCCAGGAGACCCAGGACGCACTGCTCGCGCCGGCCGGGGAGGCGCTGCTCGCGCGCGCCAAGGTGCAGCCCGGGGAGCGCGTGCTCGACATCGGCTGCGGCTGGGGCGGGATGTCGATCGAGCTCGCGCGCCGGGTGGCACCCGGCGGGCGGGTGCTCGGGCTCGACGTCTCCGGGCCCATGCTGGCACGGGCCCGGACGCTCCAGCCCCCGGGGCTGCCGCTCGAGTTCGTGCAGGGCGATGCCACCGTCTACCCCTTCGAGGCAGGGGCTGCCGGACTGCTCTTCTCGCGCTTCGGCGTCATGTTCTTCGGCGATCCACTGCGCGCCTTCGCCAACCTGCGCACCGGACTGCGCCGCGGTGCCCGGGTCGCGTTCGCCTGCTGGCGCGAGCTCGCCGCGAACCCCTGGCTGATGCTGCCGCTCGAGGAAGCGTACCGTCACGTGCCGCGCCTGCCCGAAGCGGGTCCCGAGGACCCGGGTGCCTTCTCGTTCGCCTCCGCCGCGCGCGTACGCGCCATCCTCGAGCGGGCCGGGTTCGCCGCGATCGAGTTCGAGCCGGTGGGCCTCACACTCGATCTCGCCACCGGCCGCGGGCTCGAATCGGCCCTCGGAACCGCGATCGGCATCGGGCCGGCGGCCCGTGCGCTCGAGAGTCAGCCAGTGCAGCTGAAAGCGGCCGCTACGGCCGCGATCCGCGCCGCCCTCGCGCGGCATCTGGTCGGCGAGCAGGTGCCGCTGGCGGGCTCCATCTGGATCGTCACCGCCACCAATCCCTGAGCGGCTCGCGCGAATCTCCCGCACGGCAGCTGATCGGCGAGCACGACAGCGGGCCGGCCTCCTGCCGGCCCGCTGGACGAGGGGGAACTGCGCCGGAACTCAGGGCTCGATGCGCGTCGCCGAGGCTGCGCCCGGCACCGCGACGATGAAGTTGCCCGAGAGGTCGTAGATCTTCGTCACGTTCGTTCCGGTGTACGAGTTGCCGTCCCACGCCACCTCGTCGGTCTCGGTCTCGTTGAAGTAGCCCGAGACGATACCGTTGGTGAAGAGCCAGCCGTAGTGATTGCGGTACACGTGCGCTGCATCGAGCGCCTTCCACGAGCCCATGCAGATGTTGCCGCCGAGCGTGGGCTGACTGATGTTCTCCCACTCGGTGCCATCGCTGTGCCACTGGATGAAGCCGGTGGCAAACGGGGCGCCGCCGGAGGTATAGGTGACGCGCCAGGTGCCGACGATGCGCTCGGCGGCTCCGCCACCGGCGAAATGCGCGGCCGGCTGCTCATCCTGATGCAGGTCGAGGGGGTGCGACGGCTGGACCGATACACCCTCGGAGGGGTCCTTCATGCAGGCCGCGCCCGCCTGAGCGGCGAGCGCCAACCCTGCAAGACCCAACGTCATCGTCAGCCAGCGGGCCTTGCGGCCGCTGGCGCTGGTGTTGCTGAACATGGAAGTCTCTCCCGTTGTGTGGTTGCGTCGAGTTTCGACAAAGAGGACTGCGGTCCTCACTCACAACGAGTGCCCGGCGCGAGAAACCGGTACCGGAAAATGCGCACCGGAAGGTGGTAGCCTCGCTCGCCATGGCAGGCACGATCCTTCTCGATCTCGTGGGCGGCGTCGCGCTGCTGCTGTGGGGCCTGCACATGGTCCACAGCGGCATCGTGCGCGCCTTCGGCTCGGACCTGCGCCGTTTCCTCGGCCTGGCGCTGCGCAACCGCGTGCTCGCCTTCGGTTCGGGGCTGCTGGTGACCGCGCTCCTGCAAAGCAGCACCGCCACCGGCCTCATGACGGCTTCCTTCGTCACCACCGGCGTGCTCGGCCTCGCGCCGGCGCTCGCCGTCATGCTCGGCGCCAACGTCGGCACCACGCTCATCGTGCAGGTGCTGTCCTTCAACGTCGCGGCGCTCGCGCCCATCCTGTTCCTGGTCGGCGTGACCGCCTTCAAGCGCGGCCGCCAGACCCGTACCCGCGATCTCGGGCGGGTCGCGATCGGCGTCGGCCTCATGGTGCTGTCGCTGCACATCCTGCTCGATACGCTCGCGCCGGCCGAGGAGGCGCCCACGGTGCGCACGCTCCTCGGCGCGCTCACCGCCGAACCGATGCTCTGCCTGCTCATGTCGACGGCGCTCGCCTGGGCCGCGCATTCGAGCGTCGCGGTGGTGCTGCTCGTCATGTCGCTCGCCTACTCCGGCTTCATCACCCCGGTGGCCGCGCTCGCCCTGATCCTCGGCGCCAATGTCGGCAGCGCCATCAACCCGCTCATCGAGGGCAGCCGCGGCGATAACCCGGCGAGCCGCCGCCTGCCGCTCGGCAACCTGCTCAACCGGCTGATCGGCTGTGCCCTGGTGCTGCCGTTCCTGCAGCCGATCGCCGCGGCGCTTACCCGGCTCGAGCCCAACCCCTCGCGCATGGCCGCCGACTTTCACACCGCCTTCAACCTCGCCCTGGCGCTGCTGTTCATCCTGCCGCTGAACGCCGTGGCGGCGCTGCTGACGCGCTGGCTGCCCGACCATCCCAAGGCCGCCGATCCGGCGGCGCCGCTCTATCTCGACGAGGGCGCGCTCGCCACACCCTCGGTGGCGCTCGCCTGCGCGGCGCGCGAGACGCTGCACATCGCGGACATCGTCGCGACCATGCTGCGCCAGACCATGACCGCGCTCATGACCGACGACCGGCGGCTGGTCGGGGAGATCAGCCGCATGGACGATGCGGTCGACGGGCTCGACGAGGCGGTGAAGCTCTACGTGACGAAGCTGACCCGCGAGAGCCTGAGCGAGCGCGACGGCCGCCGCGCGATGGAGATCATCTCCTTCTCCATCAACCTCGAGCACGTCGGCGACATCATCGACAAGAACCTGATGGAGGTCGCGCAGAAAAAGATCAAGCGCCAGATCGTATTCTCGAAGGAAGGCGCGCAGGAGCTCGAGGCGTTCCACCAGGAGGTCTGCGACAACCTCAAGCTCGCCGTCGGTGTATTCATGTCAGGGGACCTCACCACGGCGCGGCAACTGCTGACCGAGAAGGCGACGCTGCGCGCCGCGGAGTTCGCCGCCGCGGAGAATCACCTGGCACGACTGCGCGAGGGGCGCACCGAGAGCATCGAGTCGAGCTCGCTGCACCTCGACATCCTGCGCGACCTGAAGCGCATCCACTCGCACATCTGCTCGGTGGCCTACCCGGTGCTCGAGCGCGCCGGCGAGCTGCAGCCGAGCCGCCTGAAGGACACCGACCCCGAGACCGCCGGCACGGATCCCGCGGATTCGGCCCGGCCGGCTGCCGGCCGGCGCTGAAGCGCTTATTTTGCCCTAATATTGTCCTCCTGCGCTGTCAGGGGGGTACCCATGAGAACAACAATCGCTTGGCTGGCGCTCTGCGCCTCGCTGCCGGTTTGGGGTCAGCAGTCGAAGCCGTTCGACGCCGCGGCGGCCTTCGGCGCGCGCCCGAGCGTCGAGGAGATGCGCCTGTCTCCCGACGGCCGGAGCGTCGCTTATCTCGCACCTGCGAAGGGACAGGGTTCGACGCTTTTCACCCTGAGTCTCGCCGCCGGCGCGAAGCCCACCCCGGCTCTGGCCGTTTCCGCCAAGGGCGAGAGCCTGAGCAACTGCTTCTGGGTTGCCAACGACCGCCTGGCCTGCCGGATCTCCGTCAACATCAAGGATCCGACCTTCGGCATCATGCCCGCCAACCGGCTGATGGCGGTGAACGCCGACGGCTCGAACGTCAGGCTTCTCAGCAAAGCCGACAGCATCTACGGCCACGGCCTCGAGCTCTACGGGGGCTCGATCATCGAGACGCTCCCGGCCGCGAACGGGCTGGTGCTGATCCAGCGCCCCTACCTCGCTGATGACCGCATCGGCAGCCACCTGGGCTCGAGCGTCGGCGGACTCGCTGTCGACCGGATGGATACGCGCACGCTCGAAGTGAAGCGGGTCGAGCCGCCGCGCCCGGACGCCGAGTGGTACATCGCCGACGGGCGCGGCGGGGTGCGCATCATGGCCCTCGGGGTCGCGGCCACCGCCAACACGACCTATCAGGCCTCGGGTATCACCGACTTCATGTATCGCGAGGCGGATTCCCAGGACTGGCACAAGCTGAGCGAGTACAACGCGCTCGAGCGCACCGGTTTCGAGCCCCGCGCGGTCGACGCGGAGCACAACGTCGCCATCGGTTTCAAGAAAACCGACGGGCGTTACGCGGTCTATTCCGTGAGTCTCGACGGCGGGCTCGCCGAAACGCTGCTCTATGCCAACCCCGACGTCGACGTCGACGGGCTGATGTTTATTGGACGCCAGAGGCGCGTCGTCGGTACCACTTACGCCACCGATCGGCACCACGCCGTCTACTTCGATCCGGGTGTGAAGCAGCTGCTGGACGCGCTCGGGCACGCGCTGCCGCAGCAGCCGATCGTCCAGGTGGTTGACTCGAGCGCCGATGAGAACATCATGCTGGTATTCGCCAGCAGCGACTCCGACCCCGGCGTCTACTACCTCTTCGACAAAAAGGCGCGTCACCTCGACACCTTCCTGGTGGCGCGCAACGAGCTCGAGGGTGTGAAGCTCGCGAGCGTCAAGTCGATCACTTATCCATCCTCCGACGGTGTCCAGGTTCCCGCCTACCTCACCCTGCCCCCCGGGGTCACCAGCGCCAAGGGCCTCCCGGCCATCGTCCTGCCGCACGGCGGACCGAGCGCGCGCGACTACTGGGGCTTCGACTGGCTGTCGCAGTTCTACGCGTCGCGTGGCTTCGCGGTGCTGCAGCCGGAGTTTCGCGGCTCCTTCGGCTATGGGGACGCCTGGTTCAGGCAGAACGGCTTCAAGTCATGGAAGGTCGCCATTGGCGACGTGGTGGCCGCCGGCCACTGGCTCATCGACCAGGGGGTGGACCCGCGCAAACTCGGCATCCTCGGCTGGTCGTATGGCGGCTACGCGGCACTCCAATCCGCCGTGGTCGAGCCGAGCCTTTTCAAGGCAGTGGTGGCCATTGCGCCCGTGACGGATCTCGCTGCCGCGAAAGAGGAGTGGCGCCGCTGGTCGGGCTACTACTACGTCAGCAACATGATCGGCGACGGCCCGCACGTGCGCGAGGGCTCCCCGCTGCAGAACGCCGAGAAGATCAAGGCGCCGGTGCTGTTGTTTCACGCCGCGCTCGACCGCAATGTGAGCATCGAGCAGTCGAGGAGCATGGCGGAGCGGCTGAAGGCTGTAGGCGGCCGTTGTGAGCTCGTCACCTGGGACGATCTCGACCACTACCTCGATGACTCCGAGGCGCGCACCCTCATGCTGCGCAGGAGCGAGGCGTTCCTGCGACAGGGCTTCGGGATGCAATGACCGAGCCCTTCGCGACCCATCACCGCGCCATCCTCGCCGAGCTCGCGCGCCTCACGGCCGCCCGCGAAGGCTTCACGCTCTGCGTGGTGGTGCATTGCTCGGGGTCGACCTACCGCAAGCCCGGAGCGCTCGCGGCAATCGCCGCCGGCGGCTCCCGGCTCGGTGTCATCTCCGGCGGCTGTCTCGAGCCGGACCTCGAGTCCGCGGCCCGCGCCGCGCTCGGCGAGCTGCGCCCGCGGGTGGTGCTGTTCGACAGCGACAGCGACGATGACCTCGTGTTCGGCTCGGGCTCCGGATGCCGCGGACGGATGCAGCTGCTGCTCCTGCCGGTGGCCGCCGGCACCAGCCACCCGCTCTGTGAGGCGCTGCTCGCCGCCGACCGCGCGCACCAGCCGCTCGCAGCGGCGCTCGTCACCAGCGGCCCGGACCTGGGGGGCGGATTCCTGTGGTCCTCGGACTCCGAAACCGTACTCACCCCGAAAGTGGAGGCGGCGCGCGCGCTGCGAGGCCGTGCACCCGGCCAGTATCCGCTCGCCGCAAGCGGCGAGACCTGCGCCGTGGTCTCGTTCGCACCGTGCCCGCGCGTGCTGCTCTTCGGCGCGGGCCCCGAGGCGCCCGCGCTCATCGCCATCGCCGACCGGCTCGGCTGGCGTGTCACGGTCGCGGATCATCGCGGGACGCTCCTCGCACGGCACGCAGCCGGCGCCGAGCGCACGCTGTGCGCGCGTCCGGCCGCCGCACTCGCGAGCTGCGCCGGCGAGCGCTTCGATGCCTGCATCGTCATGACGCATACGGCCGCCAACGACCGCGAGGCGCTCGCGGCGCTCGCGCAGCGGCCCGAGCCCTTCATCGGGCTGCTTGGGCCGGCGGCGCGGCGCGATGAGCTGCTGGCGACCCTCGAGCCCGCGGCCCGCGCCGCTCTCGGGGAGCGGCTGCATGCCCCGGTGGGACTGAAGCTCGGCGGTCACGGGCCGGAGATCCTCGCGTTGTCGATCTGCGCCGAGCTGCAGCGTTTTCTCGCCGCCGCAGGCGCACCGCGCGGCTGAAGGATCGGCGGCGCGCGGCGGCGCGGTGCGCCGCCCCGGCCGGCATGCAACAATGACGGGCGATGCCGATCGTCAGAGGACTGCTCGACCGGGCGATCCTGGTCTGTGCCGCGGTGGCCGGAGGGCTCATTCCGGGCTTCATCGCGCAGTACCGCCAGCGGCTCGGCGGCCGGCTCGATCAGGCACGCCTCGATCTGCAGCCCTGGCAGAAGCTCGCCGACCAGTTCTACCGCGGCGACATCGACAAGCTGATCCAGTATCACCTGTCGAGCACCGATGCGACCTTCCACTCCGAAGGCGCCATCATTCGCACGCTCGTCGCCACGGTGCACCAGCTGCAGGCCGCGGTCGATGCCATGCACGGGAGTCTCGCGAGCCAGGCCCTGTACCTCGCGCTGCACGCCGACCCTGCGCTGGCGCGCGCCACGCTCGCCGACTGGGTACCGGCCTTCGCCCTTTCGGGCGAAGGGCTCGTCTTTGCCGCGGTCTTCGCCGTCGGGGTCTGGCTCGCGTTTCTCGCCGTGTGGTGGCTCATTGCCCGCGGCGGCCGGACCTTGCGGCGCCCGCTGCGCCCGCAACCCCCGCATCCTCCACGGCGCAGAATCGAACCGACTCTTTGAAAGGGAGAACGATGAATAAGAAACTCCTGGCGGCCGCCGCTCTCGGCCTGCTGCTCGGCTGCCTCGGCCTCGAGGCGCGCGGCGAGGAAAGCCCGGGCACACGGCTGCTGCGCCAGCCGACGCTGGCGCGCGAGCATCTCGCCTTCATCTACGGCGGCGACGTCTGGGTGACCGACCGCGCCGGCCGGCACCCCGCGCGGCTCACGGTGCACGCCAGCGCTTCCTCGCCGCGTTTCTCGCCCGACGGTCAGTGGATCGCCTACTCCGCCACCTACGCCGGCAACACCGACGTCTATGTGATTCCGGTGGGCGGCGGCCAGCCGCGGCGCCTCACCTTCCATCCGGCGCGCGATGAAGTCGATGGCTGGAGTCCCGATGGGAAACGGATCCTGTTCGCCTCGCCGCGCGAGGTCGCCAACAGCCGCTCGAATCAGCTCTACGAAATCCCGCTCACCGGCGGCTTCGAGCACAAGATCATGCAGGCGGTCGCCTGGGAGGCCTCCTGGTCGCCCGACGGCACGCGTCTCGCCTACCGGCCGTACCGCACGGCCTACGAGGGCCCCTCCGGCTGGCGCCGCTACCGCGGCGGCGAGACGACTCCGATCTGGATCCTGAATCCGGCCAGCGGCGCCTTCGAGCAGGTGCCGCACGAGAACGCGACCGACCGCGCCCCCGCGTGGGCGGGCGATGAGGTGATCTTCATCTCCGACCGCAGCGCGGGTGCCGCCAATCTCTTCGCCTGGGACACCCGCACCCGGCAGCTGCGCCAGCTGTCGAAGGAGACGCTGTGGGACGTGCGCAACTTCGCCGTCTACGGGCGCAGCGCCGTCTATGAGGCCGGCGGACGGCTGCAGGAGCTCGATCTGGACTCTGCGCGCGTGACGCCGCTCGTCATCACGCTCGCGACCGAGGCCGCGCAACTGCGCCCGCAGTGGAAGGACGCGAGCAGGAACATCACCGCCGCGGTGCTGACACCGACCGGCAAGCGCGTGGTGGTCACCGCGCGCGGCGACGTCTTCACGGTGCCGGTGAAGGACGGCTCGGTGCGCAACCTCACCCGCAGCCCCGGCGTGCGCGACAAGGATGCGCTCTCGGGCCCGGACGGCACGCACATCGCCTACATCACCGATCTCGGCATGCAGCATGCGATCGTGGTGCGCGACCAGGACGGACTCGAGAAGCCGCAGGTCCACCCGCTGCCAAAGCCGGGTTACTACCGCCTGCTCGCCTGGTCGCCCGATGGCGCGACGCTGGTGTACGAGGACAACCACCTGCATCTGTATGCGTACGCGATCGACAAGGCCGCGAGCACGCTCATCGATCGCAGCCTCGACCGCGCCGCGTTCGTGGTGAGCTTCTCCCCGGACAGCCGCTGGCTCGCCTACACCATCCAGGGCGCGAACCACTTCACCCGCATCCGCCTGCACGACTTCACGACCGGACTGAATGCCGACGTCACCGACGGCCTCGCCGACGCCGACAGCCCGGTGTTCGCCCCCGGCGGCTATCTGTACTTCACCGCCTCGATCAACTCCGGGCCGAGCCAGGTCGGACTCGATCTCTCGACGCAGGAGCGCTCGATCCGCCGCGGCCTGTACGCCGCCGTGCTCGCCGCCGACGGCCACTCCCCGCTCCTGCCCAGGAGCGGCGACGAGGAACCGGGCAAGGCGGACGCCGACGACCAGGGCGGCTGCAAGGCCCCGGCCGCGAAATCCGACAAGCCGGGCGCCAGGGACGCCAAAGGGCCCGGGGACGCAAAGGCGCACAAGGCCCCGCCGGCCTACAAGGTGGACCTCGCGGGGCTCGGCAGCCGCATCGTCGGGTTCCAGGTCGCCGAGCGCCGCTACGAATCGCTCGCCGTCGGCTGCGACGGCGCGCTCTACTACCTCGAGCGGCGCCAGCCCGGCGTCACCGCCGAGCCGCCCGGTGCCGAGCCCGGCAACGACGGCGAGCTCTATCGCTTCGATTTCGCCGAGCGCAAGGCGAAATCCCTGAAACAGGGAATCCAGGATTTCTCGATCAGCGCCGACGGCAAGAAGCTGCTGCTCCTGTACGCCAAGGGGAAGATGGAGGTCGGCGACGCCAGCGACAAGCTGGACGCCAAGCCGGTCGATCTGAGTCAGCTCGGTATGTACGTCGATCCGGCGGCCGAGTGGCGCCAGATCTTCGATGAAGCGTGGTGGATGGAGAAGGAGTTTTTCTACGACCCCAACATGCACGGCCTCGACTGGAACGCGGTCTATGCCCGCTACCAGCCGCTGCTGAAGTACGTACAGCGGCGCGAGGATCTCACCGAGCTGCTGACGGAGATGATTGGCGAAATGCAGGTGGGTCACAACCGCACCGGCGGCGGCGACCTGCCGGGCGAGGCTCCGACGCGCACCGGGCTCCTCGGCGCCGACTTCGCCATCGAGAACGGCCACTACCGCATCGAGACGATCTACCGCGGCGACCGCTGGAATCCCTTCCTGCGCGCGCCGCTCGCCGTGCCCGGCATCAGGGTGAGCGAAGGCGACTACCTGCTGGCGGTCAACGGGCGCGCGCTCGATGCCAGCGTCAATCTCTACGCCCTCCTCGAGCAGACCGTCGACCGGCAGGTGACGCTCAGCGTCGGCGCGGATCCCTCCGGCGCCGATGCGCACAACATCGTGGTCGAGCCGATCGCGGATGAGGCGCCGCTGCGGCAGTGGCGCTGGATCGAGCACAACCGCGAGTACGTGGGCAGGAAGACCGCGGGCAAGGTCGCCTACGTCTACCTGCCCAACACCGCCGCGGAGGGCTTCCAGTATTTCAACCGCATGTTCTTCGCACAGATCGACAAGCCCGCGCTGATCGTCGATGAGCGCAGGAACGGGGGCGGCCAGGCGGCCAACTACATCATCGAGATCCTGGGCAGACCCTATCTGGCGAGCTGGAAGGACCGCGACGCGCAGCTCTTCAGTACGCCGGGCGGCGCCATCTACGGGCCGAAGTTGATGCTCGCCGACCAGGACGCGGGCTCCGGCGGCGACTTCCTGCCCTGGGCCTTCAAGCACCAGAAGCTCGGCACGCTGATCGGCACGCGCACCTGGGGCGGGCTCATCGGCATCGCGGCGAACCCGCCGCTCATCGACGGCGGGGCGCTGTCGGTGCCGTTCTTCCGCTTCTTCACGCCCGAGGGCGAGTGGCGCGTGGAGAACGAGGGCGTCACGCCGGACATCGAGGTGACGCTCGACCCGGCGGCCGTGAACCGCGGCGAGGACCCCCAGCTCGATGCGGCGATCGCGACGGCGCTCGCGCAGCTGAAGGACTACAAGCCCGTGGAGCTCAAGAGCGCGCCGCCCTATCCGACCACGCTCGGCAGGTAAGCGCTCAACGCGCGGGGGCGCTCGCCGCGAGCGCCCGTGCCCGCGCCAGCAGCGGGTGCGACGGATCGAGGTTGGGCGTGAGATGTCCGAGCGCCTGCCGCGCGGTCGCGGCGGCGGACCCGCGGCCCAGGGCGGCCTCGGCCTCGGCCTGCAGGAGCAGCGCCTCCCCAACCCGCGCGGAGGAGCCCGGATCGACTGCGCTCACGCGGGCCAGCTCGGCCGCGGAGCGCGCCTGCTCCTCGGCGTCCGCGTAACGGTGCAGCGTGAGCAGCACGGCGCTGCGCCGTGCCCCGACTACGCTCGCGTCCGCGTTGACCGGCTGCCGGCGCGCGTCGATCAGCTGCTGCGCCCGCTCGAGCGACTCGAGGGCGTCCCCGGCGCGCCCCTCGGCGTCGGCGAGCTGCGCGTCGATGAGCAGCAGCCGCACCACGGGCGCGCCTTGCTCGTGCTGCGCGAGCCGGCGCTCGAGGTCGGCGGCAAGCGGCTGCCAGCGCTGCGCGGCGGCGGCCGCATCGCCGCGTGCCAGCGCCGCTGCCACGGCGAACGCCTGGTAGGTGGCGGCCTGGTAGGTCACGCCGCCCTGCCGCGCCCGCTCGGCGGCCTGCAGTATGCCGGGCTCCGCCTGCGCGATGCGCCCGGCCATGAGCAGTGCCACCGCGCGGCAGCCCTGCAGGTGGTAAGGCATGTCGGAGTAGTCGTCCTGGCGGCGTACCGCCGCGGTGCGGCGGTCGAGGTAGGCGACGGCCGCGAGCGGCTGGCCGCCGTCACGCAGCGCTCCGCAGGTGTTGCTCACCATCACCAGCCACGCGTTGGTGTCGGCGCGACCGAGCGAGCTCGCCAGCTCGACGTTGGCGTCGTCCACCGCGTAGGCGTCGTGAAACATCCCCGCGGCGTTGAGCGCCCGGCCGAGGTCGTTCGATAGCGAGATCTCCCGCCCCGAGCCGTGCAGCCCCTGCGCATCGAGGTCCGCGACCGCGACCCGCAGCCGCTTCACGGCGCCGGCATAGTCGCCCGCCGCCTGGTCGACGAACGCCCCGGCGGTCGCGCATTCCGCCTCGAGCACCCACGGGACCGGGTTGAGGCGCCGCATCTGCGCCAGCCCGGCCGCGAACTGCGTGCGCGCCTCGGCCATCCTGCGCGCGATGCTCAGGTCCTCGGCGCGCAGGCAGGCGATCTGCCCGAGTACGCTGGCGTCGTCGAAGCGGTGCCCGATCGCCTCCGCCTGCACCATCACCTGCGCTCCCGTCGTGAACTCGCCGATATCGACGTAGCGGTCGGAGATGTCGATCAGCAGCCGCGCCGCCAGCACCGGATCGCCGCGGAAGCGCGCCGCGACGAAGCGCCGCGCACGATCGAGGCGCTGCCGTTCGGCATCGCTCGACAGCCTGCTCAGCTTGTCATCGAGAATGAACTGCGTCAGGTCCGACTGCGCGCCGGCGAGCTTCACCTGCTCGAGCGCGGCGTCGCGCTGCAGCCGCGCGTCCCGCATCTGCATCAGCGCGAACGCGCTCGTGCCGACGAGACCGAGCGCGATCAGCAGCCCGCCGAGGACGCTGCCGCGGTTGCGGCGCACGAACTTGGCGACCCGGTACGACACCGTATCCGGGCGGGCCAGCACCGGCTCGTCGGCGAGGAAGCGCCGCAGATCCTCGCTGAACGCGCCGACCGAGGGGTAGCGCGCCAGCGGGTCCTTGCGCAGCGCCTTGGCGACGATGTTGTCGAGGTCCCCGGCGAGCGCACGGCGCGCCGCCGGCCGGCTGCCCACCACCGCCGAGGGACGCGGCGGTTCCTGCGTGACCACGGCGTGCACCAGGGCGGCGCTCGAGCCCCCGTCGCCAGGGACCGGATGCGCGCCCGTCAACAGCAGGTACAGCACCAGGCCGAGCGCGTAGACGTCGGTGGCCGTGGTCACCGGCTGGCCGAGCAGCTGCTCGGGGGCGGCGTACTGGGGCGTGAGCGCCGGCGCCACGGTCTGGGTGTGCGTCGCCAGCTGCTCCGGGGTGACGAGCTTGGCGACCCCGAAGTCGAGCAGCTTCACGCTGCCCTCGCGCGTCACCAGGATGTTGGCGGGCTTCAGGTCGCGGTGGATGATGAGGTGGCCGTGGGCATGACCGACGGCGGCGAGTACACCCTGGAAGAGCGCCACCCGCGCCCGCACCTCGAGCCCGAGGCGGTCGCAATAGACATCGATCGGCTCGCCTTCGACGAACTCGAGCACCAGGTAGGGCTGCGCGCCCTCCATCACTCCGGCATCGATCAGCCGTGCGATGTTCGGATGATCGAGCTGCGCGAGCAGCCGCCCCTCGATGCGGAAGCGCTCCTCGCCGGCGCGGCCGAGCCAGTGCGCGTGCACCAGCTTGATCGCGACCACCCCCTCGAAGCGCCCGTCGGTGCGCCGCGCCCGCCAGACGCTCCCCATCCCGCCGTGACCGATCTGCGCCTCGATGAGGTACGGACCGACGCGCCGCCCGGCGAGCGAGGTCGCCGGCAGTTCGGTCGCGGGCAGGACCGACTCGCGCAGGAAGTCGGCGAAGCCGGCGCGCGCGCGCGCGGCGAGCGCCCGTTCGAGCTCGGCGGCGACGGCCGGATGCTCCGCCGCGAGCACCGCCAGCCAGGCCGCACGCCGCGCCTCGGGCAGCTCCAGTGCCTCACCGAGGGACTCGCTGAACAGGCGCCATTGCTCGTCCGACAGCTTCGGCATGGCACCTCTCATATCGGATTCCGGGCCCCGGGCGCGACAGGCGACTCAGTCGCTCAGGTCCCTGAAGAGCAGTACGCGGGCCTTCTCCCACTCGCGCTGCACGGTGCGCACCGACACCGCCCGCTGCGCGGCGATCTCCTCCAGGCTGAAGCCGCAGAAGTAACGCAGGTCGACCAGCTGCGCGAGCAGCGGCTCGCGTAGGGTGAGCTCATCGAGCGCATCCGCGAGCCTGCCGAGGTCGGTGACGGCCTGCGCCGGCAAGTCGGCCGGCAGCTGCGTGATGTGGTAGCCGGCGCCGCGTTTGAGCGCGCGCCGCTCGCGCACGAAATCGATGATGAGGCCGCGCATGACGCGCGCCGCGTATCCCATGAAACGCTCGCGATCGGGGAATACCGCGGCGCGCGAGGAGATGCCGAGATAGGCCTCGTGCAGGAGGGTCGTGGGGCTGATCGCCGCGCCGGCATTGCGCGCGAGCTGCCGCTCGGCGAGCTGTCGCAGCTCGCGGTACAGCGATGCGAACAGCTCCCGGTTGTAGTCGGTCGCGGACGCCCCGGTTGACTGCCCCGCGGCGTCCGGCGGCTGCGTTTCCATCGATGGGCTTCGTGGCAGCGCGGAGGGCGATTCAGCATGCCGAATCGCCACCGCCCCCGCAACCGCGCGCCCCCGCCCGGCTGCCGCCGCCCCGCCCCGATATGTCACATCGCCGCACGAGCCTGTCGCGCGCGGGTCCCAGATTCCGATTTAGTCGACAGGGAGGATCCGCGATGCACAAGAACACTCACGATCCGATGATGGCCTGCCTGCGCCTGGCGGCGGCCGCGACCGCGCTGTGCGGCGCTGCCGCGGCGGCCGAGCCACCTCGTGGCGGCGCGCCGCCCGTTCCCGCGGTGCAGGCGTTTTTCGATGCCACCGGTGTCACGGCGACGCTCGACGTCAACGGACCGCAGCCGCAGGGCGCGTTCTTTCAGAGCCTCGGCACCAACGGCCGCACCTGCGCCACCTGCCATAGCGCGGCTCAGGCGATGAGTCTGAGCGCCCAGGCCGCGCAGATCCGCTTCCTCACGACGTCCGGCCAGGATCCGCTGTTCGCCCCGGTCGATGGCGCCAATTGCCCGAATGCTCGCCGCGACGACCCGGCGGCGCACAGCCTGCTGCTGCAGCACGGACTCATTCGGATCCCCCTGCAGCTGCCGGCAGGCGCGCAATACACGCTCACCGTGGTGCATGACCCCTACGGCTGCGCCCTCACCCCGGATCCGAACGGCGGCCTGCCGTTCGTATCCGTGTATCGGCGCCCGCTGCCGGCCACCAACCTCTCCTTCCTCAGTGCCATCATGTTCGACGGCCGTGAGACCAAGGCGCCGCTCACCGCCGAGTCGACCTTCATGGCGAACCTGAGCGCGGATCTGACGCAGCAGGCGATCGATGCCACGACCATTCATGCCCAGGCCGCGACCCCGCCGACCGCGGCGCAGCTTGCCGATATCGTCGGCTTCGAGCTCGGACTCTTCAGCGCACAGCTGTACGACGCGCGCGCCGGCTGGCTCGCCGCGAATGGGGCCACCGGGGGCGTACTGCGGCTCGCGAACCAGGAGTACTACCCCGGTATCAATGACGTACTCGGCGCCGATCCCACCGGAGCGGCGTTCGATCCCGCGTCCATGACGGTGTTCAGCGCCTGGAGCACGGACCCGAGCGCATCGGCAGCGCAGCGGGCGATCGCGGCGGGCGAGGCGCTCTTCGACAGCGCTCCGCTGCAGATCACCAACGTGCGCGGGCTCAACGACAACGCGGCGCTCGGCAAGCCCGCCGCGCTCGCCGGCACCTGCACGAGCTGCCACGACACGCCGAACACGGGCAATCACTCCCTGCCGCTGGCTCTCGACATCGGCACCGGACACACCACGCTTGCAGGCGTCGAGCCCGATCCGAACATCGCCGCGGCGCTCGCGCAGCTGTCGGTACCGGATCTGCCGGTCTATCTCATCAGCGGCTGCCCCGATCCATTCGGCTCCGGCGCGCCAGAGTCCTTCTACACCACCGATCCCGGCAAGGCGCTGATCACCGGGCTGTGCAGCGATTTCAATCGCGGCAAGGGGCCGATACTGCGCGGCCTGGCGGCGCGCGCGCCCTACTTCCACAACGGCGCGGCGGCGAATCTCGACGAGCTGGTGAACTTCTACAACCAGCGCTTCCAGATGGGGCTGACCGCCGGGCAGAAGCACGACCTGGTGGTATTTCTCAACTCGCTGTGAGCGAGGGTCGAGGGCTGGCCGCAGGCGCGCGCGGCGCCCGCAGGGCGCCTCAGGTCGCCCGCAACGCCGTGGTGACCGGTACGCGTGCCGCCCGCAGCGCCGGCAGCAGTCCCCCGACGAACCCCATCACGAGCGCCCAGGCGATGCCGATCTCGACGAGCCTCGCCGTGACGTCGAGCCTGAAGGAGAATCCGCCCGGGCTCACCGCCATGTTGTGGAACAGCAGCCACGCGCATGCGGCGCCGAGCAGTGCGCCCGGCAGTGCCAGCAGGGTCGACTCGACCAGCGTCGCGGCCACGATCGCGCCCGACCCGAAGCCGATCGCCCGCAGCGTAGCGAGCTCGCGGCGGCGGGCGTCGACGATCGAATAGAGCGAGTTGACGGCACCGAAGGTCGCGCCGACCGCCATGATGGCGCCGATGAAGTAGCTCACGAAGTTGAGCAGGCCGGTAAACTGCTTCATGTCCGCCTCGATCTGCGCGCGCGCCGGCCTGGCTTCGAGCTTGAGAGCCGGGTTGGCCTCGAGCGCGCGATCGAAGGCGGCGAAGTCGCCGGGCGACTTGAGGCGCACGTTGATGCGGTTGAAGCCGTTGCGGCGAAACAGGCTCATGAGTGTCTCGGCATCGGTCAGAACGACGCATTGCAGGCTCTGGCCCTGGTCGTAATGGCCGACGACCAGCCAGTCGACGCCGCGCACCTCGCGTTTGGCGCCGAGCTCGAACCCGTCGAATTGGGTCACGCAGGCGTTGGTCGCGATGATCTCGTGCAGTCCGGGCTGAAAGAAGCGGCCCGCGGTGAGGCGCGCCGGCGGGCGCAGCTCGAACTTCGCATCGCTGACGCCCAGCAAAGGGAAGAATACCCGCCGGCCGGTGTCGCGCCGGTGGCCCTCGAAGGGCACGATGACGAGGCCGTCGATGCGCGGCTCGCCCTCCTTGTCCCGGTCGATGCCCGGCAGATCGCGCAGCGCGACCATCTCGTCCCGAGTGATATTGCTGTCGAAACCGCCCTGTGCGCCCTGGGCCTGGACCACGGCCTCGTCGTCGTGCACATCGCCAGTCGCCTGCTGGTGCGCGCCGGTTCCCATGGCGAGCAGCGAGACCAGTACCGCGACGGTGCAGGTCACGCCGACGAGGATCGTCAGGACCGACCCGAGCCGCCCGCCCTCCCCCTGCAGATTCATGCGCAGTAATGCCAGGAATTGCCGCAGGACGTTCATCGCGCTTCAGCGCTCTGCAAGCGCGCTCACCACGCGCAGCCGCGCGGCGCGGGCCGCCGGAATCGCCGCGCTCGCAATCGCCAGCGTAACGGCGAGCGCCAGACCCGTCGCCAGCGTGGCCGCGGGCATCGCCAGCGCCGTGACGAAGCGCGCCGCCAGCGGGAAGACCGCCAGCGACAACGCCAGCCCGCAGGCCGCGGCCGCGATGCACACCGCCACCGCCTCGGCGAGCACGAGCAGGAACACGGCGCGATCGGTGAAGCCGATGGTCTTCAGCACACCGAGCTCGGGCGTGCGCTCGCGGATGGACTGCATCATCATGGCGGCCGTCCCGAACAGCAGCGCCGCGAGCACCGCGCTCACCACGGCGCGGACAAAGAAGTCGAGATCGCCGATCTGCTGGACCTGCTGCTGCGCGAGCTCGCGTATCGACTCCGTCTTGGTCTCGTGCGAGGAGTTGAGGGAAAGCCGATCGATCGCGTCGGCCACGGCGACCGCCTGCCTGGCATCGTCCACTGCAACGTTGAAGTGATTCACCGAGCCCGTGTTGGTGAGGCGTGCCTGGTCGTAATAGTCGAAGTTGATCAGGATCTTGTAGCGTCCGGGGGTGAAATCGCTGTCGGTGAAGGTCCCGACGATGTCGAACGCCCAGGTCGTCGAGCGATCCTTGTTGGCCATCTGGCTCACGAGCGGGATGTGGTCGCCGATCTTCCAGCCGTATTTGCGCGCGGCGAACCCGGTGACGAGCGCCGCGGTGCGGCTCCTGCCGAACGCGGCGAGCTGATCCGGCGCAATGTTGAAGGTGAAGGCGTCGGTCCAGTTCTTGTCAGGCCGCACCGCGACGATCAGCATGCCGTTCTCGGGCTTCTGATAGTAGCTTCCGAAGAGCTCCACGGGGACGACCAGTTTGACGCCGGGCACCGAGCGGATCTGCCCGAGGAGTCCGAGCGGCAGCCCCGAGAAGATGAAGTCCTGCCGGCCGTGCACGATGAGCAGGTCGGCGCGCTGCGCTTCGACCGCGTGCTCGATTCCGCTCTTCAGCCCCTGCAGCACCCCGAACAGGACGAAAGCGACGGTGACCTGGAGAAAGATGAGAATCGTGCGCCCGGGCTTGCGCCAGATGCCCGACCAGATGAGCGGCAGGAATTTCACCCGAGCCTCATACCCGACAGATCCTCACCGCCGCCGCGAGCGCCGCGTACGCCTCGCCCTTCGCGGTGAACTCATGCGCCACGAAACCCCCGAAGCCGCCGTCGGCGATCGCCGCCGCCACCGCGTGATAGTTGAGCTCCTGGGAGTCGTCGATGTCATGCCTGCCGGGGACACCGCCGGTGTGGAAGTGGCCGATCCACCGGCGGTTGGCGCCGACGGTGCGGATGACATCTCCTTCCATGATCTGCATGTGGTAGATGTCGTAGAGGAGCTTCACCCGTGGAGAGCCCACCTTCTCCATCACCGCGACGCCGAAGGCGGTGTGATCGCCCTGGTAGTCGGGGTGATCCACCTTGCTGTTGAGGAGCTCGACGCACACCGTGACGCCATGGCGTTCGGCGACCGGCGCCACCCGGGCGAGCCCGGCGGCGCAATTGGCAATGCCTTCCGTGTCGCTGCGCCCGCGGCGGTTGCCGAACATCGCGATGACGTTCGGCACCCCGGCCTGCGCGGCGCGCGGGATCGCCGCGGTGAGCTCCTCGATCAGCATCGCGTGATTGGCCGGATCGTTGAAGCCGTTCTCGATGAAATGCTCGCGGCGGCTGGCGTAGCCCATCGAGCAGGTGAGACCGGCGGCGCGCGCCACCTGCCACTCGTCGCCGTGCAGCAGATCGATCCCCTGCAGGCCGAGCGCGCGCACGCGCCGGCAGATATCGGGCAGCGCCCCGGGCAACGTCCAGCGGCATACCGACTGGCGCAGTCGTCCGGTGCCCGCCGCCGCCTCGAGCCCGGCTGCCGCGCTTGCGCGGGTGGCGGCTCCCGCGCCGAGCGCCGCGAGCGATGTCGCCGAGGCGCCGAGGAAGCGCCGCCGCGACAGCCGGCCCATCAGATCGCCCCGTTCTTCAGCTGCGTGACGGCGTAGTCGCACGCGCGCGCGGTGAGCGCCATGTAGGTGATCGACGGATTCTGATTCGCGGACGAGCTCATGCAGGCGCCATCCGTCACGAACACGTTCGGCACGTCGTGCGCCTGGTTCCAGCCGTTGAGCACTGAGGTCTTCGCATCCCGTCCCATGCGCGCCGTGCCCATCTCGTGGATGCACAGTCCCGGCTCGAGCTCGTCGTTGAAAGTGCGTATGTCCCTGGCGCCGGCCGCCTCGAGGATCTCCGCCGCGGTCACCTGCATGTCCTCGAGGAGCGCGCGCTCGTTCGGGCCGAAGGTGCAATGAATGTTGAGCGCCGGCACGCCCCACTTGTCCTTGAGCGTCGGATGCAGCTCGCAGTAGTTGTCCGCGCGCGGCAGGCACTCCCCCCAGCCGCCGAGCCACATTTCCCAGGGGCCTAAATCCCTCAGCAACGCATTCTTGAAGCCCGCGCCGAAGCCCTGCTGATGGGCGCCGCGCTCCCAGTGTGCCCGGCTGCCGCCGCCCTGGAAGCCATAGCCGCGCAGAAACTTCGGATGCCTGTCGGTGACGTTGCGGAAGCGCGGCACGTAGATGCCGTTCGGCCGGTTGCCGAAGGTGTGATGCTGGTCCAGCCCCGGCAGTTTGCCCTCGGCGCCCGCTCCGAAGGGATGATCCATGATGTTGCGGCCGAGCTCGCCGCTCGAGTTGCCGAGTCCGGTCGGGAAGCGCGCGCTCCTGGAATTGAGGAGGATGCGCGCGCTCTCGAGCGCCGAGGCACACAGGAACACGACGCGCGCCCTGAACTCGAGCGTCTCGAGCGTCGCGGCGTCGACGGCGCGCACCCCGGTGGCGCGGTGGGTGGCCGGGTCGTACAGCACCTCCGCCACCACACTGTTCGGGCGCAGCGTGAGGCGTCCGGTGGCCGCGGCGGCCGGCAGGGTCGAGCCGACGCTGTTGAAATACGAGTTTGTGATGCAGCCACGCCAGCAGGGGCCGCAGTAGTGGCAGGCAGCGCGCCCGTTGTGCGCCTGGGTGAGGACGGCCGCGCGCCCGATGGTGAGCACCCGCTCGCGACCCCAGCGCTCCGCCATGACCTCGCGCACGTGATTCTCGGCGCAGTTGAACTGCATCGGCGGCAGGAACTCCCCGTCGGGCAGCTGCGCGAGGGACTCGCCGCGGCCGCTGACGCCGATGAAGCGCTCGACGTGGCTGTACCAGGGTGCGATGTCGGCGTAGCGGATCGGCCAGTCGACGCCGACTCCCTCGCGGGCGTTGGCCTCGAAATCCAGATCGCTCCAGCGGTACACCTGGCGCCCCCACATGAGCGAGCGTCCGCCCACGTGCCGGCCGCGGATCCAGAGGAAGGGCTTGTCGGAGTCGCTGGTATAGGGGTTGTCGCGGTCGTCGACGAAGAACTTCGACACCCACTCGTCGCAGGCTCCGGTCTGCGACTGGATGGGCTGCCGCTCCTTGAGCTTGCGCATATTTCCGTAGCCGTGGTACGGGAGCGAGTAAGCCTGCACGTGCTCGGCGTAGTCGCGCTGCGGGACGATGGGCGGCCCGGCCTCGAGCACCAGCGTTCTCAGGCCCTTTTCGGTGAGCTCCTTGGCGGCCCAGCCGCCGGAGATCCCCGAGCCGACGACGATCGCATCGTAGCCGCCGGACTTCACCTCAGGTGCTGACACAGCCGTCGTATCTCCCCGGAATGATCGGTGCATTGATCAGCCCCCTGGCCACGGGCTCGGAGGTGAAGTAGGCGAACACCACCAGCTGCTTGGCGAGCGCGTAGCCGCGTGCGGCGTTCATGGGCTGCTTCGCGAGCGCCGCCTGCTCGGACCTGCCCGGATCGCGCGGCGGCAGCTGCGCATCGAGGGCGCCGACGAGTGCCAGCTGGTCGGGCCGGCGGGCGCGCGCGAGCGGCGCGCCGCACCCGGAGAGACTGCGCGCGTCGATGGCATCCAGCCCCGCGAGGAAGCGGTCCCGGTCTGCCGGCAGCAGCGATTCGGTGAGCAGCAGGTCGATGAAACGGTTGACCCCGACATCGCCCGCGCCCACGGTCTCGGTGCGCGGCAGGATGATCTCGGCGAGCGCCGCGAGGCAGGCGTCCTGCGCCGCGCTCAGGGTCCGCGGCGCCGGGATCGCGCGGGCGCGGGCATGCGCCTGTTGCGTGAACGCCTGCTGCAGCGTGAGCCCCGGCAGCAGCGCCGAGAGGCCCGCGATCGACTCGAGGAACTGGCGACGGTCCACGGGGCGGACGCTACCACACCTCACTACGCCCCGGTTAGGACCCCGGCACCGCGCCGGCATTAGAATGGCAGCATGCAACGCCTCATCCCAACTTTGCTCGCCGCCGCGCTGGCGCTCCTGCCGGCGGCCGCGCACGCCGCCAGCGTCGGGGTCTCGATGGCCCTGTTCGACGACAACTTCCTCACCGGCGTGCGTGCCAGCATGCGTGAGCGCGCCCGGCAGCTCGGCGTCCCGATCCAGTTCGAGGACGCCGAGAACGACATCGGCCGCCAGCTCAACCAGATCCAGAACTTCATCGCGCAGCACGTCGACGCCATCATCGTCACGCCGGTCGACACCGATGCGACGCCGCGCATGACGCGCCTGGTGGCAGCGGCGGGAATTCCGCTGGTGTACGTGAACCGCATGCCCGCCGACCGGCAGCTGCCGCCGCATGTCTCGTTCGTGGGCTCCGACGAGTCGCAGTCGGGCACGCTCGAGATGGCCGAGGTCTGCAGGCTGATGAACGGTCGCGGCGACATCGTCGTGCTCATGGGCGAGCTCACCAATCAGTCCGCCCGGCAGCGCACCCGCGACGTGCAGCAGGTGCTCGCCCGGCCGGCCTGCCACGGCATCCGTGTCCTCGACCAGCAGGCCGCCGACTGGAAGCGCACCGCGGCGGCCGACCTCATGACCAACTGGCTGAGCGCGGGCCTGCGGCCTCGGGCGGTGGTCGCCAACGACGACGAGATGGCGATCGGCGCCATCCAGGCGCTGAAGCAGGCGCGGCTGCTCGACAGCACCATCGTCGCCGGCATCGATGCGACGCCCGATGCGCTCGTGGCGATGCGGGCCGGTGAGCTGCGGGTCACGGTGTTCCAGAACGCCGCCGCGCAGGGTCGCGGCGCCGTCGACACCGCCGTGAAGCTGATGCACCACGAGCCGGTGCCCGCCTTCGTGTGGGTGCCGTTCGAGCTCGTGACGCCCGCGAACCTCCCGAGCTACCTGGGGCGGGCGCGTTGAGCGCGGGAGCGGCCGCCGCGCCCGCGCCGCTCCTCGAGCTGCGCCACGTGTGCAAGTCCTTCCCGGGCGTTGCCGCGCTGGAGGATGTGTCGCTCGAGCTGCGCCACGGCACGGTTCACGGCCTGATAGGGGAGAACGGCGCCGGCAAGTCGACGCTCATGAAGATCGTCGCGGGCGTGTGTGCGCCGGATGGCGGCGAGCTGCACCTCGCCGGACGCGCCGTGCGTCTCTCCTCCCCGCGTGCGGCGCTCGCGCACGGCGTCGCCATGATCCATCAGGAACTGAACCTCATGCCCTCGATGAGCGTGGCGGAGAACATCTGGATCCGCCGCGAGCCCCTCAACGTCCTGGGGCTGGTCAACCACCGCGAGCTCAACCGCCGCACGCGCGCCCTGCTCGACGGGCTCGCCATCGACATCGACCCCGCAGCCGAGGTCGGCGCGCTGCCGATCGCACTGCGGCAGATGGTGGAGATCGCCCGTGCGCTGTCCTACGAGTCGCGGCTCCTCATCATGGACGAGCCGACCTCGGCGCTGACCGACCGCGACGCCGAGCGGCTCTTCGGCGTGATCCGCGATCTGCGCGCGCGCGGCGTCGGCATCTTCTACGTCAGCCACCGCATGGAGGAGCTGTTCGCTCTCGCCGATGAGATCTCGGTGCTGCGCGACGGACGCCACGTCGGCACGGGCCGCAGCGGCGATCTCTCCCGCGACGCGCTGATCCGTCTGATGGTCGGACGCGAGCTGCCGGCGCTGCCGGCGACCGCCTCCCCGGTCCGCGGGCCCGCCGTCCTGCGCGTTCGCGGTCTCGAAGTGCCGGGTAAGCTCCATCAAGTGAGCTTCGAGCTGCATGCGGGCGAGATCCTCGGAGTCGCGGGACTCGTCGGCGCGGGACGCAGCGAGCTCGCCGCTGCGCTCTTCGGACTCACCCGCAGGACCGCGGGCACCATCGAGATCGGCGGCACCGAAGTGGCGCTCGACTCGCCGCAGGCGGCGATCGCCCTGGGTCTCGCCTTCGTCACCGAGGATCGCAAGGATACCGGCTGCTTCCCCGGCCTGAGCATCCTCGAGAACCTCGAGATCTCGGTGCTCGACGGGGACCTCGTGCGCGGCGGCTTCGTGCGCGCCGCGGCGGCACGCGCGGCCTGTGAGCGCATGGTGCAGGCGCTGCGAGTGAAGACGCCGGGGCTCGATGAGCGCATCGAGAATCTCTCCGGGGGCAACCAGCAGAAGGTGCTCCTCGGGCGCTGGCTGCTGAGGCGGCCCCGGATCCTGATCCTCGATGAGCCGACCCGCGGGGTGGACGTGGCCGCCAAGGCGGAGATCCACGCGCTCATCGCGCGGCTCGCCGCCGAGGGCGCCGCGGTGCTCATGATCTCCTCGGAGCTGCCCGAGATCCTCGCCATGAGCCACCGCATCCTGGTGATGCGGGAAGGACGCATCGGCGGCATCCTCGAGCGCGCCGCGGCCGACCAGGTGGCCATCATGGAGCTCGCCGCGTGGACCGGGCCATAGACCCGAGCGCCCGCAACACCGCGCCGGCGGCTGCGCGCCGCCTGCCGCCCGAGGCCGGGATGCTGCTGGTGCTGCTCGCGCTCGCGCTCGCCTTCGAGCTGCTCGGCTGGATGCTGGTCGGACAGAGCTTCCTCTTCAACGGCCAGCGGCTCATCGTGATGATCCTGCAGGTCTCGGTCATCGGCATCATCGCGATCGGCGTCACCCAGGTGATCATCACCGGCGGCATCGATCTGTCCTCGGGATCCGTGGTCGCGCTCACGGCGATGGTGGCGGCGAGCCTCGCCCAGTCCTCGGACGCCTTGCGCCCCGTGTACCCGACGCTGGTCGACCTTCCGGTCGTGGTGCCGGTGCTGGCGGGACTCGCGGTCGGCGCGCTCGCCGGGCTCGTCAACGGCTCCCTCATCGCCGCCACGGGTATCCCGCCCTTCATCGCCACGCTCGGCGTGATGGTCACGGCGCGCGGCTTCGCCAAGTGGTACACGCGCGGGCAGCCGGTCAGCATGCTGACGGATGCCTTCGCGGCGCTCGGCAGCGGCGTGGTGCCGGTCGTGATCTTTCTGGCGACTGCGCTGGTTTTCCACGTGGCACTGCGCTACACGCGCTACGGCAAGCTCACCTACGCGATCGGCGCCAACCGTGAAGCGGCGCGCATCTGCGGCATCCGCGTCGGACCGCACCTGGTGCTCGTGTACGCCATCGCCGGCGTGCTGTCGGGGCTCGCGGGAGTCCTCACCTCGGCGCGCGCTATTTCCGGTCAGGCGGGCATGGGCCTCATGTACGAGCTCGATGCCATCGCCGCGGCGGTGATCGGCGGCGCCTCGCTCTCCGGCGGCGTCGGACGCATCTCCGGCACCGTCATCGGTACGCTGATCCTCGGCGTCGTCACCTCGGGCTTCACGTTCCTCAGGATCGACGCCTACTACCAGGAGATCGTCAAGGGCGCGATCATCGTCGCGGCGGTGGTCGCGGATCAGTACCGGCGCCGGCGCCGATTGACGGCCACCTGAGGGCGGCGACACGATAGCGCGCATGAGCTCCGACACTTACCGCAAGCGCTCCCCCGGCGACGGCACGCCCTATGAGCCGATGAAGGAGCCGCGCTACACCGACATCGCGACCTTCATGCGCGCCCCGCTGGCCGCGACGCTCGCTGGCGTCGACATCGGCCTCATCGGCGTGCCGACCGACCTCGGCGTCACCAACCGCCCCGGCGCCCGTCACGGGCCGCGCGAGATCCGCAACGCCTCGAGCCTGATGCGCGGCTTCAACCTGGGATTGGGGGTCAACCCGTACGAGCTGTGCCGCGTCGCCGATCTTGGCGACGTGCGCCTCTCGCACCGCTACGACCTCGAGCGCCAGAACGAGGACATCGAGGCCTTCTACCGCCACGTCCAGGCCGCCGGCATCCTGCCGGTAAGCGCCGGCGGCGACCACTCGATCACCTACCCCATCCTGCGCGCCCTCGGTGCGCAGCGCCCGGTCGGCATGGTGCACGTGGACGCGCACACCGACACCTGGGGGGAGTTCTACGGCTCGAAGTTCACCCACGGCGCGCCCTTTCGCCTCGCGGTCGAGGCCGGCGTGCTCGACCCGCACCGCACCATCCAGATCGGCATCCGCGGCGGCCAGAATTTCCTCGACGGCATCGAGTTCTCCAGGTCCCACGGCATGCGCGTGGTCTTCATCGAGGAGTTCGCCGAGCTCGGCGTCGAGGCGGTCATCGCCGCAGCGCGCCGCGTGGTGGGCGAGGGCCCGACCTACATCTCCTTCGACGTCGACGGGCTCGATCCGGTCTACGCTCCCGGCACCGGCACGCCGGAGGTGGGCGGCATCACGACCCTCGAGGCACAGCGGCTGCTGCGCGGCCTGCGCGGTCTCGATCTCATCGGCGGCGACGTCGTCGAGGTCGCCCCGCCCTACGACCAGACCGGCAACACGGCGCTCGTCGGCGCCACCATGATGTTCGAGATCCTGTGCCTGGTCGCGGACCGGCACTTCGGCGGCGCGCGGCGCCGCTGAGCCGCCGCCGCCCGCTTCAGCCTGGCGCGACGCTGCGCCCGATGGCGCGCGCCAGCCGCTCGATGAGCTCCTCGAGCTCGGCGTCGCTCGCGTTGTAGGGCGGCGCCACGATGACCGTGTCACCCGCCGTACCGCCGACATTGCCGGCGCAGGGGTAGACGATCAGCCCATCCTCGAACGCGTGACGCCCCACGGTCTGGCTGAAGCCGCGCTCCGCGGGCAGCGGCGCGCGCGTCGCGCGATCGCGCACGAACTCGACACCGATGAGATAGCCGCGGCCGCGCACGTCGCCGACCTCGGCGAAGCCGGCGAGCGCCGTACGCAGCTGCGCGAGCAGCGCCGGCCCGCGCTCGTGCACCCGCCGCACCAGCGACTCGCGCGCGATGATGCGCTGTACGGCGAGCGCCGCCGCGCAGGCGGTGGTGTGTCCCGAATAGGTGTGCCCGGTGAGGAAGGCGCCGTGCGCGGCGAGAATGCGCTCGCCCACCTCGCGCCCGACCACCGTCGCCGCGAGCGGGATGTAACCGCCGGCGAGCCCTTTGCCCACGGCCATGATGTCCGGCACCACGCCATCGGCCTCGAGCGCGCGCCAGCTGCCGCAGCGGCCGGCGCCGCACATCACTTCGTCGGCGATCAGCAGCACGCCGTGGCGCGCACACACCGCCTGCACCGCCTGCGCGTAGCCCGCCGGAGGCGGCACCACGCCGCCCGCCGCCCCGACCACCGGCTCGAAGACGAACGCCGCCACGCGCTCGGCCCCGACCGCGAGGATGCGCTCCTCGAGCTCCTGCGCGAGCGCCTGGGTGAGCGCCGCGCCGGCGAGCCCTCCGAGTCCGCGGTAGTCGTTGGCCGCCGACACGAAGCTCACCTGCAGCAGACTCCCCTCGAACGGGCGCCGCCGCTCGCTGAAGCCCGAAACCGAGAGTGCGCCGAGCGTGTTGCCGTGGTAGGAGCGCTCACGGGCGATGAAGTGCTTCTTGTGAGCGCATCCGCGCGCGTCCCAGTACTGCAGCGCCACCTTGAGCGCCGACTCCATCGCCTCCGAGCCGCTGCCGCTCAAGAGTACGTGCGCGTATGCGCTGCCGCACAGCGACAGCAGCAGCCGCGTGAGCTCCTCGAGCGGCTCGCTCGTGAAGAGGTAGCGGTACGCGCACGCCACGCGCGCGAGCTGCGCGGCGATCGCGGCGTTGACCTCGGCGTTACCGTGACCGAGGCTGAAAGCGGCCGGACCGCCGGAGCCGTCGAGATAGCGCCGGCCCGCCTCGTCGTAAAGATAGCTGCCCGCTGCGCGCGCGATCCGCGGCAGCGCCTCCATCCCCCAGCCCGCCGCACGCCCGGCCGTCACCGTGGCGCCGCGCCGATTTCGACGGTCCGCCCGGTGGCGAGGCTCTCGCCCGCCGCGACCGCGAGCTCGAGCGCCGCGACGCCGTCGGCGAAATCCGGGCTCACCGGCTGCCCCGCCTCGAGCGCCGCGACGAAGGCATCGAGCTCCGCCCGGTAGGCTTCGGCGTAGCGCTCGATGAAGAAGTCGAGCACCGGGTCGCGCGCGGCGGTACGTGTCGCGCTCGAGGCCTCGACCGTGGTCGCGCGCCGGTTGCCCGCCTGCAGCATGCCGCCGGCGCCGAACACCTCGAGGCGCTGATCGTAGCCGTACACCGAGCGGCGGCTGTTGTTGATCTGCACGAGCGCCCCCGAGCGGGCGCGCAGTGTGATCGCGCAGGTATCGATGTCGCCGAGCGCGCCGATCGCCGGGTCGACCAGGTTGGCGCCCACGGCCTGCACCGCGGCGATGTCGCCGGCGAGATAGCGCGCCATGTCGAAGTCGTGGATCGTCATGTCGCGGAACAGGCCGCCGGAGACCCTGAGATAGCCCGCGGGCGGTGGCTGCGGGTCGCGGCTGGTGATGAGCGCGAGCTCGAGCCGCCCGATCTCCCCGCCGTGCAGCCGCTCGCGCAGCGCACGAAACGAGGGATCGAAGCGGCGGTTGAAGCCGAGCATGACGGCAGGCTGCGCGGGCGCGATCTCGCGCCAGCAGCTGCGCGCGCGCTCGAGATCGAGATCGACGGGCTTCTCGCACAGCACCGCCTTGCCGGCCTTCACGGCGGCGGTGATGAGCGCGACGTGCGTGTCGGTCGAGGTCGCGATCAGCACCCCGCGCACCGCGCGATCCGACCAGATCTCCCCGAGACTCGCCGCCGCGCGCACGCCGAGCTCGGCGGCGCACTGCGCGGCGGCCTGCGGGGCGACGTCGTAGACCGCCGCGAGCCGCACGCGCGCATGCTGCGCGAGGTTGCGCGCGTGCAGGCGCCCGATGCGGCCGCAACCGAGGACTGCCATGCCGAGCATCTCGCGCCTCTCCCGTCAGCCGCGTGTGAGGAACTCGAAGCCGCGCGCATGGCTGATGCGCCAGCGCCGCTCGGGTCCGGCCATCACGTTGAGGTAATACAGATCGAAGCCGTGCGGCGCGCTCACCGGATGATAGCCGCGCGGCACCAGCACGAGGTCGCGGTCCCCGATCGCCATCGACTCATCGAGCGTGCCGTCCTCGGTGTAGACGCGCTGGAAGCCGAAGCCACCCGGGCGCGACAGGCGGTGGTAGTAGGTCTCCTCGAGCTGGCTCTCCCCTGGCTGCGCGCTGTCGTGCTTGTGCGGCGGGTAGCTCGACCAGTGGCCGCCGGGGGTCACGACCTCGACCACCAGCAGGTGCTCCGCCGGCACCGACTCCGGCAGGATGTCGTAGACGTAGCGGGTATTGGTGCCCGTGCCGCGCACTTCCCTGCGCACCTCCTCCGGACGGATGAGCCGCGCGGGGTGGCGCCCCTGCGCGGGGGCCGAGCCGACGGCGAGCTCGACTGGCGTCTCGGCCGTGATCTCGAGAGCCGCGCGCGGAGGTACGTAGAGGGCGAACGGCCTGCCGGCGAAAGGACCGGTGCGCGCGCCGAGGCTGCCGAAGTCCTCGCCATTCACCCGCACGTGTGCGCGGCCGCCGATGAGCACGCAGCACTGCTCGCGGTCCGCCAGCGTGCGCGCCAGGCTCTGCCGCGCCTCGAGATCGAACACCTCGAAGCCGAGGTACTGCCAGCCGGCGCTCGCGGGCGTCACCCGGTGGACCGCGTCCGCCGCGCCGGACAGATCGGGCTTCAGGTGCAGCTTCGCGCTCACGTGCCGGCCCGGGCCACGAGGCTGCGCAGGGTCCTCAAGCCGAGCGTCGCGTAGGTGACCGGGTCGGCAAGGGCGGGGTCCTGCTCGGCCTCGAGCACCAGCCAGCCCGAATAATCCGGCAGTGCGCCGAACACCGCGCCGAAATCGACGCTGCCGTCGCCCGGCACCGTGAACACCCCCTGCAGCACCGCCTCGAGGAAGCTTGAGTTGCCGCGGCGGGCCGCGGCGGCCACCTCGGCGCGCAGGTCCTTGGCATGCAGATGCACGATGCGTTCGGCATAGCGGCGCGCGAGTGCCGCCGGATCCGCGCCGGCGAAGGCCGCATGCCCCGTGTCGAGCAGCAGCCCGACCTCCGGACCCGTGGCTTGCATCAGCGCATCGATGTCCGCCTCGCTCTGCACCACCGTCCCCATGTGGTGATGGTACGCGAGACGCACACCCGCGGCGGCGGTGGCCGCGGCGACCTCGGTGAGGCGCGCGCCGAGCTCGCGCCAGTCGCGCGCCGTCAGCACCGGCCGCTCCGCGAGCGGGCGCTTCACATCCGCGTGCACGGCCCCGGTCACCTCCGCGAACACGAGGACCTCGCACCCCATCGCCTGCAGCAGCGCAAGATGCGGCTTGAGCCGCGTCAGCTCCTCGCGCGCCCCCCAGACCAGCAGCTCCGCGGAGTACCAGCCCGATATGCACTGCAGATGATGCCGCCCGAGCACCGCGGCGAGCGCGCGCGGCTCGCGCGGGAACTTGTGGCCGAGCTCCATGCCCTCGAAGCCGATGGCGTGCGCCTGAGCGAGACAGGTCTCGAGCGTCGTGCCGGCGCCGAGCTCGCGCAGGTCGTCGTTCGACCAGATGATGGGATTGGCGCCGAAGCGTACGCGCTTCACTTCAGGCATCCCCCTCGCCCGCGCGCGCCGCCAGATACCGCTCGCGGGCGGCGCGCACCTCGGCGCGCTCGGAGACCTCGGCGACCGGTACGTCCCACCAGCTGCCGCCGGCCGCGGTGCTCGCCGCCGGGTCGGTCGCGATCACCAGCACTGTGGTGCGCGCCGCGCCGCGCGCACCCGCGAGCGCCCGCTCGAGCGCGGCGATGTCCGCGACGCCGCTCGCGAGCGCCCCGAGGCTCGCCGCGTGGGCGACGAAGTCGACGCCGGCGGCGCCGCCCGCGGCGGCGAGATTGTTGAAGCTCGCGTTGCCGGTGGCGTTCTGCAGCCGCTCGATGCAGCCGAAGCCGCCGTTATCGAGCAGCACGATGGTGAGCTTGACCCCCATGCGCACCGCGGTCGCGATCTCGCTGTTCAGCATGAGATAGGAGCCATCGCCCACCAGCACGATCACTTCGCGCTCAGGGTGCGCCAGCTTCGCCCCGAGCGCGCCGGCGATCTCGTACCCCATGCACGAATAGCCATACTCGAGGTGATAGCCGAGCGGCTGCTCGGCGAGCCAGTGGCGGTGCAGTTCGCCGGGCAGCCCGCCCGCGGCGCAGACGACGATGTCGCTGGCGTGCGCGGCTCTGTGTACCGCACCGATCACCTGGGCGTCCGTCGCACGCGCGCCGCCGGGGCCGGTCGGTGCGGCGGTGAAGGACGCCGCGGCGGCGAGCCACGCCTGGCGCTCGCGTGCGGCACGCGCGCGCCACTCACGCGGTGCGCGCCAGTCGCCGAGCGCCTCGCTGAGGCGCGTCAGTCCCTCGCGCGCATCGGCGATGAGTGGCAGCGCTGCGAACTTGCCCGCATCGTAGGGCTGCACATTGAGCGCCACGATGCGCCGCCCCGGCGCACGGAACAGTCTCGCCGAGCCGGTGGTGAAATCCTGCAGCCGCGTCCCGACCGCGAGGATCAGGTCCGCCTGCGCGGCGAGCGCATTCGCCGCCGCCGTCCCCGTCACGCCGAGGCCGCCCAGGTTGAGGGAGTACGAGCCCGGCAGCGCCGACTTGCCCGCCTGCGTCTCCGCGCACGGCACGCCGTGCCGGTCGCAGAAGGCGTGTAGCGCCGCGCCCGCTTCCGCATACAACACCCCACCCCCGCAGACGATCAAAGGGGTGCGCGCCGCCGTGAGCGCCGCGGCCGCGGCGGCGAGCTCGCGCGCCTCGGGCGGCGGACGGCGCGGGATCCAGCTGCGCTCCTCGAAGAACTGCGCCGGCCAGTCGTACGCCTGGGCCTGGACGTCCTGGCACAGCGCGAGCGTCACCGGCCCGCACAGCGCCGGGTCGGTCAGCACCTCGAGCGCGCGCGGCAGCGCCTTCAGCAGCTGCTCCGGGCGCGTGAGGCGGTCGAAGTAGCGCGACACCGGGCGCAGACAGTCGTTGGCGGTCACCAGGCCGTCGCCGAAGTCCTCGAGCTGCTGCAGCACCGGGTCGGGCGTGCGGCTCGCGAACACGTCCCCCGGCAGCAGCAGCACCGGCAGGCGGTTGACGTGCGCGACCGCGGCGGCGGTCGCGAGATTGGTGGCGCCGGGGCCGATCGAAGTGGTGCAGGCCATCATGCGCCGCCGCCGCGAGGCCTTGGCGTAGGCGATCGCGGCGTGGCCCATCGCCTGCTCGTTGTGGGCGCGCAGTGTCGGCAGGACCTCGCGCGCGGCATAGAGGGCTTCACCGAGCGCCGCCACGTTGCCGTGACCGAAAATCGCCCAGACACCCGCGAACAGCCGCGTGCGCTCGCCGCCGTACTCGGTCCATTGGGCCGCCAGCGCCCGCACCAGCGCCTGCGCCATCGTGAGCCGGATTCGCCTCAATGCCGCTCCTTCGCCGCCTGCCACGCCTCGGTGAGCGCGCGAAACCCTTCCACCACGCCCGCGGGCCCGAGGATGCTACCCGCGGCAACGAAGCCGCGCACGATCGGGCTCGCGGCCGCCGCGGCGAGGCGCTGCGCCGCGCCCTCCGGCGCATCCTCGACCAGCACCAGCACGCCGCGGCAGTACGCATCGCCCGCCGCGATGGCCCGCGAGCACGCCTCGAGGATCCCAGGGTCAGTCGCCGCGTCCAGCGCCCACCAGTCGGGCCGGATCCCGCGTGCGTAGATCTGCTCCATCGCCTGCGCCGGCGGTGCGGCCGACCCCACCACGACCGCGAGCTCCCTGCCCTGCGCGCGGCAGGCGGCATAGGTCTGCGCGAGGCCCTCCGCGGCGTCCGGCGCATGGCGGCAGACCACGGTGACCCCGGCCGGCCACTCGATGAGTCGGGCGTGCGCGCCCGGCGGCTCGAGCTCCTGCCCCACCCACAGCCCGTCGCGCAGCGCCGCGCGGCGCACGCCCGCGTCGGCGTCCGCCGCGAGCAGCAGGCCCGCCGCCGCGCCCGCCCCGCCCGCGTGCGCGAGCGCCTCGATGGCCCGCGGCGCTTCCTCCCTGTCGGCGAGCACGGCCCGCACCTCCCCGGGGCCGTGCCTCGCGGTCGTTACCCAGTGCAGGTGATTGAGCTCCCGGTCGAAGCGCAGCGCGCGCTCACGGCTGCCGTGCGCGAGGTAGTACTCGAGCTCGGTGAGCGAGGGGAATTCCACCGAGCACAAGAGGCGCGACACCGCGAGCGCACCACAGGCGTTGGCGTAGCGCGCGCACTGCGCGGCGGACGCATCGCGCAGGTAGCCGCGCAGATACCCGGCGAGAAAGGCGTCTCCGGCGCCGAGCACGTTGTACACCTCGATGGGCATGCCGGGCACGATGAGCCCGTCCTCGAGGTGCCGCGGCGGCGGCCCGGCGGCGAACACCACGCAGCCGGCCGCGCCGCGCTTCACGACGAGCGTGGCGCCCGAGCGCGCGCGGATACGGCGCACCGCCTCCAGCGTGTCCTCGCTGCCGGCGGCGATGTGCATCTCCTCCTCGGTGCCGACGATGAGATCGCAGTCCGGCAGCACCGCCGCGAGCGTCCCGGTCACGCGCGCCGAGCGCGCGTAGCGGCTCGCGCCCGCGTCGTGTCCGCCCAGGCCCCAGAGGTTCGGGCGGTAGTCGATGTCGAGGATGACCTTGCGGTGATGGGCGCGTGCCACGGCGATCGCCTTGCGCTGCGCCTGCGCACCCGGCGCGAGCGCGAAATGCGTGCCGGTCACGAGCACCGCGCGCGCCGCGGCAATCAGCTCCTCGGGGACGTCCCCGGGACCGAGCACGCTGTCGGCGCAGTTCTCGCGATAGAAGATCAGGGGAAAGCTGTCGCGGTCGCACACCGCGAGCAGCACCAGTGGCGTCAGCCGCTGCGCATCGATCCCGATGGCGCGGGTGTCGACGCCCTCCCGGGCGAGCTGCGCGCGCACGAAGCGGCCGAGCGGCTCATCCCCCACGCGCGTCAGGAGCGCGGACCTGAGCCCGAGGCGCGCCGTGCCGACGGCGATGTTCGCGGGACAGCCGCCGATCGCCTTGGCGAAGGTCGCGATGTCCTCGAGCGGGCTGCCGATCTGCTGCCCATACAGGTCGACGCTGACGCGTCCGATCGCGACGAGATCGAGTGGAGCGCTCACGAGGATCAAGAATAGCCGCAAAACCTCGCGCTGACTGCGGCATCGAATGAGAGTCCCCACACGATGGCCCGAGGACGCGGGCTTCGCTAGAGTGACGTGATGGACCCGGTCAGCTACCGCTGCGGCGACTTCCACGTCGACGCCGCCAACCGCCGCTTCACCTGCCGCGGCGTGGAGGTGGCGGTCGAGCCGCGCACCTTTGCGGTGATCCTGCAGCTGCTGGCCCATCCCAACAGCCTCGTGACCCGCAACGAGCTGCTCGATGCGGTGTGGGGTCACCGTTATGTCACCCCCTCGACTCTCAACCGCGTGATCGCACTGGCGCGCCGCGCCTTCGGCGACGACATCGCGGAACCCGCTTACATCCTCACGGTGCACGGTGCCGGCTACCGCTACATCGGCCCGGTCGAGCGCGATGAGCCGGCGGACGGCAGCCAGCCGGTGCGTTTCGGTCCGCCCGCGCCGGCACGGCTGCCCGCGCGCATCGAGACGCTGATCGGCCGCGAACGCGAGCTCGAGATGCTCGCCGCGCTGGTCGCGAGTGAGCGTGCCGTGACCGTGCTCGGCCCCGGCGGCATCGGCAAGACGCAGTGTCTGCTCGAGCTGGCGCGCCGCTGCGCCGCCGATTATCCCGACGGCGTCTGGTTCTTCGACCTGGCGCCGATGCGCAACGGCGCGGACTGGCTGCGCGCGCTCGCCACCGCGCTCACGATCCCCGCGGCAGACCCGGACGGGATCCTCGCGGCCGCGCTGCCCCATCTGCAGGGACGCCGGGCACTGTTCGTGCTCGACAACTGCGATCGCATCGCCGGCGAAGTCGGCGCCCTGGTCATCCACATCCTGCGCGGCACCGATCAGCTGAAAGTGATCGCCACCTCACAGGCGCCGCTGAGCTTCACCGGCGAGCATCTGCTGCGCCTGCCGCCGCTCGCGCTGCCGCCGGCCGCCGAGAGCGGTGCGGCGCGGCTGGAGGAGATCGCGGCGGCGGCCGCGGTCGAGATGCTGGTGGCACGCGTCAAAGCCGTGCAGCCCGCGTTTCAGCTCACCGCGGGCAATGCGCCGGTGATCGCCGAGATCTGCCGCCGGCTCGACGGCATGCCGCTCGCGCTCGAGCTCGCCGCCGCCCGCTTCGCGCTGCTCTCGCCCGAGCAGGTACTGCAGCGGCTCGACCAGCGTTTCCAGTTCCTGCGCAGCACCGTCGCGGGCCGCGACAGCCGCCATCAGAACCTGCTGCTGCTGCTCGACTGGAGCTTCGGTCTGCTGTCGCGTGAGGAGCAGCAGCTGCTGCGCTGGTTCAGCGTGTTCGTGCAGGGCTGGAGCGTGGAGGCGGCCATCGACCTCGCCGCCGCGCTCGGCCATACCCCCGAGGCGGCCATCGAGCTGCTCACCGGGCTGGTGGAGAAATCGCTCGTGACGATGCGTCCCGGCCTCATGCCGCCGCGTTATCAGCTGCTCGAGACGGTGCGCGAGTACGCCGGCGGGCAGCTGCGCGCCGCCGAGGAGGAGCCGCGCGCGCGCCGCGCGCATCTCGCCCTGGTGGTACGCATGGCCGAAGCCGCCCACGCCGACATGGTGGGCGGGCGCATGCGCGAGCGCATCGAGCAGCTGGTGCACGAGCACGGCAACATCGGCGCCGCCTCGCAATATGCCCTCGGAGCCGGGGCGGAGCCGGCGGCGGCCCTGCGGATAACCAGCGGACTCGCACTCTACGTGAAGGCGCGCGGCGCCTATGACGTCGGACCCCTGTGGTGCCGGGCCGCGCTCGAGGCGACCCACGGGCTCGAGACGCGCGAACGCGGGCGCACGCTGCTGTGCCTCGGCGTGGCGACCGTGCATCGCGGCGATTCCGGCGATGCGACCGCGGGCACGCTGCTCGAGGCGGCGCGCCTCGCGCAGCTCAACGGCGATGACTGGGGCGAGGCCTATGCCAACGGCTACTACGCACTGTGGCTGTGCAACTGGGGGCGCGCGCGCGCGGCGGCCGCGCCCGTCGCCGTGGTCGAGCGCATCGCGGCGCTGCGCTCCGATCCGATACTCGCGGGGCTCGCCGGGCTCGCGCGCGGCTGGATGGCGTACGGCGCCGGGGACTACGCCGCCGCGCTGGCGGCGCTGCAGAGCGTGCGCGAGCTCGGCGGCGACCTGCATCAGCGGCACTTCATCGATATGTACATCGGGCTCGCCCGCTACGCGCTCGGCGAATACACGCTGGCGGCGGCGCAGTTCCTCGACTCGCTGCAGCGCGCCGCGACGGTCGCCAACATCCGCGGCGTCGCCGGCTCCATCGAGGGCTGCGGCTATCTCGCCGCGCACGCCGGCGAGTGCAGCGACGCGGCACGCTTCCTCGCCGCTGCGCGCCGCATCCGTGAGCGCACCGGCGTACCGCTCTTCAACTTCTGGCTTCCCTGGCACGAGCGCGCCGACGCGCTGGTGCGCGCGCGGCTCGGCGCCGCCGCCTACGAGAGCGCTTCGGCCGCCGGCTGGCGCATGCGCGATGAGGACGCCGCCAACGAGGTGCGCACGCGGCTTCAGCGCTTCAGCGAGGCGGCGAACATTTCCGCCGGGTCGTAGCGCCTGCGTGCCGCGGCGACGCGTGCGCTCTGCTGCGCGGCGAAGCGCAGGGTGGGATCGCCGTCGTCCTGGCCGGCGAAGTTCGGCTGCAGGCTCGGCAGCGCCTCGGGAGCGAGCTGCGCGTGCAGCTGCCGTACCCAGTCGCGCACGCCGGGGAACTCCTCGGGCCAGGGCGTCACCCCGATGAGATTGACGAAGTACGGCGCGCTGCGGTCGGCGAACGCGCTCTCGGACTGGGGCACCCGCGCCACGGCACCGCCGAGATGCTGCACGTGCAGCTCCGTCGTCCGGGTCGGCAGCTCGCCGGCAGCCTCGGCGAGCGTCTCGATGGTGGCATCGCTGAGCTGCGCGAAGCTCGCGCTCTTCCAGTATTGCGAGCGTCCCGGCGGGGTCGCGCCGTCCTGCAGATGCTGCCACTGCACGTAGGGGATCGGGCCGACGTGATCGGCGAGCACCGTGCCGAAGCGGCGCAGCGGCTCGAGCGCGCGCTCCCCGGCCTGCGTTTCCCCGCACCAGCACAGCGCCAGAATCACCACCGGCCGTCCGTGCCAGGCGGCATCGAGGAATGGCAGCGGCGGGCCGCTGGCGAGCACCGCCATGCCGCAGAACTCATCCGGCGCTTCGAGCGCGAAATCCCTGAACACCCGCAGCACCGCGCGCGCTTCCGAGGCCGGGCGGATCACCACGCCGGCCAGGACCTGCCGCAAGGGATGCAGCCGGAACTCGAAACTCGTGACGACGCCGAGGCCGCCCGCCCCGCCGCGCAGCGCGTAGAAGAGCTCGGCGTGCTCATCGGGCGAGGCGCGCACGAAGCGCCCGTCGGCCAGCACGACGCCGGCGGCGGTCAGGTTGTCGATCGCCAGTCCGTGGCGGCGCATCAGCCAGCCGACCCCGCCGCCGAGCGTGAGTCCGCCGACGCCGGTGCTGGAAACCATGCCGCCGGTGGTCGCGAGTCCGTGCTGCGCGCCCGCGACGTCGAGGTGGTGCCACAACGCGCCCCCCTCCACGACGGCGCTGCGCTCCGCCGCGTTCACCGTGACCGCGCGCATGCGCGCGAGATCGATGAGCAGCGCCCCGTCGGCCACGGCGCGGCCGGCGACGTTGTGCCCGCCGCCGCGCACCGTGACGGCGGTGCCGTGCTCGGCCGCGAGCCGCACCGCGATAGCAACGTCCTCGGCGTCCTCGCACAGCACGATGGCCGCGGGCCGCCGGTCGATGGCACCGTTCCATACCCGCCGCGCCACCGCATACCCCGCGTCCGCCGGCCGCAGGATCCTGCCACGCAGCTGTTGCGCGAGTGCCGCCGTCATCGCGGCGCGTTCCGGATGCTTCTCTTCAGACATCGCGCACTCCCCGCTCGCCGCGGTCCGTTTACCACCCGCCCTGGCGCAACATTACCTTAATACAGGGCCGGCCGAGGGATCGGCGCCCGGGCGCGGCCCTCACATTATCCTCACGGATTGCATACTGACTTCGGGCCACGGGACTCCTAAGGTTCGCCGCGCGGCAAAGCCACCGCACATCAACTCACCTTTGGGGGAACCAACATATGAAACGCTACTCGAACACGCGATCGACGCTGCACGTGGCCGCGGCGGTTGCCGGACTCATGGGTCTCGCTGCGGCCGGCCAGGCGCTCGGCTGTAACGGCCTGCCCGTCCCGGGCGGCCACGACGCCGCTCCCGGCCGTAGCGCACCGCCGAGTGCCTACGCCACCGCGGGCGACTTCCTGCGTACCTCCTACGAAGGCCCGCAGGGCGGCAACTTCGGCGGTCCCTCGATCGTCGGTCTGTGGAAGTTCGTGATGAAGGTCGAGGGCCAGCCCTTCGACTTCGGCACGATCATCTGGCACGGCGACGGCACGGAGAACACCATCTCCGGAGGACGCGAGCCTTCCACCGGAGATGTCTGCATGGGAGCGTGGGAGCAGATCGGGCGCTCGACCTACCAGTTGAATCACCTGGCGCTCCCCTGGTCGGGCGGCGCCTACGTCGGCGTCACTCACTTCCACCAGACCGTGAAGCTGGATCCTTCCGGCAACTCCTACAGCGGCTACTTCACGCTGGAGGCGTTTCTCGACAGCACCTCGGATCCCTTCGATGAGAGCACCCAGCCGGTCGCGACCATCTCGGGGACGGTGACCGCGACGCGCGTCGAGCCGAACTGAAGCCGGACGTCCCTCCCCGTCCGCCTCGCCCGGGGTGGCGGGGAGGGTCTGCGCAGACGCACGCCGGCGGTGGGTTTCCCTTGATGCCGCTCCCGTAATATCGTGGGCGGCACGCATGGCGGAGCCCCATCACCATCACCCCCGCGCGCATGACCACGAGCATGCCCATGGGCACGAACACGAGCATGCCGACGGGCGCGGTCACGCGCACGGCGGTCATGCGCACGGCGAGCGGGCGGGGGAGCGCCGTCTCGCCGTCGCCCTGCTGATCCTCGGCGCCTTCACGCTGATCGAGGCGCTCGGCGGCTGGTTCGCCAACTCCATCGCCCTCATGGCCGAGGCGGCGCACATGCTGGCCGATTCGGCGTCGCTGCTGCTCGCGATACTCGCCATCCGCGTCGGCCGGCGTCCGGTCAGCGTGCGGCGCACCTACGGACACCGCCGCTACCAGCCGCTCGCGGCCTTCGTCAACGGCCAGCTGCTGCTGGCGCTCACGGCATGGGTGGTGTACGAGGCGGTGCTGCGGCTGATGGAGCGGCCCGCGGTGAACGGCCGCCTGATGCTCGGCATCGCCCTCATCGGCGGCGTCGCCAACATCGCCGCCTTCATGGCGCTCTCCGGCGCCCGCTCACTCAATGAGCGCGGCGCGCGTGCCCACGTGCTGAGCGACCTGCTCGGCTCGGCGGCGGCGAGCGTCGCGGCGCTCGTCATCCTCGTGGCTGGCTGGACGGCGGCCGACCCGTTGCTGTCGCTCGCGGTCTCGGCGCTCATCTTCCGCTCGGCCTGGGCGCTGACGCGCGAGTCGGCACACGTGCTGCTCGAGGGCGCCCCGGCGGGCTGCGACGTCAAGGACGTCGAATCCGCGCTCCTCGGGCACGTGCCGGGCCTGATCGGCGTGCACCACGTGCACGTCTGGTCGATCACCGGCGAGCACCCGACCGTGACGCTGCACGCCAACCTGGCCGCCGGCAGCCGCCACGGCGAGGTGATCGCCGCCATCTGCGCGCGCCTCGAGGCGCAGCTGCGGGTCGAGCACACGACCGTGCAGATCGAGGACGAGGGCGACTGCGATACCCCCGATTGCCGGCCGCCGGGACGGGCCGCGGGCGGCTGACCCGGGCGCTCGAGCCGTGCGCGCGTTGAGAAACGCCGCGCAATCCGCGAAGCTTGGCGGCACTCGCCCCGCACCCGACAGGTGTCTCATGTGCTTGCGCCGTCCCGTACCCCTGCTGTGCGCTGCACTGCTCGCCGCGGCAGCGGGCGCGCCGATCCTCGCCGCGCCGCCCCAGGGCGTGGAGCTGACCGACGCCACGGTGGCGATCGGATACGACACGAAGGACCGCTGCCCGGAGCTCGTGCGCGCCGAGACGCAGGACCCGGAGGCGGCGCTCATCGTGCTGATCGTCGGCTCGAGCGGCGTTCCCTCACAACCCTCCATCAGGACTTCCTCCGGCTCCGGCGCGCTCGATCAGGCGGCCCTGAGCTGCGTAGCGCGGCTGCGCTTCCTGCCCGCGGTGCGCGCTGGCGAGGGGACCGCGGTCGATGCCTGGGAGGAAATCGCCTGGAAATGGGGCCGCGCGCACTTTGCGCAGGCACCGCCCGCGGGCGCAGCGCCGGTCGCAGGCGCTGTGCCGGCCGCAGGCGCCGTGCCGGCCGCAGGCGCAGCAGCACCGGCGCTCGCCACCGCGACACTGTCGGCGGGCGCCGCGCGCGCCCCGCAGGCCGAAGTGCGGGTGTGCGCGGATGAGAGCGGCAAGCTCACCCGCGATCCGCTCGTCACGCACTCCTCGGGCGACGCCGGGCTCGATGCGGCGGCACTCGGTGTGGCGCGCGCGGGAGCGCCGTACTACCGGCCGGCCGGCGCCGCGGGCGTCTCCGGCTGCGTCGATCTCGCCGTCCGGTTCGAGCCCAAATGAGCGCCTCCCCGCAAGTCGCCGCCGTGCACACCGAGGCGCAGCGCCGCGCGCGCATCGATCTCGCGGCGTGTCATCGCCTGGCGGTGCACTTCGGCTTCCATGAGGGCATCGACAACCACATGACGATGCTCGTGCCGGGAAGCACCGACCGTTTTTATCTCGCGCCCTTCGGACTGCTGTGGTCGGAGGTGAAGGCGAGCGACCTGCTCGAGGTCGGTCTCGACGGCCGGCTGCTCGCGGGGCGCGGCCTGATCGAGGACACGGCGCTGTGCATCCACGCCCCCGTCCACCGCCTCGCGCCGCGGGCGCGCTGCGTGCTGCACACCCACATGCCGTACGCCACCGCGCTCGGCATGCTCGCCGGCGGGCAGCTTGAGACCGCCTCGCAAAGTGCCATCGGCTTCCACGACGACATCGCCTACGTCGACTACCACGGACTCGCGCTGGATTTCGCCGAAGGCGAGCGCATGGCGCGCGCGCTCGGGGCGAAATCGGTACTGATGTTGCGCAATCACGGCGTGCTGGTGATCGGCGAGTCGCTCGCCGAGGCGTTCGAGCGGCTGTACTTCCTCGAGCGCGCCTGCCAGGCGCAGGTGCTGGCGCTCTCGACCGGACGTGCGCTCGCGGTGCTGCCCGAGCCCGTGGTGCGCGCCACGCTCGCACAGTTCGCCGCCTGCGCGAATGTCGCCGGCCAGAACCGGGCGCAACTGCACTTCGAGGCGCTCAAGCGCCACCTCGACCGGCAGCAGGCGGACTACGCCAGTTGACCGCGCCGGCCCCAGTGGCCGCGCCGCCCGCCGCCGGCGCGCGCTGGTGGATCGTGGTACTGCTCGCGATCGCGATCTTCATCAACTACGTGGACCGCGGCACGGTACCCACCGCCGCGCACCTCATCCAGGACGACCTCGGCTTCTCCCCGCAGCAGCTCGGCGTGCTGATGTCGGCGTTCTTCTGGTGCTACGCGCCGCTGCAGCCGCTGGTCGGCTGGCTCGCCGACCGCTACGGCGCGCGCCGGGTGCTCGGCCTGGGCCTCGCGCTCTGGGCATGCGCCACGATGGGGGTGGGCCTGGCGCAGTCTTTCACGGCGCTGCTGGCCCTGCGGGTGCTGCTCGGCATCGGCGAGAGCGTCGGGTTCCCCTCGATATCGAACCTGCTGGCGAGAGTGGTCCCGGTCCGGGAAATCGGGCTCGCCAACGGCGTCGTGGCTTTCGGCTATCTCTTCGGTCCGGCGGTGGGCTCCCTGGTCGGCGGGCTGCTCATGGCGCAATACGGCTGGCGCAGCGCCTTCTGGGTATTCGGCGCGCTCTCGCTGCTGTGGCTGCTGCCGTGGTCGCGGGTGCGCCTTGCGGCGCAGCCGCCGGCGGCGCGGGCCGCCGCCGCCAATCCCCCGTGGCGCGCGCTGCTCGCGCGGCGCGAGCTGTGGGGCTCGAGCCTCGGCCTCTTCTCGGTCAACTACGCCTTCTACTTCACGCTCACCTGGCTGCCGTTCTACGTGGTACGTGAGCATGGCTTCTCGACGGAGCAGATGGCGCGCTTCACCTTTCTCGCCTATTGCGTGCACGCCGTCAGCGGGCTGGCCGCAGGCTGGCTCATCGACCGCGCGGTGGCGCGCTATGGACGCGCCACGCTCGCCTACAAGTCGGTCATGGCGGGCACGCATATCGGCTTCGTGGCCTGCATGATCTGCATCGCGCTCGCTCCGGCGCCGTGGGCGCTCGGCGCGGTGTTCGTCTACCAGGTGCTCGACGGCGCCAACTCACCCGGCGTCTTCGGCATCCCGCAGATCCTCGCCGGCGCCAACGCTTCCGGGCGCTGGGTCGGTATCCAGAACGGTATCGGCAACCTCGCGGGCGTCATCGCGCCGGCGCTCACGGGGTACCTGGTGGGCGAGTCGCATCACTTCACCTCGGCGTTCCTGGTGGCCGCGGGCATCAGCATGCTCGGCGTCGTAGGCTGGGTCTGCATGATTCCGCGGATCGCCCCGCTCGAGTGGCGCACGGCCTGATGAGGCGCGCGATGCGTCCGGCGCGCAGCTAGCGCATCAGCAGCGTAGCGGCGATCCACACCTGCATCGCGACCCCGGCCACGAATGCCAGGGTACGCACCCAGGGTACCGCGAACGTGTAGGCCGCCGCGTGCACCACCCGCGCCCAGAAATACACACAGGCCGCGGTTGCGATCGCCGCGGCGTGCACCCCGGCGGCCTGTGCCACGAGCACGAGCGGCGCGAACACCACGAGATTCTCGACGGCATTGTAGTGCGCCGCCTTCAGTCGCTGCGCCCACGGCGCGAGCGGCTGCGGATGCTCCGGATAGCCGACCGCATCGACGAGGCCGCGGACCAGGATCTCATTGAGGATATAGGGCACCCACAACAGGCCCGTGAGCAGGCAGACCAGCACCAGGTACTTGAGCTCCGGGCTCATGAGACGTCCCCCTTGCAGCGGTTGGCAGCGGCGGCGCTGCAGTGGCAAGTCTACGCCGCCGGGCCTCCCCAGGCACCCCGCGGGGGCACGGCGGCGTCCCCGCGCCGGCGGATGCATTAAACTTCAGCCAGTATCGCGAGGAGCCGCCATGAGTGCCTTTCCCGAGGACATCTACACCGAACAGCAGCCGAGTGCCGACACGCTCGCGAATCTTGGGCCGCTCAAGCGTCTCGCCGGCATCTGGGAGAGCGCCCGCGGCGTCGACATCAATCCCAAGGCCGACGGCCCGCAGCGCCGCGAATACAGCGAGCGCATCGAGCTGCAGCCGATCGACGCCCAGTCGAACGGACCGCAGCTCCTCTACGGCTTGCGCTATCACACGCACATCCTCGCCTCCGACGAGGACGCGACCTTTCACGACCAGACCGGGTACTGGCTGTGGGAGCCGGCGACCGGGCTCGTGATGCAGACGCTCAGCATTCCCCGCGGCCAGGTGGCGATCGCCGCCGGGCACGCCGCGCCCGATGCGACTGAGCTGGTGCTGACGGCGCAACGCGGCACGACCGATTACGGCATCTGCTCCACGGCCTTCCTCGAGTACGCCTTCCGCACCGACTCGTATCGCATCGAGGTGGTCTTCAACCCCGACGGCAGCTGGAGCTACGTGCTCGATACGATGCTCAAGGTGCACGGGCGCGAGGAGCCGTTCCTGCACCGCGACCGCAATACGCTCCTCAAGGTGGCCGAGCCGACCCCCAATCCGCTCGCGCTGCTGCGCGCGAAGCAGTCGCAGGGCCGCTGAGACGCGCGCTCTAGCCCGGCGGGCTCGCGCCCGCGAAGCGCACCGCGTTGGCGCCGCTGATCGGGCCGGTGGTGGCCTGCTCGCTCACGTACAGATCGACGGCCCGCTCGAAGTGCAGATCGCCCTGCACGACGGCCCCCGGGCCGATGACGATGCGGGGCTTGTGGGCGCTGAAGCTGAAGAAGCCGCCGCTGTGCTTCACGAGGATGCCGCCTTCGACGTGCGAGCCGCCGAGCACGTCGATGTCGCCGTCCACGGTGCGCAACCCACCCGCCACGTGCGCATCGTTGAGTGAGATGCGGCCGTTGACGTTGGCGACCCCACCGCCGACCGCAGCGCCGTCCTTCAGGGTCATGGCCCCGTTCACGGTGGTGATGCCGCGCGCCACCTGCGCACCCTCGGCGAGCGTGATCGAGCCGTTCACGGTTGTGAGCGCGTCCGCGGCGGCGTGCGCACCGAGCGCGATCGAGCCGTTGACGGTGTCGGCGGTACCGACGACCGCGTTCTCGTCGACGTGGATCGAGCCGTTGACGGTGCCGACGCTCTTGCTGTGCGTGCCCGCGGGCACGTGGATCGAGCCGTTGACGGTGCTGGCGCCGCTCGAGTCGGCGGTGACATCGCCGCCCGGCATGTTGTAGCAGCCGGTGAGGAGCAGCAGTGCCGCGAGCGGGTAATAGCGTGCCATGAATGAGCTCCTTGAGCGAACGAGGGAAGCTACCGCCGCGCTCCCCCGCTGTCCACCCCGGCGCCCACCGCCCACCGCGAGGCGGCATCGTCCGGCCGCCGCCCCGCCGGGGCCGGCGCTCAGCCGGCCCGCGCCGGCCGCCGCTCGCGCTCCATGCCGCGAAACTCGACGAAGCCGGTCATGCGCGCCCACAGGTGGTCGCCGTAGTAGAACGGCGCGAAGCTCGCGGGGTCGTCCTGCGGCAGCGGACGGATCTCGGCGTCCGCGCGCGCCTCGTAGAAGAACGGTATCGAATGCCGCTCGGCGCCCGTGCCGATGACGCGGTGCTCGGTGGCCCGGATGCGTCCGCCGCTCCAGCGCTCGAGCACCTGGCCGAAGTTCACCGCAAGGGTGCCCTCCGCGGGCGGCACATCCTCCCATCTGCCGTCGCGGGCGCGTGCCTGCAGCCCCGGGACGCCGTCCTGCGCCAGCAGCGTGAGAAACCCCGAGTCGGTGTGCGGGGCCCCGGTGAGATAGCGCCGCTCGCCGCCGTGCTCGACCCATACACCCTCAGAGGCGCGCGCCAGCTCCGCGGCGTCGCGCGCCGGGTAGCGCAGCAGGCGCAGCGTCGAGAGTCCCTCGTGGAAGGCCGCATCGAAATAATCGGGCGCGAGCCCGAGGCCGCGCGCGATCGACTGCATGAGCGCACGCGACACGCGCTCCATCGCGGCGTAGTACGCGGCCACCGCCGCCCGCCAGCCCGGTAGCTCCGTCTCCTGCGGCAACGGCGTCGGCTCGCGCAGCGGGTCGTCGCCGCGCGTGACCCGCGGGCCGTAGAGCACGTCGCCGCCCAGGTCGATCCCCTCCTTCAGCGTCACGTTGCCCGGCTGCGGCGGGAAGAAGCCGCGGTAGAGGTTGGCGTTGCCGGGTGCAAACTTGCGCCGCCACAGCCGCCGCTGCGCCTGCGGCTCGAGCGCGAAAATGGCGAGCAGCGCGGCGCGCGCCGCCGGCCCGAGCGGCGCGTGCGCGCCGAGACCGACGATCGACAGAAAGCCGGTCCCGGCCGCCGCCGCGGCGATGCGCGCGTCGACCGCGGCACGCGCGGCCTCCCCGCCCGCAAAGAGCGGTGCGACGTCGACGGTCGGAACCATGGCGCGATGCTACACCGGCCCCGGGGGCCGGGCGCGCGCGCCCTCAGGCGGCGCCGGCGCTGCGTCCGGGGACGGACTTGAGGGCGCGGAAGCGCCCCGTGGGGGAGAGCTCTTCGGTGCGGGTCTGCGCCGACCAGAGCGCATTGCGCCGGGCGACGAACGGACTCTTGGAGAGCGTCTCGAGCGAGGCGGACTTGGCGAACAGGAACCCCTGCCCCGCCACGCAGCCGAGCGCCAGGAGCGCTGCGACCTGGGGCTCCTGCTCGATACCCTCGGCAACCGTCTCGAGCCCGAGCGTCTCGCCGAGCGTGATGACGGCGCGCGCCAGCTCCGGGCCGTTGTCGGAATTGGTGAGACTGCCGACGAAGGAGCGGTCGATCTTGAGGATGTCGATCGGGAAGCGGTGCAGGTACGAGAGCGAGGAATAGCCCGTACCGAAGTCGTCGATCGCGACACGCACGCCGAGCGCCTTGAGGCTGTGGAAGCGCTCGAGGTTGGCGTCGGTGTTGTACATGATGGTGCTCTCGGTGAGCTCGATCACGAGGTTGCCCGGCTCGAGACCCGACTCCGAGAGGGCCTGGGCGACGTCGTGCACCAGCTCGCCGTGCTGCAGGTGCCGCCCCGAGATGTTCACCGCCAGGCGCAGCCCCGCGCCGCCCGCGATCGAGCGCCGCCAGGCACACAGGTCGCGGCACGCCTGGCGCAGCACCCAGCGGCCGAGCTTGACGATCTGGCCGGACTCCTCCACGACCTGGATGAAGCGACCCGGCATGAGCACGCCCGCCTCCGGGTGCCGCCAGCGCACCAGCGCCTCGACGCCGAGGAGGCTCCGGGTGCCCAGGTCCACGATCGGCTGGTACTCGAGGAAGAACTCCTGGTTGGCGAGCGCGCGCGAGATGTCCGCCTCGAGGCGCAGCCGCTCGTGCAGCAGCGCCTGCATCTGCGGCTGGAAGGTCACGTGACGGTTCTTGCCGCCCGCCTTGGCGTGGTACATGGCGATGTCGGCGTTGCTCAGCAGCTCCTCGGCTCCGGCCTCGGCCGCCGAGATCGCCACGCCGACACTCGCGCCGACGCGCACCTCGCGGCCGTCGAGCTGGAAGGGCATGTTGAGCGCGGCGATCAGCGCATCCGCCACCCGCCCGACTTCGCTCGAGCGCTCGACGCCCTCCATGAGTACCGCGAACTCATCGCCGCCGAGACGCGCCACCGTGTCGGACGAGCGCGTGGTCTGCAGCACCCGGTGCGCGACCGCCTGCAGCAGCCGGTCGCCGGCATCGTGACCGAGGGAGTCGTTGATGTTCTTGAAGTTGTCGAGGTCGAGGAACATGACCGCGAGGCAGGCGTGACCGCGTTGCGCGAGGGTGAGCGCGTGCTGCACGCGGTCGCGGAACAGGTTGCGGTTCGCGAGCAGGGTGAGGGGGTCGTGAAAGGCGAGCTGCCGCAGCTGCTCCTCGAGCGCCTTGCGCTCGCTGATGTCGCGGAAGTTGAGCGCCAGGCCGCGCACCGCCGGATCCTGCATCAGGTTGCTGCCGACCGTCTCGACCACGTAGCGCTTGGGGCCGCGCTCGACGCGCAGCTCGACCGGGCCCACGGTGCCCGCGGGCGGCGCAGAGGCCACCTCGGCGAGAAAGGCGCGCAGCTTCTCCGCCTCCTCCCCCGCCCACAGGTCGAGCAGGCTCCTGCCGGTGATCTGCGCAGGCGTGAGGCCGAGTGTGCGCTCGGAAGCCGGCGAGGCGAAGCGCAGCACCCCGTCGGGCTCCACGATCATGATGACGTCGGAAGCGTTGGCGATCAGCGAGGCGAAACGGTCCTCGACCATGCGTGCCGCGCGCCGCTCGCGCACCAGCGCGTCGCCGCGCAGCACCACGCTCTGGCGCACCATGAGCAGCAGCGTCAGAGCGAACACGATCATGGTCATGATGTTCGCCGGGCCGCTGACGTCGCCGCGCGAGAGGTAGACCAGCATGAGGAAGGCGGCGAGCATCGCCGCATAAGGCAGCGCCCGCGCCAGGGCGTCGGCGTTCTGCGAGGCGGCCGGCGGCGGCAGCGTCATCCACTTCAGCTGCATGCGCGCGGCGGCCGCGAGCGGCACGTAGCATACGAGGTACATGACGTCGGCCGTGTCGCCCGGCAGGTAGTAGCCGCGCATCTTGGCGAGCGACCAGACGATGTCGCCGGCGAACATGGTGGCAAAGCCGGTGAGCAGCAGCAGCGGCACGCGCTGGCCGCCGAGGTTTCCCGAGCCGGTGAGCAGCAGCACGCCGAGCATCAGCAGCAGCACGCAGTCGAGCGTCAGGTAGGTCTGGCTCAGCACCTGCTTCAGGACCGAGGCCTCGTGCTGCTGCGCGGCCGGATGCAGCACCAGGAACCAGAAGAAGGCGCCGAAGCCGACCGCGAAGATGGTCGCGTCCATCGACAGCTGCACCCAGGGCACGCGCACCGCGGCGGCGCGGATCAGGAAGATCGCCGCGGCCGGCAGCGCCAGGTAGAAGCCGCAGTAGAAGAAGTCGGCCGGCCCCGGAAAGGGGTCGATGCCGTAGAGCCAGGAGCTGACGCCGACGCATTCGCCGAGAAAATAGAATCCGAGCGCGCAGGCGAGCGAGATCCACGCGCGCCGCAGATCGCCCGCGGGCGCGCAGCGCGCGGTGATCGCCGCCGTCACGACCGCGGTGAGCGCCGCGGGCAGTGCCCAGCTGAGGCCGACGTAGTGCGTGATGGTCGGCCCGAGCACGCCGGTCAGCATCAGCAGGGCCCCGGCGCCGCTGTAGAGCGTGAGCGCGACGAACAGCCGGTTCACCCAGCGCGGGCCGGTATCGAAACGCTGGGTTGGCGCAGCTGTTGCGGGTATTTCCACAGCAAATCTTGGTATTTGCCAGAACGTCCGGACGCGGCAGTCCCTGCCTTGACCGAAGAATCGGCCGCCCAGGGTGAAATTTGAGGCTAAATCGCCGCGGCGGCCATCAATTAATGCCCCGCGCGTGACGCAGTTCTCTCCGCAATAAGTAGAACTGGGCAATCGGTACAGTTTGTGCCTGCCGGCTGCGCTTTCAGGCACGCTCCGGGATCAGCGGCAGCACCACGTGCGAGGGGTGCGCGGCATCCAGGTACACGGTGTTGCGCGCCACGCGCCGCGTGAGTCCCGTGCCCTCCGGCGCGCCGGTATTGGGATTGACGTCGAAGTGCGGAAAGTTGCTCGAGGAGACGTCGAGCCGGATGCGATGACCGCGCACGAAGCGGTTGGAGGTGGGGAACGCCGCGACGGTGATCCGGTACACCTCGCCCGGCCGCATGAGTGCCGGACGCTCGAAGGAGTCGCGGTAGCGGCAGCGCAGGATCCCGTCGGTGAGGTTGAGCGCGAAGCCCTGCGGGTAGTCCTCGCTCGGCGGATAGACGTCGATGAGCTTCACGGTGAAGTCGGTGTCGGGCCCATCCGAACTCACCCACAGGTGCGCCTCGATGGCGCCGGTGACCTCGGTGTCCTCGGCGAGCGGCTCGGTCTCGAACACCAGCACGTCGGGGCGCGCCGCGACCGGCAGATACGGCGCCCGCGAGCCGTAGATTTCCGGACGCTCGCGCTGATCGTAGCCCCCGCCGCGCATCAGCGGCTCCCCGGAAGTGACCGTCCCGCCCATGGTCGGCACGGGATGCCCGGGGTCGAAGTCGAAGCTCTGGGGCTGAGCATCCGCCGCCGGTTTTGCGGTCGTGAGCCGCCCGTCGTTCGCGAGGTAGTAAGGCGTCAGCCGCCGATCGGGAATCGGCCAGTCCCGCTCGCTGCGCCAGCGCCCGCCGTGCTCGAGGCGGCCCGCGGCGTTCTTCCTGCCGCTGCCGCCGCCCATGACGAACAGACGCACCGGCGGCTGCTCCGTGCCGCCGGGCGCGCCCTTGAGATAGCGGTCGAACCAGGCGAGCCGCCGGGCGAAGAGGTCGCCGCCGTCGGCATCGAGCGTCGCGCCGGCACCGAACTCGACCTCGCCGGCGTAAGAGGTGGAGCGCGCCCCGTGCGTCCAGGGTCCCATGATGAGGCGCACCGGGCCGCGCTTCGCCCGCGCGAGCCCCTGGTAGTTCTCGGTCGCGGTGCGCGCGTAGGCGTCGTACCAGCCCGACAGATGCACCATGGCCGCATCCGCGAAGGCCCCGTAGTAGCCCGCCGCGTAGATGCCGAGCTGCTTCCAGTAGGCATCGAACGTGCCGTGCTGCCACTGCTCGTAGACGTAACTCTCGTACTCGGGAATGGGGCTCAGGGGCGTGTGGCCGCGCTTCCACGGCATGCTGGCGAACCATGCCTTGAGGTCGATGCTTCTCAGCGCGGCGAGGCGCCGCGGATCCTTGCGCACCTCGGGGCTCTCGAGACCGAGGTTATACGCCCAGGTGACCTGCTTGAGCTCGAAGGCGCCGCCCTGGCGGATCCCGCCCTGGTAGGCGTTCGAGAAGCCGCCGCAGTCGATGTACATGGCCTTCAGACCCGGCGGGTCGAGGCAGGCGAGCGCCACCTGGGTATGCGCGGCGTAGGAGAGTCCCATGGTGCCGATGCGCCCGTCGCTCCAGGGCTGCGCCGTGAGCCAGCGGCAGGTATCGAAGCCGTCGGCGCCCTCGCTCAGGTATTTGACGAACTCGCCTTCAGAGTCGTGTCGTCCGCGGCAGTCCTGGAAAATCACGACGTAGCCGTGGCGTACGTAGTACGCCGCCACCTCGGCGCGCGTCTTCGGCGTGGGATTGGCGGCGGTGATGTCGCGGAAATAGGTGACGTTGCGTCCGTAGGGCGTGCGCTCGAGGATCGCGGGGAAGCGTCCGGGAAGGGCGACACCGCCGCGCGCCGGGCGATACACGTCGGTCGCGAGCCGCACGCCGTCGCGCATCGCGACGCGCACCCCGCTCTCGAGCACGACGTCATCGGGCAGGGCGGGCGCCGCGGCCGCGCCCGCGGCGGCGCGCACGCGCGCGAGGCTGCCCGCGCCGAAGCAGCCGAAAGCCGCGACCAGGGCGGAGAAGCTGCGGCGGGAGACACGGGCCATGGACCGCGAGACTACGATGCCGGGCGCATCCGTGCCATCATCGGCCGCGGCTGACACCGCCGGAGGGAGCATGAAGGACCGATCGCAGGCGCCTCTCACGCGGCGGGGATTTCTCGCCGCCGGGGTGACGGGCGGCGTGGGCGCGCTCCTCTCTCGGTCCCTGCGCGCCGCCGAGCCGCCGCCCGGAACCCACGCGCCCGTGAGCAGCGGGCCGCCCTCCGTGAGTACTCCGGCCGCCTCGCCGCGTCTCATCGCCAAGGCCATTCCCGCCAGCGGCGAATGGCTGCCCGCGGTCGGGCTCGGCACGGACGCGTTTCGCACCGAGATGCGCGCGGACATCGCCGCGGAGCTCGAGCGCATGCACGAGCTCGGCGGCGCCGTGATCGATACCGCCGCCGCCTACGGCGACAGCGAGGCGATCATCGGCGAGGCGCTCGAGAGCCTCGGCCTGCGCGAGAGCTTCTTCCTCGCCACCAAGCTCGTCGGCGGCAGCACCACGCAGCCGCAGGGCGCCGAGAGCTTCGCGCGCTCGCTCGAGCGCCTCAGGACCCGGCGCGTCGATCTGCTGCAGGTCCACAACCTCAACGGGGTCGCTGAGCTGCTGCCGCGCATGCAGGAATGGAAGCAGGAGGGCCGCATCCGCTATCTGGGCGTGACCACCTCGCGCGCCAGTCAGCACGCCGAGCTCGCCGAGGCGATGCGCACCTACCGGCTGGACTTCGTGCAGGTCGATTACTCGATCGGCAACCGCGAGGCAGCCACGACCCTCCTGCCGCTCGCGCTCGACCGCAGGATCGGCGTGCTGGTGAACCTGCCCTTCGGGCGCAGCTCGCTGTTCCAGCAGGCCGCCGGGCGGGCGCTCCCGCCCTGGGCGGCGGACATCGACGTCGCGAGCTGGGCGCAGTACTTCCTCAAGTACGTGATCTCGCACCCCGCCGTCACCTGCGTCATCCCCGGCTCCACCCGGGTCGCGCACCTCGAGGACAACCAGGCCGCCGGGCGCGGCCGCGTGCCGGATGCCGCCATGCGCCGCCGCATGGAGGAGTACTGGGACGCAAAGGCCACCTGATCCCCCGGCCGTTGGCTCCATCGCTGCTGCGCAGCCGGCAAAGCCGCGCCTTTTGCCGGCGGCCGACGGAGTGGTGTCCGCTCAAATCGCATCCTGCGATTTGAGCCAATGATCAAGGGTACTTGTGCTCGACCACGTCGCGCACCGGGTCGGTGTCGTAGACGAGCACGATCGATTCGATCTTGCCGGTCGCGCGGTCGAAGTTGAACACGTCGGCGCAGTCGAACGCCACGTGCGAGCCGTCCTTCAGCGTCCAGTCGTAGAGATAGTAGGCGACGGCACGCAGCTGGCCCTCGGCGCTCACCAGCACGTCATGGACGGTGAGCTTGGAGCCCCTGGAGGAGCTCGTCACCTTGTGGACGAATTCCCGCACCGGGAGACGCCCGAGGAACGGCGACTGCACCCAGCCCTCGGGCACGAACAGTGCTGCGGCTTTCTCGGCGTCGCCCGCCTCGAGCGCCAGCAGATACTTGCGTACGGCTTGCTGCATAGAGCCTCCGCGCTTACTTGATGGTGGCGACGCCCGCCTTGCAGGCGAGCTCGTCCTGCGAGCCGGTGCCGCCGGAGCAACCGATCGCGCCGATGAGCCTGCCGCCCTCGATGAGCGGGATACCGCCGCGCGAGCCGATCATGCCATCCAGCGTCATCACGTAGAGGCTGCCGCTTTGCTGGATGCCCTTCTCGAGCACCTTGGTCTCGCGGCGGAACGTCGCCGCGGTGCGCGCCTTGTGCTCGGCGATCTGGATCGAGGCGAGCTGCGCGCCGTCCATGCGCTCGAAGGCGACCAGATTTGCGCCCGAGTCGACTACCGCCACGTTGAGCTTCCAGTCGTGCCGGCGCGCCTCGGCGACGGCCGCGGCGATGGCGGCGTTGGCGCGCTCGAGCGAGATCGGCGCCCCGTAGGGAATGTCGAACGGCATCTTGTCGGGCACCTCATCGAGCGCGTACGGCGCGGGCGCGGCGGGGGGCGGTGTCTGCGCCTCGCTGGCGGAGAAGGCGGCGCCGATGGCGGCGGCGGCGAGCAGGGTCGGCACGAGCTTGGAAGACATCGGTGAACCTCCCTCGTTGGGGTGCGGGACCTGAGCGCTATCTTAGCGCCGCGCGCCCGGGTCGCGGCGCGCGCTAGAGGAAATAGCGGGTCAGGTGGAAGAAGATGGGCGCGGCGAAGCTCAGGGAATCGACGCGATCGAGCATGCCGCCGTGCCCTTCGATCATGGCACCCCAGTCCTTGACCCCGAGACTGCGCTTGACGGCCGAGAGCGAGAGCCCGCCGAGGAATCCCATGACCACGATGACGAACGACATGGCGAGCGCCTCGAGGGGCGAGAACGGCGTGATCCAGTACATGGCGCCCCCGACCGCGGTCGCAGCCAGGCCCCCGCCGATCAGTCCCTCGACGGTCTTCGAGGGGCTCACCGTGGGCGCGAGGAGCGTGCGCCCGAAGAGCTTGCCGAACACGTACTGCAGCACGTCGCTCATCTGCGTGACGAGCAGCAGAAAGAAGACGAGCAACGCGTCCTGCCCCTCGTATCCCGGGATGCGCAGCAGCAGCAGCGCCGGCGTGTAACTCACGCAGTACACCGTCACCATGACGGCCCACTGGATCTTGGCGCTGCGCTCGAGGAAGCCCTCGGGGTCGCCCGCGAGCGCGGCGACCGCGGGCAGGATCAGAAAGGCGTACACCGGGATCAGGATCGCGAACAGTCCGTACCAGCCGCAGCCGATCAGCGCGTATTGCAGCGGGATCAGCACGAAGAAGCTCAGGAACAGCGGCACATGGTCGGCGCGCCGGGTGGGGGTGAGCGTCACGAACTCGCGCAGCGCGAAGAAGGACATCGCGCCGAAGAGCGCCAGCGTCGCGATGGGTCCGGCGAGAAACGCCACCGCGAAGATCGCCACCATCACCCACCAGGCGCGGATGCGGCTGTTGAGGTTGGCGATGACGGCGCGCGCGGCCTCGCTCCCGGCGCGGGCGGCGAGCAGCGACCCCACCAGCGAGGCGACGAGCAGCAGCGTCACCACGCCCCCCATCAGCCAGTAGAACTTCTGCTGCCCGCTCATGCGAGTGCCACCACCGCCGCGCGCGCGCGCTCGAGGAACGCCTCGCGCGTCTCCGCGGCGATGCGTGCGAGCGGGGCGCCGAAGCGGACCGTACAGATCACCGGGATCGGCACGAAGGTCCCCTTGGGCATCGAGCGGTGCATGTTCTCGAGGTACACGGGCACGAGGCGCACCTGCGGAAAGCGGGCCGCCAGATTGTAGAGCCCGGAGCGGAACGCGCCGGGCAGCGGGCCCGTGCCGCGCGTTCCCTCCGGGAACAGGATGAGGGAGCTGCCCTCCTGCAGGGCTGCCGCCAGGGGCGCGAGCGGATCGCCCTCGTGGCCCTCGCGGTGCCGCTCGACGAATACGACGTTGAGCACCCTGCGAGCCACGTGCCGCCGCAGCGCCCCCCGATCCCAGTAATCCCGCGCCGCCACCGGGCGCGTATGCGCGCGCAGCCGCGGACCGAGCGCCGCCCAGATCGCCAGCGTGTCCATGTGGCTCGTATGGTTGGCGAAGTAGATGCTCGGGGCGCTGCTCGGCGGCTCCTGCCAGCGTGCATGCGCACCCACCAGCGTGCGCATCACTCCGCAGAGAACTGCCGCGAGCGGTCTCATGACTTCAGGGCCGCGGCCGCGTCCCGGGCGCGCGCGGCGAGCGCGCGCGTGCGCCTGAGGCAGGTGATGAGCGCCCCCACGGCGATTACCCACAGCGCCGCGCGCAGGGCGTGGTCCGAGTGCCGCAGCGCGGCCTCGGCCGCGCCGAGCACACAGGCGAGCGTGAGCACCGCCATGCGCTGCGGCTTGGCCATGGGACCGCGGAAATCCTGCGGCCAGCCGAGCGCGCCGCCGAGGGCGCGCAGGTACGCCGTCGTGAGCGCGAGCAGCGCCGCGCACCAGCCGAGCCAGGCGAGGTGTACGGCGTAACCGGCCGCCACCAGCAGCGCCGCATCGGCGATGCGATCGGGAATCTCGTTGTAGAGCGCGCCGACGGGGGAGCCCTTGCCGCCCTCGACCGCCACCATGCCGTCGAGCAGGTTGCACAGGAGGCGCAGCTGCACGCACGCCGCGCACGTCAGCAGCGCCCACGGCGCGCCCGAGGCCGCGAGCGCCGCGGCGCCGGCCGCGGCAAACACGACGCTCGCGACCGAGATCTGGTTGGGGGTGATGGCGGTGCGCGCCAGCGCGGCCGCGAGCGCGCGTGCCCAGCCGCTCGAGCGGCTCTTGAGTGGACGCCGATTGGCTGCCTCGCTCATCGGCGGACAGTGTAACCTGTGCGCCCCATGAGCACTTTGAACGTGGGATTCATCGGCCTCGGCAACGTCGGCGGCCAGCTCGCGGGCAACCTGTTGCGGCACGGCGTGCGGCTCACCGTCCGGGACCTCGATCCCGGGCGGGTCGCGGCCCTGGTAGCCGCCGGGGCGAGCGCCGCGGCTTCGCCGCGCGAGCTCGCCGAGCGCGTCGACGTCGTCATCACGTGTCTGCCCTCCCCGGCCGCTTCCGCGGCGGTGCTCGAAGCGCCGGACGGGGTGCTGGCGGGCCTCACCGCCGGGAAGATCTGGCTCGAGATGAGCACCACCGATGCCGCCGAGGCCCGCCGCCTGGCCGCGCGCGTCGAGGCCCTCGGCGCGACCGCCATGGACTGTCCGGTCTCGGGCGGCTGCCACCGAGCGGCCACCGGCAACATCTCGATCTTCGCCGGCGGCAGCCGCGCGGCCTTCGAGCGCGCGCTGCCGGTGCTCGCGATCCTCGGGCAGCGCATCCTGCATACCGGGCCGGTGGGCTCGGCCTCGGTGCTGAAGGTGATCACCAATTACCTGTGCACGGTGCACCTCGCGGCGCTCGCCGAGGCGCTCACCGTCGCCAAAGTGGCCGGCCTCGACCTCAACATGGCCTACGAGGGCATCCGCATCTCCTCCGGTAACTCCTTCGTGCACGAGACCGAGTCCCAGGTGATCTTGAACGGCAGCCGCGACATCAACTTCACCATGGACCTCGTGATCAAGGACGTCGGACTGTTCGACGCTTTGGCGCGTGAGCGGCAGGTGCCGCTCGAGCTCTCGCCGCTGGTGCTCGGGATATTCCGCGACGGCGCGCGCCGCTACGGGCCGCGCGAGCACTCGCCCAACATCATCCGTCGCCTCGAGGAGGCCTGTGGCGTGCGGGTGCTGGGCGAGGGCTTCCCGGCGCAGATGGTGGACGATGAGGCCAAGGTCCCGGGCTACGAGGTGCGGCCCCGCACGGCCGGCTCTACCTGAGCGTGCCGCCCTCCTGTAATGTTGATATCGTGATATAAAAAGCGGACCAGAGCCGCCTCCCGGGAGGTCTCCTGAAGCGATTCATCGAGGTGCGCTCGATCGACTACGTGCCGCTCGCCGAGCGTCACGGCAAGGTCTGGCATCTGTGGCCGGTGTGGTTCTCCGGGGATGCGCACCTGGCGACGCTCGCCGTCGGCGTGCTCGGCATCACCCTCGGCGGCAACCTGCTGTGGACCGCGGCCGCCGTGCTGCTCGGCAACGCGCTCGGCACCTTCTTCATGGCCTTCCATTCGACCCAGGGGCCGCAGCTCGGGCTTCCGCAGATGATCCAGTCGCGGCCGCAGTTCGGCTACACGGGGGCGCTGCTGGTGTGGGCGGTCGCGCTGGTCGCCTACATCGGCTACAACGCCTTCAACCAGGTGCTGGTGGTGCAGGCACTGCACCAGCTGACGCCGGCCGTCCCGGCCACCTCCGCCGCGGGGATGGTGCTGTTCGCACTCGTGGCGGTGAGCCTCGCGGCGGTCGGCTACGACCAGATCCACCGCGCGCAGCGCGGCTTTGCCTATCTCATGATCGCGCTGCTCACCGTGTTCACGGCGGGCGCCCTCTTCACGCTGCGATTCCCGGCGGCACAGTGGGACTGGAGCGGCTTTCGCGCCGTGCCGTTCCTCGCGCAGATGTTCGCCGCCGCCTCCTATCAGCTCAGCTGGTCGATCTACGTGTCGGACTACTCGCGCTACCTGCCGCGCGACGTCGGCGTGAGCGAGTCGTTCTGGTGGACCTATCTCGGCGCCTTCATCGGCGGCACCTGGATGATGCTGGTCGGCACCGTGGCCGCCGCGGTCGCCCCGCAGCTGGACGTCGCCGCCGCCATGGAGCACGCCGCGGATGCCGTGCTTCCCGGCCTCGGCAAGGTGCTGCTGCTCGGCGCCCTGCTCGGCCTCATCACCATCACCGCGCTCAACTTCTACGGCGCCTCGCTCACCCTGCTGTCGGTCGCCGACACGCTGGGGCCGCTCAAGTGCACGGTCGGCAAGCGCCTCGCCAGCCTCGCCGTGGCGCTCCTCGCCAGCAGCGCGCTGGCGGTCAACGCCTCGGGCAACTTCGTCGAGCGCTTCGGGGACTACCTGTCGCTGCTGCTGTATCTGTTCACGCCCTGGACCGCGATCAACCTGGTGGACTTCTACCTGGTGCGCAAGGGCCACTACTCGATCCGCGAGATCTTCAACTCCTCCGGCATGTACGGCCGCTGGAACTGGCGGGGACTGAGCGCCTATGCGATCGGCTTCGTGGTCATGATTCCGTTCTTCAGCACCGGGGTCTACACCGGACCGGTGGCGCGCGCGCTCGGTAACGCCGACGTCGCCATGCTGGTCGGCCTGCCGGTCGCAGCGCTCGTCTACATCCTCGCCTGCCGCTCGCTGGATCTCGAGGGCGACCGGCAGCGCGCCGCGGCCGCCGATATCGGTCTCGATCCGGCCTAGGAGCACGCCATGCCCAAGATCGTCGATCATGCAGCGCGGCGCGATGAGATCGCCCTGGTCGCCTGCCGCGTGGTCGCGACCCACGGCTTCGATCAGGCGAGCATGGTGCGCATCGCGCGCGAGGCCGGCTACACCACCGGCATGCTGGCGCACTACTTCGACAGCAAGCAGGACATCATCATCGCGGCGCTGCGGCTGATCCTCAGGCGTATCGAGGAGCGGCTGACGCTGCCGGCGGGCGCCGCGCGGCCCGACCTGCTGACGCTGCTCAGCGAGGCGCTGCCGCTCGATGCCCACCGGCGCATCGAGTGCGCCTTCTGGACCACCTTCTGGGGGCAGGTCTCGGCGGACAAGCGCCTGAAACGCATCAACGCCTGGGTGCACCGGGAGTACCTGCGCCTCTTCGAGCGCTGCCTGGCGCAATGCTGGCCGGAGTGGTCGCAGTGGCCCGCCGCCACGCGCGAGCCGGTGCTGCGCTCGCTGGTCACTTTCATCAACGGGCTCACCGCGAGCGCGGCCGCCAATGCCGGCGACTGGCCGGCGGCGCTGCAGATCGAGCAGCTGCGGCTGCAGCTGGCGCTGCTGCACGGCTGGGCGACCGGCTCCTCGAGCGGGCAGCCGGCGCGCGCCGCGGCCGCGGCGCGCGCCTGAACGGGTCGGTCAGAAGCTCTTGCTGAGCTGCAGCGTGACGGTGAGCGGCAGCATGGTCGCCACCTGCGGAATCACGCTGCCGAGGGCGTTGAGCTGCGCGTAGCCGATGTAGCCGATGTCGCCCAGGTTCGGCTTCGCATTGAGCAGGTTGTGCACGTTGAGCGAGAGCTCGGTGTCCCCGCGGTCGACGCCGAAACGCAGGTTCGCCACGCCGAAGCCGGGACGGGTCGCTTGCGAGCCGCCGCCGCCGACCAGCAGCGAGATCGCGTTGGCCTGGTAGCTGTAATCGCCGGACACGAAGCCGTCCAGGCCGGTCGTGAGCGCGCGCGTATACACCAGACCCAGCGAGCCGTTGAAGTCCGGAACGCCGGCGATGCGCGAGCCCGGGTTCACACCGAACAGCGCGAGGTTACCGGGATCGGTCACGTCCGTGTCCTCGTAGCCGAGTCCCAGGCGGAACTGCAGGCCCGGAAGCCCGAGCCGGCCGGACGCCTCGAACTCGGCGCCGCGGATGCGCGCGGAGTTGCCGTTCACCTGCGCGTAGAACCCGCAGGCGAGCGCTACCTGCTGCTGAATGTTGCTCCACTCGATGTCGTAGGCCGCCGCCGAGATCAGCACTGCGGGCAGCTGCGACTTGACGCCCGCCTCATAGGTCCAGAGCGTATCGGAGCGGATGTGGGTGATCGCATCCACCGACAGGCTCGGCAGGGTGCAGCCGGGGAAGTTGGCCTGCGCGCCGCCCGCGCGGAATCCCTTGGACGCGGAAGCGTACGCCATGGTCGCATCGGTCATCTGCCAGGCGAGCGCCGCCTTGGGATTGAAGCCCGATTCGCTGTTGGCCTGCGGATCGCTCGGCTCCGGTCCGCCGTTGAGGAAGCCGTCGGCGGTGTAGTCCGTCGTCTGGGACAGCCAGTACTGCCGCCCGCCGAGCGTCAGTGTCCACTTGGGCGCGAACTTCCAGTAGACCTCGCCGAAGATCGACTTGTCCTCCTCGGTGCCGGGATTGGTCTGCGTCCAGATCTCCGGGCTCGTCCAGGCGGGCGAGGCATAGCCCACGGATGCCGGAGTGCACGGCGGCGGCGTCGGGCTGAACTCGCAGGCGCTGCTGCCCGGCTGATCGATACCGATGGAATCGGTCGGCGGGATGGTGAAGCGTGTGTGCGTGTTGGAGTAGTAGACGCCCACCGTGCCGCTCACATTGTTGACCGGGTCCCAGGAGAAGCGCGCCTCGCTCGAGAACTGATCGTGATGCCGGTCGCCGATCCACAGGTAGGGCTGCGGTGCGACGCCGTTGAGCTGGTACAGCGGGCTGGTGAGGATCTGCTGCGTGCCGTAGCTCGAGTCCTCGACGTCGTAGGTGTGGCGGTAGAAATAGCTGTTCGACCATACGAACGCCCAGCCCGAGCCCGAGTACTTGACGTCGAGCGAGGGCAGCGTCCAGACATCGGTCGCGTAGGGCTGCACGTCGAAGGCGCGGTCCATGGTGTAGACCGGGTCGAAATTCGGCAGCGGTGCGAAAGTCGCGGGGAAGCCGTGGTCCTTGGAGTCCTGGTAGAGCACCCGCAGCTTGATATCGAGCGCGTCGCTCGGCTTGACGAGGAGTGCGAGCGAGCCGCCGCCGGTCGACACGGCACCCTGATCGTTCGAGCTGCCGCGTGGCACCGTCTCGAAGGGATCGCCGCCGGCCGGATCGCCGGCCGGGCTCAGGGGATCGATCGGCCAGGTCCGCGTCAGGTAGCCGGCGTCGTGGTTGCCGAACAGCACCACGCGCAGCGCGGCCGAGCCGGGTATCAGCACCACGTTGCCGATGAAGTTGGCGCCGCCGTCGGGGCTGCCACCGCCCGAGGTGACGCCGGCATCGAGCATGTAGCCATAGCCGCTGCTGTTCACGTCCGGCTGGCGGGTGATGAGGCGTACGTTGCCGCCGAGGGAGCTCTCGCCGTAGAGCGTGCCCTGGGGGCCCTTGAGCACCTCGATGCTGGCGATGTCGACCACGCGCGGATCGAGCGAGCCCGGCACCGGCGTGTCGTCGATGTAGAAGCCGGTGGCGCCCGCCGTGCCGAACAGGTTCTGCCCGGTGACGCCGCGAATCGCGACGGTTTTCGCGTCGGCGAAGCCGGTCGGTCCGCCGCCGTAGGTGAAGGACAGATCCGGCGTCTTGGTGGCGTAATCGGAGAACGACTGGATGTTGTAATCCTTGAGCGTCTCCGGGGTGAAGGCGGTGATGCTGGTCGGCACCTGCGCGATCGATTCCTCGCGCTTGCGGGCGCTGACGATGATCGTGGCGATCTCGCCGCTGCTCTCGGCGCTGCCCTGCGCCTGCTTGTCCGGCTGCTCCTGCGCGAGCGCCGGCGCGAGCGCACCCGCTGCGATCAGCCACGCCGCGACCGCCGCGCCCGTGAAGGCGCGCCGCGAACCTCGACTCCACCCTGTTGGACTCATTGTCGGATGCTCCCCTTCGTCAGAAACGTGTTGATCACCGCGGCGCATTGCCCCGGCTCCTCCCAGAAAGGATTGTGTCCGAGGCCCGGAAAGACCTTGACCTCGGCCTGCGGCAGCGCCGCGATGAGCGTTTGCCGCACCTCCTCCTCCATCAGCGGGTCCTTCTCTCCCCAGATGAGGAGCGTCGGCGCCTTCAGGCGCGGCAGGGTGCGCTGCAGATCGGTGTCGATGAGGGCCTGATCGAGCACCGCGAGCCACACGCGCAGCGGGATCGCCGCGGCGTCGCGCCGCTGGCGGCGCAGGAAATCCGCATCGACGGGTGTCGGCGACGACCACCACTCGCGCATGAACGGCGACTCCGGATCGATCGGCTCCCTGAGCGCGCGGATCGCGGCGGCGTAGTCGAACTTCGGCGGCGGCGGCGGTGCGCCGGCCTTGTGGCCGCCGGTCGAGGAGATCAGCACCACTTTCGCCGTGCGCTCCGGCCACACTTCCGCGAAAGTCTGCGCGATGATGCTGCCGAGGGAGTGCCCGACGATGTCGGCGCGCTCGATGTGCAGCGCATCGAGCAGCAGCTTCAGGTCGTAGGCGAAGTCGAAGCGGGTGTAGCAGCACTCGGGCTTGCCCGAGCGGCCGTGGCCGCGGATGTCCACCACGATGAGGCGCAGGCTCTTCGACAGGTAGGGTATGAGCGGCACCCAGTCCCGGGCGTTGTCGGTGTAGCCGTGGATCAGCACCACGGGGGTGCCGCCGGGCTTGCCCATGTCGACGTAGGCGAGCGTCTCGGCATCGGGCAGCGCCACGCTCTTCTTCATGGCATCGAAGGCGTCGAGATCGATCGGCGGGGGTGGCGGTGTCGGTGCGGCGGCGGCGGCGGCGCCCTGTAGCAGCAGCAGCAGCGCGCCGCGCGCCCGCCAACGGCACGGCGCCGCCGCGGGGCGGTGAGCGGGGGTCAAGGTCGCGTCGCGGTGCAACAACACGCGTCGGAAGAGCGGCCGGTGGTAGATATTATGCTGTCAATAATATATAGGCCGGACGCCGGGCCCGCAACAGCTTTTGCGCCGCCGTGTGCGCTTCAGCGGCTGGCGGGCGCGGGCGCGGGGTGGTCCGCCGCGGGTGGCGGCGCGCCGGCGGGTGCGGCGCTGGCGAGACGCGTCCTGTAGGCGCTCAGGTGCGCCTCGAAGGCGACGGCATCCGCCCGGCTCGCGGCCGTGAGGGCGTTGTCGCGCCACGCGGCGGCGAACTTCGCGGCGCAGTCCCACTGCTGCGTCTGTGCACACATGTGGGCCAGCGCGTACGCAAGGTTGGCGTTACGCGGATGCCGGTCGAACGCCTGGGTGGCCGCCGGCAGCAGCTCACGCGCGGCGGCCACGTCGCGCGCGGCGCCGTAGAGCCCGGCGAGCCCCGCCCACGAGCGCAGGTCCTCCGCATCCGCAGCCAGCGCCGCCCGATAGTCCTCGCGCGCGTGGCGCAGCAGCGTCGGCGCATCCACCCCGAGGTCGGCGTGGCCCGCGCTCACGGCGGAGGCGAGGACGACGACCGCGGCGGCGCGCTCGGCGAGGGCCCGTGGCGAGGGCCGGCCGTGCGCGACCAGCGCGTTGACCGCCGCGAGCACCGCCGGGTAGTTCCAGTTGAGCAGCTGTGCATCGATGGCGGTGCACAGCGCGGTCTCATCGGCCGGGTCAGCCGCCAGCGCCTCGCCCGCCAGCCGCAGGGCCTCGGCGCGGTGGCCGGCCGCCAGATACGCGGCGGCCAGACGTGCGGCGACCTCGGGCGCGGGGAGCCGGCGCGGCGGTACCGCATCCGGCCGCTCGTCGGCCGGGCTCGGCAGGACGTAGACGTGGGCGGGGGCGCGGCGGTCGTCGCGCAGCATCCGGTCGAGGTCCTCATAGCTCACGCTGAAGCTCGCGGCGAAGGCCGCCCGCTCGCTGCGGCCCGCGCTCAGCAGCGTCAGGTAACGGTCGAATTCATCGCGATGCCGGCCCTCGACCAGCACCTCGCGTGTCAGGAACCAGCTCTGCGCCGCGTACATGTCGGCGAACGCCGCGGTCTGCAGCCGCGGGTCCTGCTCCTCGAGCGCGAGCAGCGTGCGCAGCGGGATCAGCTTGCCATCGGCGACCGTGTAGGCGTAGCCGGCGGCGATGCCGCCGGTGCGGATGCGGTGGGAATCGAACTCGGTGCTCGCGAACAGCTCCGGCACTCCGAGGCGGAACCAGTACGGGTAGCGCAGCGCGCCCTCCCCGGCGAGCAGGCTGCCGACGTAGCCGAAATACACGCCCCAGTAGCGATCGTCCTCGCCGCGCCCGGCGCTCGCGATCACGGTGGTGTCGTAGCCGGTCGTGCTGTAGGTGGCGGTGCTGCCCGCGCCGAGGAGCTTGACGATCTCGTCGTCCGGCAGCACGAAGATGTGGGTCGGCAGGCGCGCTTCGGAGCGGAAGTTGAGCACCCGGGTCAGCGCCGTGCCGAGACGGTCGGCGTTGCGCGCGACGAGCCGGGCGTAGCCGCTCGAGCCGGCGACCGTGACGTCGATCTGCTTGTACTGATAGGTCCAGTAGTCGGCGCCGGGCGCGCGCGGCGCAGCGAGCAGCGCGAGGCACAGCAGCAGCCCGGCGCGCCCCACCCTCACCGCGCGCGCTCCACGCCGACCGGCAGCCGCTCCACCGCGCGCATCTGCGGCGACTGGAAGGCGGCCGGATCGGCGAGGTAGTCGAGCGCCATGCCGAAGGCGTCGTGCCCCCAGAACAGCTCCTCCCCGATCACCAGCGTCGGCACGCCGAACACCCCGCGCGCGATCGCCCAGTCGGTGTTCTCGCGCAGCCGCTGCTTGACCGCCGGATCGCTCACCGCCCGCTCGGGCTCGGCCACGCCGAGGGTGCGCGCGAGGTCGGCGATCACCGCCGCATCGGTGAGATCGCGCCCGTCGCGGAACACGGCATCGAGCACCGCGCCGACGGCGCGCCGGTCGCTGCCGGCGGCCACGATGAGGCGCAGTGCCGCGAGCGGGTTGAAGGGGTGGACCGGCGGAAAGCGCATCGGCAGGCCGAGAGTGCGGGCGCGCCACAGTACGAAGCGGTAGGTGAAGGTGCGCTTGGAAGGGATCTCCGCGGGTCCCTTCTGCCCGAAATGACCGAGCAGCGGCGCGAGCAGCACCGGTACGTAGCGCAGCTCGACGTGCGCGGGCAGCCGCTCGAGGTCGCGGAAGCCAAGATAGGCGAAGGGCGACAGACAATCGAACACCCAGGAGGCCGTCACCCGCTGCGCCGCCATCCTTCAGCTCTCCGACACCCGCACCACGAGCTTGCCGAAGTTCTCGCCCCTGAGGAGTCCGATGAGCGCCCCCGGCGCCTGCTCGAGGCCCTCGACGATCTCTTCGCGGTAACGCACCCGGCCGTCGCGCAGCCAGCCGCTCATGTCCTGGTAGAAGGCCGCAAAGCGCTGGTAGTGGTCGAGGACGATGAATCCCTGGATCTTGACGCGGCAGCGCAGCACGGTCGAGAGCAGCGCCGGCGTGCGATCGCCCCCCGCGGGAAGCTTCTCGAGGTTATACCAGGCGATGAGCCCGCACAGCGGCAGCCGCGCCCCGACGTTGAGGAGCGGCACCACCGCGTACAGCACCTCGCCGCCGACGTTCTCGAAGTAGACGTCGATCCCCCTGGGGCAGGCGGCCGCGAGGCGCTCGCGCAGCTCGCCGCCGCGATGATCGATGCAGGCATCGAAACCGAGATTCTTCACCGCGTAGTCGCATTTCTCCGGCCCGCCGGCGATGCCCACCACCCGGCAGCCCTTGATCCTCGCGATCTGTCCGACCACCGAGCCGACCGCGCCGGTGGCCGCGGCCACCACGACCGTCTCCCCGGCCCGCGGCATGCCGATGTCGAGGAGACCCACATAGGCCGTCAGCCCCGGCATGCCGAGCACGCCGAGGGCGTACGAGGGCCGCTCGAGCCCCGGGTCGATACGCACGAGGTCACGCCCGTCGGACAGCGCGTAGTCCTGCCAGCCGGCGTTGCCGACCACGAGCTCGCCCGCCTTGAAGGCCGGGTTGTTGCTCGCCTCGACGACACTCACGGTCTGCGCCGCCATCGGGGCATCGAGCGCCACCGGCGGCACGTAGGACGGCGCATCGTTCATGCGGCCGCGCATGTAGGGATCGAGCGACAGGAAGCGGGTGCGCAGCAGCACCTGGTTCGCCGCCGGCACCGGCACCGCGACCCGCTCGAGGCGGAAGTCCCCGGCCACCGGCTCCCCGCGCGGGCGGCGTGCCAGCACGAAGCGGCGGTTCACCGCGGCGCTCACCGCAGAAACTCCAGGCGCACCCCGGGCGGCGCCGGCGCATCGCGGGCGATGAAGAGGTCGGCGAGCAGCGGCGCGCCCGGCTCGACGCTGTAGGGGGCGAAGTCGCGCACCCCGTCCTCGTAGAGCACGCTGTCGTCGATCAGGAAGCGCCCGGTGCACTCGCGCGCCGGCCTGGTGAGGATCACGTGAGCGGCGTCGGCGACGATCTCGGGCTTGCGCGAGCGGCGCATCATCGCCGGCCCGCCGAGCGCGAACTCCACCGCCGCCGTGGCGATGGTGGTGCGGGGCCAGAGCGCGTTGCAGGCGATACCCGCGGCGCGGTACTCCTCCGCCAGCCCGAGCATGCACAGCGACATGCCGTACTTCGAGAGCGAGTAGGCGAGATGCGGCGCGAACCACTGCGGCTTCAGGTCGAGCGGCGGCGACAGCGTCAGCACGTGCGGATTGGCGGCGTGCTTCAGGAACGGCAGGCAGGCGCGGGTGGTGACGAAGGTGCCGCGGGTGTTGATCTGCTGGATGAGATCGTAGCGGCGCATGTCGATCTCGGCGGTGGCGGCGAGATTGATCGCCGAGGCGTTGTTCACGCACACGTCGATGCCGCCGAAGTGCTCGGCGCAGCGCGCGGCCGCCGCCGCGACCTGCGCCTCCTCGCGCACGTCGACGACGAGCGCCAGCGCCTTGCCCCCGGCGCGTTCGATTTCCGCGGCCGCGGTATAGATGGTGCCCGGGAGCTTCGGATGAGGCGCGGCGGTCTTGGCGGCGACGGCGACGTTGGCGCCGTCGCGCGCCGCGCGCAGCGCGATCGCGAGCCCGATGCCGCGGCTGGCGCCCGTAATAAAGAGTGTCTTGCCCTGGAGGGAGCCGGCCATGGACAGCTGCGCTAGGACTTGCCCGCGTAGTTGGCGGCCAGGTAGTCGAGGATCTGCTGCGCCTCCGGGTCGCTGATCGGCGCACCGAAGCGCTCGCGCATCTTCTGGATGGTCTTCTGCCAGCCGGTGCGGTCCATGACCGGGGCGTTGCCCGGGATGTAGTCGAGGCTGTGGCAGATGGCGCAGCGGCCGGCGGTCAGATCGCGCGCGGGGCCCGGGCGCAGGGTGAGACTCTCCTCGCCGGCGAGCGCCACCGCCGTGGCGGCCACCACCAGCATCGCCGCGAGCGCCGCGAGCGCGAGCGTGTGCCTCATCCGACGTCCAGCGTCACGGTCTGCACGATGTTGTCGTGGTAGCCGCCGGGGTTCACGGTGAGCTTCTCGGGCTGCGTCGCGCCATCGCGGCTGCGCGCGCGCACCGCCACGGTGAGCGGCCCCGGCTGCGCGGCATCGAGCCGGTAGCGGAACTCGCGCCAGCCGAAGCGGCCGAGATCGCGGCCGAGGGTCGCGGCCTGCCAGCTGTGCCGCCCGTCGACGGAGACCTCGACCGCGGCGATCCCCGCGCCGCCGTCCCAGGCCTTGCCGGCGAGCTCCACGTGCGCGCCGCGTTTCACGTGCGCGCCGTCGACGTGACTCGTGATGAGCGAGTTCACGAGCATCTGGGTAATGGGGGTCGTCTGCGGGTTCTCCTGCGTGCTGAAGCGCACGCCCGGAAAAGCCCCGGTCGGCAGCCGATACGCGCTCTTCATCCAGAAGCCGTCGAAGGGCGCCGACTCGATGCGGATCTCCGTCAGGTGCTTCACCCAGTACGTGCCGGTCCAGCCCGGCACGATCAGGCGCGCCGGCGCGCCATTCAGGTGCGGCAGCGCCTTGCCGTTCATCTCGAAGGCGATCAGCGTGTTCTCATCGAGCGCCCGTTCGATCGGCAGGCTCTTGAGGAAGTCGGGCGTCGCCGGCAGGACCGGCAGGTCCGCGCCGTTGAACACCACCTCGACCGCGCCGGCGGCGACCCCGGCACGGGTGAGCACCTCGCGCAGCCGCACGCCGCTCCACTCGGCGTTGCCCATCGCGCCGTTGCCCCACTGCACGCCGGGGACGCGCGGGCTGAAGAGCCCGCGGCGGTTTCCCGAGCACTGATTCACCGCCGTGAGGGTGACGCGCTCGAAGCCGTGCCTGAGGTCGTGGAGCGTGAAGTCCATGGGCCGCTGGGCCGCGGCGCCGCCGACCTTGAGCCGCCAGGTGTCGACGTCGATCTCCGGAATCACCGCGAGGTGATAGCGAACGAAGAACAGATCGTTCGGCGTATAGAGCGGGACGAGCCCTGCGAGCGGCGTCTCGTAGTTCGGCGGCCGCCAGGCGCGACGGATGAGGGGCTTCTTCCCGGGCAGCGACTCGAGCGGCTCGGCGCCCGGCGCCTCGGCGGCGAGCGCGCCGACACCCGCCGGAGCGGTGCCGCCGAGCAGCCAGCCGCCGGCGGCGGCCAGCAACAGCTCACGCCGGGTCGTCATGCCTCACGAACAGGGCTTGCCGTGATCCGGGCGCGCGCCCGCGGCCTTGGCCTGCGCCTCGCTCATGTACGAGCCGGCCTTGGTCTTGCCATACCAGCGGTCTCCCGGACAGTGGTACACCTTGCTCGCGGTGTTCACCCACACCATTCCGGGTCCGCCGCCGGGGGCCGCCTGCGCGGGGGGAGCGGCCGCCGCCTTCGCCGCCGGAGCCATGGCCGCCGCCGGCGCGGCCGGCGCAGCCGCAGCCGCCGGTGCGGCTGCCGCCGCGGGCGCTGCCGCGGCCGACTTGTTGATGCCGCCATGACCGCGGCAGGCGCCCCGGCCGCCGTGCGGCGAAGTCGTTCCGTCCTTGCAGGTCACCGGTCCGCTCGAGCTGCCGCCCGAGGCCGCGGCCGCGGGGGCTGCCGCTGCCGCGGGGGCCGCCGCAGCCGGCGCGGCGGCCGGGGCCGCAGCGCTCGCGGCGGTCGAGGCCGACTTGTCGATGCCGCCATGGCCGCTGCAGGCGCCGCGGCCGCCGTGCGGCGAAGTGGTCCCGTCCTTGCAGGTCACGGGACCGCTCGAGCTGCCGCTCGTGGCCTGCGCGAGCGAGACGGCGGGTGCGGCGCAGAGCGCGGCCGCGCACAGTGCGCCGCAGATCAAGCCCTGGAGTCTCGTGAGATTCATGAGTCGCTCTCCCCGGTGAGTGACCGCGTGCCGGACCGAGGGCGAGAATACCCCAATCGCCGCACCGGGAGCACGCGCGGGGCGCGGACCGCGCAGACACGCTCCCCTCAGGCCGGTTAGGCTACGGTCCGGAGGGCTCATGGAAGAAACGCAACGGATGACGGTACCGCGGCTGGCGGCGCTCGCCGGCGTGCTGCTCGCGCTCACCCTGGCGCAGCCGGCACGCGCGGCATGGCTCGAGGACACCGAAGCCATCATGGGCACGCGCGTCTACGTGCAGCTGTGGGCGGACGACCCGGCACAGGGCAATGCGGCGATCGCGGCGGTGATGGCCGAGATGCGCCGCATCGACGAGCTCATGAGCCACTACAAGCCCGAGAGCCAGCTCTCGCTCATCAATCAGAAGGCGGCCACCGAGCCGGTGCAGGTGGATCCGGAGCTGTACGACCTGATCAAGCTGTCGACGCATTTCTCCGAGATCACCGAGGGCGCCTTCGACATCACCTACGCGAGCGTCGGCTATCTGTACAACTACCCGCTGCACGTGCATCCCACCGAGGAGGAGATCAAGGCCGCGCTGCCGGCGGTCAACTGGCGCAATCTCATCTTCGACCCGGCGCACCATAGCATCCGCTTCGGCCACGCCGGCATGCGCATCGACCTCGGCGGGATCGCCAAGGGCTATGCGGTCGACCGGGGGATCGCCATCCTCAAGGCCCGCGGCATCGAGCACGCGCTCGTCACCGCCGGCGGCGACAGCCGTCTGCTCGGCGATCACCTCGGGCGCCCGTGGCTCGTGTCGATCGCGCACCCGGACGAGCCGCACAATCCCGACAAGGTCGTGACGCGCATCCCGCTGTCGGACGCGGCGGTTTCGACCTCGGGCGACTACGAGCGCTATTTCGACGAGGACGGCATCCGCTACCACCACATCATCGATCCGCGCACCGGGCATTCGGCCACCCGGGTGCGCAGCGCCACCATCATCGGACCCACCGCGACGCAGACCGACGGCCTCTCCAAGACCGCCTTCGTGCTCGGTCCCGAGAAAGCGCTCCAGATCATCGAGCGCCTGCCGGATTTCGATGCGGTGTTCGTGACGCCCGACGGCCGGCTGCTCTATTCGAAGGGATTGCGGCCGCCCAAGGCACGCCCGCCCGGCGCCCCACCCGCCGCGGGCGAGAGCCGACCGAGCGACACGCCGCCCGCGCACTGAGGCGGCGCGGCGGGCGACGCCGCTGTTATTGCGCCGGACCGCCCTGCCCGAGCGCGAGCAGCGCGTCCACTTCCTCCTCCGCGGCCAGCCAGTCCTCGGTCTCGTGACCGGGATCGAAGCCGCGGCGCTCGGCGCGCAGGTACGCGGCCTCGGCGATCATCGCGCGGCGGTCTTCCGCCGACACGGCGGCGCGGCCCGTGGATTTGCTGCTGGCGGACCGCTTGCCCTTGGCCGGCGCGCTGCGCGCGCCGCTCGCGGTTGCGGGAGTCTCAACGGAACGACGTGTGGCCATCGGCTGCTCCTTTAGCTTCAAGGCCCCCTCGAAACGCTGACACAAGCGAGCCCCGACTTTGCGGCCGCGGTGCTCATTCGTGCAAGACCCGCAAGGGATGAGGCGATGCGCCGGACCTGTCCGGCACTGTCCGCCGGCTGTCCGCGCGCAGCGCGCGGACAGCGCAGCGGGCGGCCCGGCGCCACCCGCATCGGCCCGGATCATCTGAAGATTCTGAGTGCAGACAAGCGCTTGCGGTTCCCCTGCCGCCGCGGCGCCCGGCATGGCACGGCCCGTGCACCCCTGAAGGCTATGAAGCTCGCGCAACTGCGCAGGATCCCCGAAGCGGTCACCGACGCGGTGCGCATGCGCGGCACCGAGGCGCAGGACAAGCCGCTCGCTGAGCCGGTGGCCCGCTGGCGGCGGCCGCGGATCGTCCTCGCCGGCACGGGCGCCGCACTCCTCGCGCTGCTCTTCGGCTGGCTGATCCACGGCTGGCTTTCGACCGGTCAGGTGATCTCGCGCGAGCGGTTGCGCGTGGCGAGCGTGAGCCGCGGGCATTTCGTGCGCGACGTGGCCGCCGACGGCACGGTGGTGGCGGCGGTGAGCCCCACCCTCTACGCGATCGCGCCCGGCACCGTGACCTACGCGGCCCGCGCCGGGGACACGGTGCGTAAGGGCCAGCTGCTCGCCACCCTCGACAGCCCCGAGCTCACCAACGAGTTCCAGCGCGAGACGGCGACGCTCGACAGCCTGGACGCCGCGCTCGCGCACCAGCGCATCGAGATCCGCCGCCAGATCCTCACCAGCAAGCAGCAGGCCGACCTCGCCGAGGTCACCATCAAGGCCGCCGAGCGTGAGCTCAAGCGCTCGCAGTGGGCCTGGGACCTGCACGTGATCCCCGAGCGCGACTACCGGCGCGCGATCGATGACGTCGCCACGGCACGGCTCAACTTCGATCACGCACGCGAGACCGCCGGCCTCGAGCGCGACAGCCTGGCGCTCGACCTGCGCACCAAGCGCCTCGAGCGCGACCGTCAGGCGCTCGTGGTCTCATCGCTCAGGGACCGCGTCGCGCAGCTGCAGGTGCGCGCCCCGGTCGACGGCATGGTGGCGAACCTGGCACAGCCGCAAAAGACCCTGGTGCCAGCCAACGCACCGCTCCTCACGCTCGTCGACCTCTCGGCATTCGAGATCGAGTTCCAGGTGGCCGAGACGTACGCGGGCGAGATCAAGCCGGGCATGGCGGCCGAGATCACGATCGAGGGTCGCGACGTGCCCGGCACGGTCACCGCGATCTCCCCGGAGGTGCGCCAGAGCCAGGTCACCGGGCGCGTCAAGTTCGACGGCGGTCAGCCGCAGGGACTGCGGCAGAACGAGCGCACGGCGGTGCGCATCGTGCTCGATGAACGCGACAACGTGCTCAGGTTCGAGCGCGGCTCCTTCATCGATACCAGCAGCCCGGCGGTCTACGTGGTGCGCGGCGGCCGCGCGGTGCGCGTGCCGGTGCGGCTCGGCGCCGCCTCGGTCGGCGAGATCGAGGTGCTCAGCGGTCTCGACGCCGGCGACAGCGTCGTGATCTCCGACATGCGCGATGCCAACCAGGCGCCCGAAGTCGCCATCTCACGTTGAGTGTTACCAGGAGACGACGATGCTCAGGATGCAGGACGTCAGCAAGATCTACCGCACCGATCTCATCGAGACCTATGCGCTGCGCAAGGTCTCGCTCGAGGTGAGCGCCGGCGAGTTCGTCGCCGTCACGGGACCCTCGGGATCCGGCAAGACCACCTTCCTCAACGTCGCGGGCCTGCTCGAGGAGTTCGAGACCGGCAGCTATGAGCTCGATGGCACCGACGTGCGCGCGCTCTCGGACGATGCGCGCTCGCGGCTGCGCAACCAGCGCATCGGCTTCATCTTCCAGAGCTTCAATCTGATCCCGGATCTGACCATCCAGGACAACGTCGAGGTGCCGCTGCGCTACCGCGGACTCCCCGCCGCCGACCGGCGCGAGCGCACCGGCAGCGCTCTCGAGCTGGTCGGGCTCGCCTCGCGCGCCCGGCACATGCCCGCGCAGCTGTCCGGCGGGCAGCAGCAGCGCGCGGCAATCGCGCGCGCCATCGCCGGGGACCCGGCGTTCCTGCTGGCCGACGAGCCGACCGGGAACCTCGACTCGCTCATGGCGCGCCAGGTGATGGATCTGCTCGAGCAGATCAACGAGATGGGGACCACCATCCTGCTCGTCACGCACGATGCCGAGCTCGCGCGGCGCGCGCAGCGCAACGTGCACCTGATCGACGGCCAGATCTCCGACTTCCGCGCCTTCGAGTCGCGCAGCGCCGCCGCCGGTCAGCCGGGTGCCGCCGGCGCCGCACTCGGCTGAGGAGGCCGCATGCAAGCCTACTACCTGCGTCTGGCACTGAAGAGCTTCGGCCGCAACCCGGGCCTCACCGCGCTCATGGTGCTCGCGATCGCGCTCGGCATCGCGGTCTGCATCATGACGCTCACCGTCTATCACGCGATGTCCGGCAATCCGATCTGGTGGAAGAACGACCGCCTGTACACCGTAACGATGGACAACTGGGATCCGAACCGCCGCTTTCGCCAGGACCTCGAGGGTCCGCCGATCGAGGTGACCTACAAGGACAGCCAGTACCTCATGCGCTCGAGGACGCCTGAGCGCAAGGTCGTGATGTACGCCACCAACGGCGTCATCAGCGCGGGGGCCGTGCCGCCGCGTAACGCCAGCACCCGGGTGACCAGCGCGGACTTCTTCGCCATGTTCGAGGTGCCGTTCCTCTACGGGCATGGCTGGAGCGCCGCGGCCGACGATCCGGCGCAGCCCGTGATCGTGCTGTCGCGCGAGGAGAACGTGAAGCTGTTCGGCGGCGCCAACAGCGTCGGGCGCACCGTGCGCTGGGACGATCGCGACTTCCGTGTCGTCGGCGTGCTGGATGAGTGGTTTCCGCGCCCGCGCTACTACGACTTGAACGGCGGCAGCTTCGGCGAGCCGGACGACGTCTACATACCCTTCGGCTGGGGGCCGCAGCTCGAGCTGCTGAACAACGAGGAGACCGACTGCTGGGGAGCGGAGAAGCTCGACACCTTCAGGGACTTCATGGGGTCGGAGTGCGTGTGGCTGCAGATGTGGGTCGAGCTGCCCGACGCCGCGAGCCGCGAGCGCATGCAGACCCTGCTCGACGGCTACTGGGCCGAGCAGCACAAGGCCGGCCGCTTCCAGCGGCCGCGCGACAACCGCCTCACCAACGTCGCCGACTGGCTCGTCCACAACAAGGTCGTGGACACCGACAACCGCGTGCTGGTGGGGCTCGCGTTCGCATTCCTCGCCGTGTGCCTCATCAACACCGTCGGTCTGCTGCTCGCCAAGTTCCTGAACGGCGCCGCCGTGACCGGCGTGCGCCGCGCACTCGGCGCGAGCCGCCGGCAGATCTTCGCGCAGCACCTGGTCGAGGTCGGAGTGCTGGCGGCGCTCGGCGCGCTGCTCGGGCTGGCGCTCGCGGCCCTGGGGCTCGTGGCGGTCCACCACATGTACGCGGCCGCCCACAACTTCAGCCGCGGCGGCTACCAGGAGCTGATGCACTTCGACTCGGTCGCGGTGCTGTGGGCGCTGGTGCTGGCGTGCGTCGCGACGCTTGCCGCCGGGCTCTATCCCGCCTGGCGCGTCGGCCGCCTGCCGCCCGCCGTGTACCTCAAGAGTCAGTGAGGGAGCGATCATGAGCTACGACGTTCGTCCGATCCTGTCGGCGCTGCTGCGCAACCGCACCGGTGCCGTGCTGGTGGCGCTGCAGGTCGCCATCGCGCTCGCCGTGCTGGTGAACGCCCTCTACATCGTGGTGCAGCGCGCCGAGCGCATGAGCCGGCCGACGGGTATCGACGTCGACAACATCATCGTAGTCACCAGCAAGGGCTTTACCCAGCGCTATCAGCCAGTCGCCGCCATGCAGGAGGACCTGGCGTACCTGCGCTCCCTCCCGGGCGTTATCGCCGCGACCGTGACCAACTCGCCGCCGCTCTGCGACGGCGGCAACAACGAACAGCTGGTGACGCAGCCTGCGGCGCACCGCACCGACAACTACAACCAGATCGAGGTCGACGAGCAGGGGCTCGATGCGCTCGGCCTGCATCTGATCGCCGGCCGCAACTTCCGCCACGACGAGATCACTCCGCCGCTGACTACAACCGATGCCTCACGCTTCGTGCCCTCGATCATCATCGGGCGCGAGCTCGGCGAGCGCCTGTATCCGCACGACAACCCGCTCGGTAAACCGGTCTACGACTCCCTCAACCAGGTCGCGACCATCATCGGAATCGTCGACCCGGTGATGGGCAACTTCCCCTCACACGACCACCCCGGCTGGGTGTACTTCGCGCCGCGCCTGGCGTACGGCTTCGGCGGCCCGGTCGACTACCTGATACGCACGCAGCCCGGGCGGCGCGCCGCGTTGACGGGCACGATCGAGGCGCACCTGTCGAAGTCCAATCCCGACCGGGTCATCGGCTCGGTACGGCCGCTCAACTTCTACCGCGATCTCACCTATCTCCCCGACCGCGCGATGGAGATCTATCTCATCACCGTGACGGCGCTGCTGATCGCGATAACGGGCCTCGGCATCTTCGCGCTGGCGACTTTCAACGTCAGCACCCGCACCAAGCAGATCGGCACGCGCCGCGCGGTCGGGGCACGGCGGCGCGATATCGTGCGCTATTTCCTCGTCGAGAACGGCCTGATCACCACCGCCGGCGTCGTGGCGGGCTGCGCTCTGGCGCTGGCGGCCGGCTACTGGCTGTCGCTCGAATACTCGCTGCCGCGCCTCGACCTCTATTATCTGGTGGGCGGGGTGCTGGTCCTGTGGGGCATCGGCCAGCTGGCCGCCTGGCAGCCGGCGCGGCGGGCCGCCGCGGTACCGCCCTCGGTCGCGACGCGCACGGTGTGAGGCAGCGGCCGTGCGTTCCGCGGCGATGCTAGCATCGCGGCCATGAGCGCCAGTCCGCCCGGCTCGCTCGATGCGAGCCTCGCCAACCGCAGCATCCTCGTCATCGACGACAGCGAGGCGGTGCGCACCGCCTTCGAGGTGCTGCTGTCGCTGCACGGTGCGCGCGTGCTCGGTGCCGGCACCCCGGCCGCCGGTCTCGCGCTCCTCGCTCGCGAGCGCGTCGACCTCGTGATCCAGGACATGAACTTCCAGCGCGAGGCGACCAGCGGCGCGGAGGGCATCGCGCTGTTTCGCGAGATCCGTGCGGCGCAGCCCGACGTGCCGATCGTGCTGCTCACCGCCTGGATGCACCTCGAGACCGCCGTCGAGCTCGTGAAGGCCGGCGCGGCCGACTATATCGCCAAGCCCTGGGACGACGCGCGCCTGCTCACCAGCGTGCGCAATCTCCTCGATCTCGCCAGCGCGCGCGCCGAGGCCGAGGCGCTGCGCGCCAGGAACCGCGAGGCACGCTCGAGCCTCGCGGCACGCTTCGACCTCAAGGGCGCGGTCTACGAGAGCGAAGCCATGCACACGCTCGTCACCATGGCGACGCAGGTGGCCCACGCGGAGGTACCGGTACTCATCACCGGCCCCAACGGCTCCGGCAAGGAGGTGCTGGCCGACATCGTGCAAGGCAACTCCGAGCGCGCCGGCGAGGCCTACCTCAAGGTCAATCTCGCCGCCCTCCCCAACGAGCTCATCGAGGCGGAGCTCTTCGGCACCGAGGCGGGCGCCTTCACCGGCGCGCGCGCGCGCACCGGCCGCTTCGAGGCCGCCGACGGCGGCACGCTGTTCCTCGATGAGCTCGCGACGCTCACCGGCAGCGGCCAGGCGAAGCTCCTGCGGGTGCTGCAGACCGGGGAGTTCGAGCGTCTGGGTGCCAACACGACGCGGCGCACGCGCGTGCGGGTGATCGCCGCCACCAACGCGAACCTCCGTCACGCCATCCGCATGGGCACCTTCCGCGAGGATCTGTTCTACCGCCTGAGCGTCATCGAGCTCGAGGTGCCGCCGCTCGCCGAGCGGCGCGAGGACATCCTGCCGCTCGCACGCCACTTCCTCGAGCCGGGGTTCGAGCTCACCCCTGAGGCGGGCGCGGCGCTCATGCGCCATCCCTGGCCCGGCAACGTCCGCGAGCTGCAGAACGTGATCCGCCGTGCCTGCCTGCTCGCCGGCGGCCGCGCGATCGGCCCGACCGCGCTCAACCTGCCGGCGACCGCGGCCGCCGCTGCCGAGCCGGGGCCCGATCGGGCCGCGGTGGAGGCAGCGCTCGGGCGTGCCCGGGGCGTGATCGCGCAGGCCGCGCGTGACCTCGGGCTGTCGCGTCAGGCACTCTACCGGCGCATGGAAAAGCTCGGTCTGAGGACGGACGCGTCACGGCCCTCCGCGGACGCCTGACGGTGCGCTGGTCGCTCGCCGCACGCCTCGCCGCGGCGCTGGCACTCACCGCGGCGTGCGCCGCCGCGGCCACCGCGATCGCCGCCCGCTGGCTGGCGGCGCCGGCCGCGGCACTCATCGGCTTCGCGGCGGCGCTCCTGCCGGCACTGTGGCTCGCGCGGCGGGCGCCGCGCCGCTGGCTGCGGGTGCTGCAGGCGCTGCGCGACGGCATCGTGAGCCTGCGCGACCGCGACTTCAGCGTGAGTGTGGCGGCGGTGGAGGACGCGGAGCTCAACGGGCTCATCGGCGCATACAACTCCCTGGGCGAGCTGCTGCGGCGCGAGCGGCTCGATCTGTATCAGCGCGAGCTGCTGCTCGACACGGTGATCCAGACGACGCCGCTGGCGATGCTGCTGACGGAAGAGCGCGAGCGCATCGTCTACAGCAACGTCGCCGCGCGGCAACTGCTGCGCGCCGGCCGCAAGCTCGAGGGCCTCACCCTCGCCGCCGTACTGAGCGATGCGCCCGCGGCGCTGGCCGCGGCGCTCGCAGGCGGCGGCGATACGCTCTTCACCATGGACGTCGCGGGGGAGCCCGAGGTGTATCACCTCTCGCAACGCGCCTTTCTGCTGAACGCGCGCCCGCACCGCCTCGTGCTCCTCAAGCAGCTGACGCGCGAGCTCGCGGCGCAGGAGGTGGCCGTCTGGAAGAAGGTGATCCGTGTGATCGCCCACGAGCTCAACAACTCCCTCGCCCCCATCACCTCGCTCGCCCACTCGGGGCGGCTGCTCGCCGGCGAGCCGCCCGAGCCACGGCTGGCGCGCGTCTTCGACACCATCGGCGAGCGCGCTGCGCACCTCGCGACCTTCATCGACGGCTACGCGCGCTTCGCGAAGCTCCCGCGGCCGCGCCCGGAGCCGGTCCCCTGGGCGCCGTTCCTCGCGCGGCTCGAGGGCACGCTGAGCTTTCGGCTCGAGGGCGCCCTGCCCGCCGAGTCCGGCAGCTTCGACGCCCGCCAGCTCGAGCAGGTGATGATCAATCTCCTCAAGAACGCCGCCGAGTCCGGCTCCGCGCCCGATGAGATCACGGTGGCCGTGCAGCGCGCCGCGTCCGGGTTTCGCATCGAGGTGGCCGACCGCGGCGCGGGCCTCAGCGGGGAGACGCTGCGCGATGCCTTGCTGCCTTTCTACTCCACCAAGCCGGCGGGCACGGGCTTAGGCCTCACGCTGTGCCGCGAGATCGTCGAGGCGCACGGCGGGCGGCTGAGCCTCGCGAACCGCGCGGGCGGCGGCGCCCTGGTGTCGGTGTGGCTGCCGTGAGATCGAGGCCCTGGAGATACTTGCGGAAGCGCGCCCCGAGCTCGGCGTGGCCGAGCGCGTACTCGACCGTCGCCTGCAGATAGCCGAGCTTGCTGCCGCAGTCGTAGCGCTTGCCCTCGAAGCGGTAGGCATACACCGCCTCCTCGCGCATCAGCGCCGCGATGCCGTCGGTGAGCTGGATCTCCCCGCCCGCGCCGTGCCCGATGCGCTCGAGGTGCTCGAAAATCGCCGGCGCGAGCACGTAGCGGCCCACCACGGCGAGGTTGGAGGGTGCCTGCGCGGGCTTGGGTTTCTCGACGATGCTGCGCACGCGGCTGGTGGTCGACTTGTCGCTTTCCACGGCGACGATGCCGTACTTCTCGGTGTCGCGGCGCGCCACCGCCTCGACGCCGAGCACGCTGGCACGCTTGGCCTCGTAGACGCGCGCCATCTGCGCAAGACACGCCACCTCGCTCTTGATGAGGTCGTCCGCCAGGTGCACGAAGAAGGGCTCAGCGCCGACGGCGGGCTGCGCGCACAGCACCGCGTGTCCCAGCCCGAGCGGCGCGGGCTGGCGGATATAGATGCAGGAAGCATAGGAGGGCAGAACGCTGCGCAGCTGCTTCAGCAGATCGCTCTTGCCCTGGCTCTCGAGCATGTGCTCGAGCTCGGCGTCGGAATCGAAGTGATCCTCGATGGCACGCTTGGAGGCGCCGGTAATGAACACCAGGCGACGCGCGCCGGCGGCGAGCGCCTCCTCGACCGCGTACTGGATGAGGGGCTTGTCCACCACCGGCAGCATCTCCTTGGGGCTCGCCTTGGTGGCGGGCAGGAAGCGCGTGCCGCGGCCCGCCACCGGGAACACTGCCGTGCGGATCGCCGGCCTCGAAACGGTCATTGCGAGTCTCTCCTTATGAAGCTTGCGAAGGGCGCGCGCTCTGATCGGCGCGCTCGGCCCACTTGAAAACCGCCGGCCGCAGACTGTCCCACGAGCGGCACTTCGGGCAATGCCAGTACCAGCCGACGCTGTTGAGGCCGCACTCCTCGCACTGGTAGCGCCCCCCGGCATCGCCGATGCGGGCGAGGAGCGTGCTGAGGGAGGCGGCGTCGGCCACGGACTCCACGCCCGGCCCGAGCTCGGCGGCGATGCCCGGCAGCCGCGCGACCTCCCCGGGCGGCACCGCGGTGGCGAGCAGCCAGGCGAGCTGGCGCGGGCTCACGCGGCCGCTGCGGCGCAGCCGCTGGCCGAGCTCGGCCAGCACGTCGGTGCCGCCGGCGGCGTCTGCGATGCGCAGCACCGGCGGGACGATCTCGAGCGCCAGTCCCGGCGCCGCTTCGAGTGCCTTGAGGTACAGCAGCAGTGCCCCGTCCCGGTCGCCCTCGCCCTCGGCGAGGCGCGCGGTGAGGATGTCGGCGCGCGGCAGCTCCTCCTGGTGAGTCCGCGCCTGCCGCAGCAGGGTGCGCGCGCGCTCCGGCTCGCCCTGCAGCAGGGCGTGCTCGGCGAGCTCGCACAGGTAATGCGCCGCCACCTGCCGCCGCTCGGCCTGCACGCCGGCCGGCAGCGCGTGGAAGATCCTCAGCGCCTTGGCCCAGTCACCCTGGGATTCGTAGATGCGCAGCAGGTGATCGAGCGCGGCGTGGCGGTACTCGCGCGAGGCGGCGAGCTCTTCCAGCACCTGCTCGGCGCGGTCCATGAGACCGGCCGAGAGGTAATCGAGCGCCAGCGCGAACGCCGCCTTGTCGCTCACGCTGCCCGCACCGTGCTCGCGCAGCCTGGAGTGGATGGCGATGGCGCGCTCCACCTCGCCGCGGCGGCGGAACAGGCTCCCGAGCGCGAACTGGATCTCCGCCGCATCGCCGTCGGCCTCGGCCATGCGCGCGAAGATCTCCGCAGCATGATCGAAGCGGTCGTTGATCAGGTGGTCGAGGCCCTCGTAATAGTCACGCGGCAGCCGCACCGTGCGTGCGGCGCCGTTGCGGCGCCCGAGAAAATAAGCGGCGAGTCCCACCAGGACGAAGGCCAGTGCCAGGAAGACCGGAGGCAGCTCGAACACGGCGCTGACGATATCAGGTCCGCGCGACCGGGTATAACGCGCGCCGCCGGGCGGCGCGCCGCGGCGTCAGTCGCGGATCGGGCGATCGGCGCCGTCGTTGACGCGCTCGCGCAGGTCCTTCCCCGGCTTGAAGTGCGGCACGTGCTTGCCCGAGAGCGCCACCGCCTCGCCGGTCTTGGGATTGCGCCCCTGACGCGGCGGGCGGAAGTGCAGCGAGAAGCTGCCGAAGCCCCGGATCTCGATGCGCTCGCCCTGCGAGAGCGCATCGCTCATGATCTCGAGTATCTGCTTCAGCGCCAGCTCCACGTCCTTGGCCGGCAGGTGCTTCTGCTTGGCGGTGATGATCTCGATGAGCTCGGACTTCGTCATGGCGCCTCTCAGCCGCCGCGCTCGCCGCCCGAGCCGATCTGCTCCTTGAGGAGGTCGCCGAGGCTGGTGCCACTCGGCGCGACTTCCGAGCGGTAGCTCTGCACCGCTTCGGCCTCGTCGTGCATTTCCTTCGCCTTGATCGACAGCGAGATGGTGCGCGACTTGCGGTCGACGCCGGTGAACTTCGCCTCGACCTCGTCTCCCACCTTGAGCACCGCGCGTGCGTCCTCGACGCGGTCGCGGCCGAGCTCGGAGGCGCGCAGCTGACCCTCGACGCCGTTGCCGAGATCGATCACGGCACCGCGCGCGTCGACTTCCTTCACCGTGCCCTTGACGATGGTGCCCTTGGGATTGTCGGCGATGTAGGCCGAGAACGGATCCTTGGCGAGCTGCTTGACGCCGAGCGAGATGCGCTCGCGCTCAGGATCGATCGACAGCACCATGGCCTCGAGCTGCTGGCCCTTCTGGTAATTGCGCACCGCCTCCTCCCCCGGCTGATCCCAGGAGATGTCGGAGAGGTGCACCAGGCCGTCGATGTTGCCCGGCAGCCCGATGAAGATGCCGAAGTCGGTGATCGACTTGATCTGGCCGGCCACCTTGTCGCCGCGGTTGTAGTTCTCGGCGAACTCCTTCCACGGGTTGGCCTGGCACTGCTTGAGACCGAGCGAAATGCGGCGGCGCTCTTCGTCGACGTCGAGCACCATGACCTCGACTTCCTGGCCGCTGTGCACCACTTTCGCCGGGTTGACGTTCTTGTTGGTCCAGTCCATCTCCGAGACGTGCACCAGGCCCTCGACGCCGTCCTCGATCTCGACGAAGGCGCCGTAGTCGGCGATGTTGGTGACCTTGCCGAACACCCGGGTGCCCGGCGGGTAACGCCGCGCGATGTTCTCCCAGGGATCGGCGCCGAGCTGCTTCAGCCCCAGGCTGACGCGCGAGCGCTCGCGGTCGAACTTGAGGATGCGCACCTCGACCTCATCGCCGACCTTGACGACCTCGGAAGGATGCTTGACGCGCTTCCAGGCCATGTCGGTGATGTGCAGCAGGCCGTCGATGCCGCCGAGGTCCACGAACGCACCGTAATCGGTGAGGTTCTTGACCGTACCGCGCACCACCGAGCCTTCCTGCAGGTTGTCGAGGAGCGCGGAGCGCTCGGCGGAGAATTCCTGCTCGACGACCGCACGGCGCGAGACCACGACGTTATTGCGCTTCTGGTCGAGCTTGATGACCTTGAACTCGAGGGGCTTGCCTTCGAGGTAGGAGGTGTCGCGCACCGGGCGCACGTCGACGAGCGAGCCGGGCAGAAACGCCCGCACGTTCTCGATCTCGACGGTGAAGCCGCCCTTGACGCGGCCGGTGATGACGCCGGTGACGATCTCGGATTTGTTGAACGCTTCCTCGAGCCGCGTCCAGGTGCGCGCACGCTTGGCTTTCTCGCGCGACAGGCGCGTTTCGCCGGTGCCGTCCTCGACCGAGTCGAGGGCGACCTCGACGTTGTCGCCGGACTTGACCTCGACCTCGCCGCGCTCGTTCTTGAACTGCTCGAGCGGGATGACGGCTTCGGACTTGAGCCCGACGTTGACGATGACGACGTCGGGGGTGACGTCCACCACGAGCCCGGTCAGGATCATGCCGGGACGGATGCGCTGGTTGGCTAGACTTTGCTCGAAGAGCTGGGCAAAACTTTCTGACATACCTTCACTTTGCACGCCGTGCGTGCCGACTCTGAGCCCCATCCTTGTGGCTTCAGGAAACCGTAACAGGCGCCCGCATCCGGCAGGCACCGACCTCACATAATCTTCCGCGGGAGACTTAGGCCTTGAGGCCTTGCGGCCAAAGGCGACGAGCGGCCCCCAAGTCCAACACCCTGGCGACGACCGCCTCGACGTTGAGGCCGGTGGAGTCGATGACACAGGCATCGGCCGCCGGACGCAACGGGGCGACCTGGCGGGTTCGATCCCTCAGGTCCCGCTCGGCTATCTCGCGCGAAAGGGCGGCAAGGTTAACAGCGGACCCCTTGTCTTTCAACTGCTTATAGCGCCGCAGGGCTCTTTCTTCGGGGGTCGCGGTCAGGAATATCTTCAGGGGGGCGTCCGGGAACACCACGGTACCCATATCGCGCCCGTCGGCGACCAGTCCCGGGGCGCGCGCGAAGGCTCTCTGCCGCTCGAGGAGCGCCGTGCGCACCTCGGGCCAGGCCGCCACCCGCGAGGCGCCGGCGCCCGCGGTCTCGGAGCGCAGCTCCCCGCTCACGTCGCGGCCGTCGAGCCGCACCTGCTCCTCGCCGTCGGGCCGCCAGCCGAATTCGACGCGCATGGCGCGCGCCAGGGCGGCGTGCCCCGGCGCGTCGTCGCGCGCGATGCCGGCGGCGGCCCCCGCGAGCGCCACCAGGCGGTAGAGCGCACCGCTGTCGAGCAGCTGCCAGCCGGCCGCGCGCGCCACGGCGCGGCTGATGGTGCCCTTGCCCGAGCCGCTCGGGCCGTCGATACACACGATGGGAGAGGAAGAGGAGCCGGCCATCCGCGTGACAGGGTGGGTCAGAGTGCCTCGATGCGCAAGCCGGCCGAGCGCGCCAGCGCGACGAATCCCGGAAAGGAAGTGGCGACGTTGGCGACGTCCAGGATCTCGATCGGCGCCGCGGCCCGCAGCGCCGCCACCGCGAACGCCATGGCGATGCGGTGATCGCCGCGGCTGTCGATGGTGCCGCCGCCGAGGCCCTGCGCGCCGCGCAGCCACAGGCCATCGGGCAGCAGCTGGTTCTCGACGCCGAGCCGCGTGAGGCCCTCGGCCATGGCCGCGAGGCGATCGCTCTCCTTGACGCGCAGCTCGAGCGCCCCGCGCACCAGCGTCTCGCCGCTGGCACAGGCCGCGGCCACGAAGAATGCCGGAAACTCATCGATCGAGAGCGGCACCTCCGACTCGTGCACGGTGATGCCGTGCAGCGGGCTCTGGCGGATCTCGAGGTCGGCGACCGGCTCGGCGCCCGGTGCACCGCCCGCGGCGCGCTCGTGTACCTCGATGTCCGCCCCCATGCGCCGCAAGAGCTCGAGCAGCCCGGTGCGCGTCGGGTTCACGCCCACGTTGGTGAGCGTGAGACCCGGGGAGGCGGCGAGGCAGGCGGCCACGATGAAAAAGGCCGCCGAGGAGAAATCGCCCGGCACCGTCACCGCGGTCGCGCTGAGCTGCTGCCCGCCCTCGAGCGCGATGCTGCGTCCCTCGCGCTCGAGCGCCACGCCGAAGGCGGCGAGCATGCGCTCGGTGTGATCGCGCGAGGGGGCGGGCTCGGTGACGCGCGTGCGGCCGGCGGCGGCGAGCGCGGCGAGCAGCACCGCGGATTTCACCTGCGCGCTCGCCACCGGCAGGCTGTAGTGAATGGCGCGCAGGTGCGGCGTGCCCCGGATCTCGACCGGCGGGCGCCCGTCGTGGGTGCGGATCTGCGCGCCCATCATGGCGAGCGGCACCACCACGCGCTGCATCGGCCGGCGCATCAGCGAGGCGTCGCCGATGAGCGTCGAGTTGAATCTCTGCGGCGCGAGCAGTCCCGTGAACAGGCGCATCGCCGTGCCGGCGTTGCCCATGTCGAGCGGCGCCGCGGCGGCCGTCAGTCCCTCCATGCCGACGCCGTGCACCAGGACTTCCGTATCGCGCGGGCGCTCGATGCGCACTCCGAGGGCCCGCAGCGCGCCGAGCGTCGACAGGCAATCCTCGCCGGCGAGAAATCCCTCGATGCGGGTGTCGCCCGTGGCGATGGCGCCGAGCATCAGCGCGCGGTGCGAGATCGACTTGTCGCCGGGGACGGCGTGGGTCCCCGCGACGGTGCCGCCCGGCTGCACGCGGTAGCGCGCCGGGGCGCCCGCCGCGCCGCCGCCGCTCATTGCACCGCCCGCGGGTAGGAGCCGAGCACGCGGAACAGCGACGCGCGCCGCTTGAGCGCCGCCAGCGCCTGACGCACGTGGCGCTCGTCCGCATGCCCCTCGAAGTCGATGAAGAACACGTAGTCCCACTTGCGCCGGTGCGAAGGCCGCGACTCGATGCGCGTCAGGCTCACCTTGTGGCGCGCGAGCGGCTCGAGCAGCCGGTAGAGGGCGCCGGGCGCATCGGTGTGCCCGACCGAGACCAGCAGCGTCGTGCGGTCGGCGCCGCTCGGCGTGAAGAGCTTGCGGCCGAGCACCAGGAAGCGCGTGGTGTTGTCGGCACGGTCCTCGATCTCGGCCGCGAGCACCTTCAGGCCGTAGACCTCCGCCGCGGTCGTCCCCGCGATGGCGGCGCTCCCCTTCTCATCGCGGGCGCGCCGCGCGCCTTCCGCGTTGCTCGATACCGGCACCTGCTCGACGCCCGGCAGGTGCTCCTCGAGCCATACACGGCACTGGGCGAGGGACTGCGGATGCGAGCACACGCGCTCGATGCGGCCGAGCTCGCCCATGTTGCCCATGAGGTGATGGCGGATGCGCAGCTCCACCTCGCCGCAGATCTTGAGCGGCGAGGTGAGGAAGCGGTCGAGCGTATGGTTGACCGTGCCCTCGGTCGAGTTCTCGATCGGCACCACGCCGAAATCGGCGGTGGCAGCTTCCACCTCGTGGAACACCTCATCGATCGATGCGAGGGGCAGCGCGCGCACCGAGTGCCCGAAATGGCTGAGCACCGCCGTCTGCGTGAAGGTGCCCTCGGGACCGAGGAACGCCACCTTGAGCGGCTCCTGCTGCGCGAGGCAGGCCGACATGATCTCGCGGAACAGGCGCAGCACCTCCTCGTCCCTGAGCGGGCCGGCGTTGCGCGCGCGCGCCGCGCGCAGCACCTGCGCCTCGCGCTCGGGGCGGTAGAAGTCGACCGTGCGCCCGCTGGCGCCGCTCTTGGAGATGCCGACCAGCTGCGCGAGCCGGGCGCGCTCGCTGATGAGGCGCTGGATCTCGACGTCCACGGCGTCGATGCGGCCGCGCACCTCCTCGAGGTCGGGGCGCGGGGACGGCGCGGCGGCGGGCACCGGGCCGGCCGGCCTGCGGGCGCGCCGCCCGCGCGAGCTCCTGCGGGGTGGCTGCTTCATGCGCTCACACCAGGCGCGCCGAGAGCACGCCTTCGATGGCGGCAAGCTCCGCGAGCAGCTCCGCGCCGACCGCGCCGTCGGCGTCGATCAGCGTATAGGCGTACTCGGCGCGCGACTTGTTGAGCAGATCGGCGATGTTGATACGGTGCATTGCGAGACAGGTCGAGATCTGGCCCACCATGTTCGGCACGTTGCGGTTGGCGATCGCCAGCCGGGTCGTGCCCGGCAGCCGCGGCAAGACCGCCTCCGGGTAGTTGACGCTGTTCCTGACGTTGCCGTTTTCCAGGAACTCGCGCAACTGGTCCGCGGCCATGATGGCGCAGTTCTCCTCCGCCTCCCCGGTCGAGGCGCCCAGATGCGGCAGGGTCACGACCCGTGGATGGCCCTTGAGGGCGTTGTTGGGGAAGTCGCAGACGTAGGCGCGCAGCCGCCCGGCACCGAGCGCGGCGATCACCGCCGCATCCTCCACGATCCCGGCGCGCGCGAAGTTGAGCAGGATCGCCCCCGGCTTCAGCAGCGCGAGCCGCGTGGCATTGATCAGGTGGCTGGTGGCGGCGGTGAGCGGCACGTGCACCGTGATGGCGTCGGCGCGCGCGCACAGGTCCTCGAGCGACAGCGCCTGCTCGACGCTCGCCGACAGCTGCCAGGCGCGCTGCACGGTGATCTGCGGATCGTAGCCGAGCACCCGCATGCCGAGCGCGAGCGCGGAGTTGGCCACCTCGACGCCGATGGCGCCGAGACCGACGACCCCGAGGGTGCGCCCGGGAAGCTCCACGCCGACGAATTGCTTCTTGCCCGCCTCCACCGCCGCATCGATCGCCGCATCGTCGCCCGTGAGCTCGCGGGCGAAGAGCCAGGCGGGTCCCAGGTTGCGCGCCGCCAGCAGCAGACCCGCCAGCACCAGCTCCTTGACGGCGTTGGCGTTGGCGCCCGGCGTGTTGAACACCGGCACGCCGCGCCGGCTGAGCGCCTCGACCGGGATGTTGTTGACGCCGGCGCCGGCACGGGCCACGGCGCGCACGCTCGCCGGGATCGCCGCCGCCTCGAGCACGGCCGAGCGCACCAGGATCGCATCCGGCGCCGCGACCGCGGGCCCGACCTCGTAGCGCTCGCGCGGCAGCCGCGCCAGGCCGCGCGCGCTGATCTGGTTGAGCGTGAGGATGCGGAAGGACATGGCGCGGCCCTTGAGCTCAGCCCTTGCGGCGCTCGAAGTCCTGCATGAAGGCGATGAGCGCATCCACGCCCTCCGGCGGCATGGCGTTATAGATGCTGGCGCGCATCCCGCCCACCGAGCGGTGGCCCTCGAGGTTGATGAGACCGGCGGCGCGCGCTTCGGCGGCGAAGGCGCCCTCGAGGGAGGCATCGCGCAGCATGAAGGGCACGTTCATCCACGAGCGGCACTCGGGCGCCACCGGGTTGCGGTAGAAGCCGGAAGCATCGATCGCGGCGTAGAGCCGCGCGGCCTTGGCGCGGTTGCGCTCGGCCATGGCGGTGAGCCCGCCGCGGGCCTTTACCCACTTGAACACGAGCCCGGCGAGATACCAGGCAAAGGTCGGCGGCGTGTTGAACATCGAGCCTTCCGCGGCGATGTTGCGGTAGCTCCAGACCGCGGGGATGTCCGCGCGGGCGCGCTCGAGCAGATCCTCGCGCACGATCACGACCACCAGTCCCGAGGGGCCGATGTTTTTCTGCGCGCCGGCATAGATCAGCCCGAACTTCGCGACCTCGATCGGGCGCGACAGGAGGGTCGAGGACATGTCCGCGACCAGCGGCACCGCACCGGTCGCGGGCACGTAGGGGAATTCCACTCCGCCGATGGTCTCGTTCGGGCAGTAGTGCACGTAGGCGGCATCCGGGCTGAGCCGCAGCGCCGCGGCCCGCGGCACGGTGGTGTACTTCGAGGCGGCCTCGTCCGCGGCCACGTTGACGTGCCTGACCAGCCGCCGCGCTTCATCGAGCGCGCGCTTCGACCAGTGGCCGGTCACCACCTGGTCGACGGTCGCGGCGGCGGCCGCGAGGTTGAGCGGCACGACGGAGAACTGCGCGGCACCCCCGCCCTGCATGAAGAGCACCCGGTAGTTCGCCGGCACCGCGAGCAGCTCGCGCAGATCGCTCTCGGTCTCGCGCGCCATGGCGAGGAAGGGCTTGCCGCGGTGACTGATCTCCATGACCGAGGCGCCCAGATGCTGCCAGTCGCACAGCTCCTCACGGGCCTGCTCGAGGACTTCCAGGGGCAGCGCGGCCGGCCCCGCGGCGAAGTTATAGGCGCGCACGGTGCCTCAGGACTGCGGGCCGCCGGGCGGCGCATCGGCGCTCGCGCCGGCCGCGAGCTCTGCGGCGTCCTCATCGCCCGCCTCGAGGCTCTCGATGCGCTCGATGCCGACCAGCCGCTCGCCCTCGGCGAGGCGGATCAGCCGCACGCCCTGGGTGTTGCGGCCCTGCACGGAGATCTCATCCACCGTGGTGCGCACCAGCGTGCCGGTCGAGCTGATCATCATGATCTCCTGACCCGGCAGCACCTGCAGCGCCGCCACCGTGTCGCCGTTGCGGCCCCCGGTCTGCAGCGCGATCACGCCCTGGCCGCCGCGGCCGTGGACCGGGAAATCCTCAAGCGGCGTGCGCTTGCCGTAGCCGGCGGCGGAGGCGGTCAGCACCTCGCCCGCGCCCAGCACGATGAGCGCGATGACTTCCTGCCCGGTGCCGAGGCGGATGCCGCGCACGCCGGCGGCCTCGCGCCCCATGTAGCGCACCTCCTCCTCGGGGAAGCGGATCGCCTTGCCCCCGGAGGACACCAGCATGATCTCGCGCTCGCCGTCGGTGATCGCGACGCCGACCAGCTGATCGTTGTCGGCGAGATCGACGGCGATGATGCCGGTCGAGCGCGGACGCGAGAAGGCCGCGAGCGGCGTCTTCTTCACCGTGCCGGCGCGCGTCGCCATGAACACGAAGTGCTGCTCGTCGTACTGCTTCACCGGCAGCAGCGCGTTGATCTTCTCGCCCTCCCCGAGCGGCAGCAGGTTCACCATCGGCTTGCCGCGCGCCCCGCGCCCGGCCTGGGGCAGCTCGTAGACCTTCAGCCAGTACACCTTGCCGCGGTTGGAGAAGCACAGCACGGTGTCGTGGGTGTGGGCGACGAACAGCTTCTCGACGAAGTCCTCGTCCTTGACGGCGGTCGCGGTCTTGCCGCGCCCGCCGCGGCGCTGCGTCTGGTACTCGGTGAGCGGCTGGCTCTTGGCGTAGCCGGCGTGCGACAGCGTCACCACCACGTCCTGCGGCTCGATCAGGTCCTCGGTGGTGAGGTTCAGGTGATCGCGGCTGATCTCGGTGCGGCGCGCGTCGCCATAGGCGTCGCGCACCTCGATCAGCTCGCCGCGCACCACCTCGGTGAGGCGCTCGGGACGCGCCAGGATGTCGGACAGATCGCGGATACTCTCGAGCAGCCCGCGGTATTCCTCGATGATCTTGTCGCGCTCGAGGCCGGTGAGGCGGTGCAGCCGCATGTCGAGGATCGCCTGCGCCTGCGCCTCGGACAGCTGGTAGCCGCCGCCGTTCAGGCCGAACTCGGCCGCCAGGCCCGCGGGCCGGGTGGAGATGGCGCCGGCGCGCGCCAGCAGCTCCGTCACCAGGCCCGGCGGCCAGGCGCGTGCCAGCAGCGCGGCCCGCGCTTCCGCCGGCGCCGGCGCCGCCTTGATGAGGGCGATGATCGCGTCGATGTTGGCGAGCGCGACCGCGAGGCCCTCGAGGATGTGGGCGCGCTCGTGCGCCTTGCCGAGGTCGTGAATAGTGCGCCGGGTGACGACCTCGCGGCGATGGCGGATGAAGGCCTCCAGCATCTCCTTGAGCGACATGAGCCTGGGCTGCCCGTCCTGCAGCGCCACCATGTTGATGCCGAACACCGTCTCCATCGGCGTCTGCGCGTAGAGGTTGTTGAGCACCACCTCGGTGATCTCGCCGCGCTTCAACTCGATGACCACGCGCATGCCGTCCTTGTCGGACTCATCGCGCAGGCCGTCGGAGGCGATGCCGTCGAGCAGCTTCTCGCGCACCAGCTCGGCGATGCGCTCGATGAGCCGCGCCTTGTTCACCTGGAACGGCAGCTCCGTGATCACGATCGCCTGGCGGTCGCCGCGGCCGACCTCCTCGATGCTCACCCGCGCGCGCACCGACAGCCGGCCGCGCCCGGTGCGGTAGGCGGTGGCGATCTCCTGCGCGCCGTTGATGATGCCGCCGGTGGGGAAATCCGGTCCCGGGATGTACTGCATGAGAGTCGCGAGCGGCACCGCCGGATCCTCGAGCAGCGCCAGACAGGCGTTGACCGTCTCGGTGAGGTTGTGCGGCGGGATGTTGGTCGCCATGCCGACCGCGATGCCGGTCTGGCCGTTCACCAGCAGGTTCGGGATACGCGTCGGCAGCACCGCCGGCTCGGTCTCGCTCTCGTCGTAGTTCGGGACGAAGTCGACGGTCTCCTTGTCGATGTCGGCGAGCAGCTCGTGCGCGATGCGCGTCATGCGCACTTCGGTGTAGCGCATCGCCGCCGGCGGATCGCCGTCCACCGAGCCGAAATTGCCCTGCCCGTCGACCAGCAGGTAGCGCATCGAGAAGGGCTGCGCCATGCGCACGATCGTGTCGTACACCGCGCTCTCGCCGTGCGGGTGGTACTTGCCGATCACGTCCCCGACCACGCGTGCCGACTTCTTGTAGGCCTTGTTGTAGTCGTTGCCGAGCTCGCGCATGGCGTGCAGCACGCGCCGGTGCACGGGTTTGAGCCCATCACGCACGTCGGGCAGGGCACGCCCGACGATCACGCTCATGGCATAGTCGAGGTAAGACTGCCGCATCTCGCTTTCGAGGCTGACCGGCAGAACTTCGCGCGCGATCTCAGTCATTCAGTATCGGATGAGGACCCGCAGGGGGCCGTGAAATAAAGCCGAAATTTTAGCACGAAGGGTGGGTTTTCAGGGTGCACACGGGGTGTGCCGCGCCGATATACTTCCCCCGGCCCCCGCACCGCCGCACCATGCACAACGCGCACGCCTCCCCCGCCCCCAACGCCGATCCCGGCGAGCTCGGAAAATTCGACGCCGTCGCGGCGCGCTTCTGGGACAGCCACGGGGAATTCAGGCCCCTGCACCTGCTCAACCCGGTGCGCGCCGGCTACATCGGCGCGCGCGTGGCGCTGCGCGGCGCGCGGCTGCTCGACGTCGGCTGCGGCGGAGGACTGCTCGCCGAGGCGCTCGCCGCCGCCGGCGCGCACGTCACCGCCATCGATCTTGCCCCCGGCATGATCGAGGTCGCGCGGCTGCACGCGGCCCAAACGCAGCTCGCGATCGACTATCGGCTGTGCGACGCGCAGCAGCTCGCGCACGAGGCGCCCGGCGCCTTCGACGTGGTCACCTGCCTGGAAATGCTCGAGCACGTGCCGGACCCCGCCGCCATGGTGGCGACGCTGGCGGCGCTGGTACGGCCCGGGGGCGCGGTGTTCGTCTCGACCCTGAACCGCAACCTGCGGGCCTTTCTGCAGGCGATCGTCGCCGGCGAATACCTGCTGCGCCTGCTGCCGCGCGGCACCCATGAGTACGAGCGGCTGATCCGTCCGGCCGAGCTCGCGCGCTGGGCACGCGCCGCCGGTCTGGCACTCGCGGAGCTGAAGGGCATCGGGCTCAACCCCCTGACCGGCCGCGCGGCGCTCAGCGCCGACGTCGCGGTCAACTACCTCGCGCATTTCACGCGCCCGGAGAGCGCGCGGTGATGCTCGCGCTGGCCGCGGCCGCCGCCGGACTGCTGGCCGGGGCGGCCCTCGGAGCGCTCGTGACCCACCTGCGGGCGGCGCGGCGCCTCGAGGCGCTCGCCGTCGAGCTGACGGCGGCGCGGGTGCGGCTCGAGGCGAGCGCGCTCGATGAGGCCGGGCGCGCGGCGCTCCTCGAGCAGTCCGAGACGCGCTTGCGCGGCGCCTTCGATGCCATGGCGCGCGAGGCGCTGCGCGCGAACAACGACCTGTTCCTGCAGCTGGCGCGCGAGACCTTCGGGCGCGAGCAGACCGAGGCTGAAGGCGCGCTCAAGGAGCGCGAGGCGGCGATCGCGCAGCTGGTGCTGCCGCTGCGTGCCTCGCTCGAGCGCACCGAGGCGCAGGTGCAGGCGCTCGAGCACGAGCGGCGCGAGGCGTTCGCGGCGCTGCGCACCCAGATCGAGGCCCTGAGCGGCGG
>DATKPR010000092.1:0-11763 GCA_035523985.1 Steroidobacteraceae bacterium | reverse complement strand
CAGATGCGCTTCGGCCCGCTGCTGGGCGGGCTCACGCCGCAGGTGCTGGTGGCGGGCACGGCCGGGGGACGGCTCTACCGACTGCAGGCCCCGGCAGCCGGCGAGGCCCAGGCGCGTGCGATCTGCGAATCCCTCAAGGCGCAATCCCAGCCCTGCGTGCCCGTACTGCCGCGCTGAAGACCACTTCTGCGGCTTCCCGGCCCTAAGTGACAATTATTGTCAGGGTGCCGGCAGCGCGCGACTCATCCTAAGCTACTGTTTATAAAGCTCTTTCGCGTTTGGCACGCGCCTTGCTCCTATCGGGATGCGGTGATCGTTGATCCCCGCAAGGTTCGTCGGACCCGCCCACCCTGAGCGGATCCGTGACCTGAATTGCGAACAACTTCCCCGTGTTCGCTATCTGCGCGCCGCGATGCGACTTCCCCCGCTCGCGGCGCTTTTTTTTCCTCGTCCCGGTCGAGCGCGCAGGGCGTGACTTTTGCCGGCGCACACCCGGCGTATCGCTAGAATCCCCGTTGAGAGGCGCCGCGTCCGGCTCAATTAACCACCCCCATGGAATACCGGGACTACTACCAGATTCTCGGCGTGCAGCGCACCGCGACCGCCGATGAGATCAAGACCGCCTACCGGCGGCTGGCGCGCAAATACCACCCGGACGTCAGCAAGGAGGCGAACGCCGAGGCGCGCTTCAAGGAGATGCAGGAGGCGTACGAGGTCCTCAAGGACCCGGAGAAGCGCGCCGCCTACGACCAGCTCGGGAGCGAGTGGAAGACCGGGCAGCAGTTCCGGCCGCCGCCCGACTGGGGCAGCGGCTTCGAGTTCGGCGCCGCACCCGGCGGACGTCACCGACGCGCCTCGGGCCGCGCGCGCGGTGGCAGCGGCGGCGGTCGTGGCCCCGAGGCTGAAGCCTTCGAGCAGGAGGGCTTCAGCGATTTCTTCTCCTCGCTCTTCGGCGGCGGCTCGCCCTTCGGCGGCGCCGCGCATCACGGCGGCCGCGATCATCACGCGCGCATCGATCTCGAGCTCGAGCAGGCGTTTCGCGGCGCGGCGACGACGCTCGAGCTCAAGCGCCCCGCAGTGAAGCCCGATGGCAGCCTCGAGGTGCGCACCCACACCGTGCGGGTCACCATTCCCGCGGGCGTCACCGAGGGTCAGCTCATCCGCCTCGCCGGACAGGGCGAGTCCGGCGGCGAGGGCGGCAAGGCGGGCGATCTGTACCTCGAGGCGCACATCCTGCCGCACCGGCTCTACCAGCTCGACGGCCGCGACGTGACGCTCACGCTCCCCGTCGCTCCCTGGGAGGCGGCGCTCGGCGCCGGGGTGACGGTGCCCACCCTCGGCGGCCCGGTCGAAATGCAGATTCCCGCGGGCGCCCAGTCGGGCCAGAAGCTGCGGCTGCGCGGGCGGGGCCTGCCGGGACAACCGGCGGGCGATGAGTACGTGCAGCTCAAGGTCGTCCTGCCACCCGCCAACACCGCGGACGCCAGGGCGCTGTACGCCGAAATGCGCAGCAAGCTCGGTTTCAATCCGCGCGCCGATCTGACGGGGTGAGGTATGAGCGAAGCGACCCAACTCACGCAGGTACAGCTCATCGCCGAGGGCGACTGGCTCGCGGTGACGGAGATCTGCCGCCTGTGCCGCATCGATGCCGCGGTGGTCTGCGAGTTGAGCGAGCTCGGGGTCGTGGCGCCGCGCGGCCGGGCACCCACGGAGTGGGAGCTGCCGGCGAGCGCGCTGCCGCGTCTGCGGGTCATGGGGCGGCTGATGCGCGACCTCGGCGTGAACGCGAGCGGCGCGGCGCTCGCGGTCGAGCTCCTCGAGTCGCGGCACGAGCTCGAGCGGCGCATCCGCCGCCTCGAGCGCCTCGCGGCCGGTCAGGACTGAAGGGCGCTGCGCGCGCTCACTGACCGAAGCTCGCGCCTCCGGCCTCGAGCCAGGCAAGCTCCTCGGGGGTGCTCGCGCGTCCCAGCACCGCGTTGCGATGGGGGAAACGGCCGAAGCGCTCGATGATGGCGCGGTGCTCTTCGGCATGCGCGAGGACATTGGCGAAGATCGCATGCAGCTCCGGCGGCACCTCCGCCACGAGGCGCCGGCAGGCGGCCAGGCCCTCGTCCTGTGCGTCGAGGCGCTCGGCGTGCTGCAGCGGCATATAGAAGAAAAGGCGCTCCGCCGGATCGAGCGCGCCGTCGGCGCCGGACTGCATGCCGGACAGCGTGAGCGCGAGCGCCGCAGCGTCGGTGGCGAAGGCGCGTGGCGTATGCCGGAAGATGTTGCGCGGGAACTGGTCGAGCAGCAGGATCAGGCTCAGGCGCCGCCGCGGGCCGCCGGCCCAGCCATCGAGCTCGCCGGCGGCGGCGCGCTCGACCAGCGTGCCGAAGCGCGCGCGGATCTCGGCATCCTGCGGAGCGCCCGCTGCACCGAACCAGAACTGCATGCGCGCATCGAGCGCCGCCGGTGTGAGCGGCGCCGTGCCGAACCAGTACTCGCGCACCGCGCGCGCCTCATCCATCGGTGGGCTTCGCCTGGTCGGCCTCGAAGAGCTTCTCGAGCTGCTGCGCCGCCTCGACCGTGGTGGCGCGGAACTTGAGCTCGTCCTCCTTGACCGCGTACTGCGCGGCGAGCGTCGCCTCGTCGTGCTCGCGGAAGCGGCGCACGGTCTCGCGGGCGGCCGCGGGCGTCTCCCCGAGCGCCTCCAGCACCCGGCCGGCCATCTCGAGACTCGAGCCATAGGTCTCGCGCACGATCACCTCCACGCCCAGATCCATGAGCGAGAAGGCATGCTGGCGGTTGCGGGCGCGGGCGAAGATCCGCAGCTGCGGGAACTGCTCGCGGACCAGCGCCACGGTGCGCAGCGAGGCGTCCACGTCGTCGATCGCCAGCACCAGCACGCGTGCCGTGGCGGCGCCCGCGGCGCGCAGCAGGTCGAGCCGCGCGACGTCGCCGTAGTACACCTCGTTGCCGAAGCGGCGCACGAAGTCGACGCTCGTCTGGCTGCTGTCGAGCGCGGTGAACGTCAGGCGCCGGGTGCGCAGCACGCGCGCGACGATCTGACCGAAGCGGCCGAAGCCGGCGATGATGACCGGGGTGTCGCGCTCGTCGATCGCGTCATAGGGGGCCGCGGGCTCGCGCAGCCAGCGCGCGGTCAACTGCTCCTGCGCGATGAGCAGCAGCGGCCCCAGCATCATCGAGAGCGTCACCGCGAGCACCAGCAGGTCGGCCGTTGCGGCTGTCAGGATGCGCTGCCGCGCGGCGAGCGTGAACAGCACGAAGGCGAACTCGCCGCCCTCGGGGAGCGCGAAGGCGAGCCGCCAGGCCGAGGCGCCGCGGCAGCGGGCGAGACGCGCGAGCGCCGCGACCGCCAGGATCTTGACGGCGAGGAACCCCAGGGTGACCTCGATCAGGGCCGCGGGCTCGGAGCGCAGCAGCCCGAGGTTGGCCGACATGCCGACGCAGACGAAGAAGAGCCCGAGCAGCAGTCCCTTGAAGGGCTCGAGATCCGCCTCGAGCTCGTGGCGGAACTCGCTGTCGGCGAGCAGCACGCCGGCGAGGAAGGCGCCGAGCGAGGCGGACAGGCCCGCCTGGGCCGCGAGCAGCGCCGTGACGATGACGGTGAGGAGCGCCGCGGCCGTGAACACCTCGGCGACCCGCACGCGCGCCACGATGCGCAGCGCCGGGCGCAGCAGCAGCCGCCCGCCGCCGACGATGACGAGCGCCACCAGGACGAGGAGCTTGAGCAGTCCCGCCCACCAGGGCCCGCCCGCCGGGTGCGCGCTCTCGTGCGGCGAGACGAGCGGCAGGATCGCGAGCACCGGCAGCACGGCGAGATCCTGGAAGAGCAGGATGCCGAAGGCTGCCCGGCCGTGCTGGGTCTTGAGCTGATTGCGCTCGGCCAGCACCTGCAGCACGAGCGGCGTCGAGGAGAGCGAGAGGCCGAAGCCCACCACGCCGGCGGCAACCGGGGGCAGGCCGAGCCACCAGGCGGCGAGGCCGAGCAGTGCCGCGCACGAGAGCACCTGGGCGGCGCCGAGACCGAAGACGATGCGCCGCATGACCCACAGCCGCGTCGGCTGCAGCTCCAGCCCGATGATGAAGAGCAGCAGCACCACGCCGAATTCCGAGACCTGGGTGATGCGGGCGACGTCGCCGATGAGATTGAGGCCCCAGGGGCCGATGACGAGGCCGGCCGCGACGTAGCCCAGGATCGAGGAGAGGCGCAGGAAACGGAACAGCGCGACCGCGACGACCGCGGCCGCCAGCAGCGTGGCGGTTTGCGTGAGCGAGATCATGCGCGCGGCCGATTCTCGCAGGATTGTCCCCGCGGCGGGGCTTGAGTTTGGCCCGCGGGGGCCCCATGCCACGCGTCATGCTCGAGAGCGAAGCGCAGTCGGCGGAGGCGCCGGCGGCCCCCGATCCGCTCGACGCCTATTCGGCCGCGGTGGTGGGCGCCGTCGCACAGGTGGGCCCGGCGGTGGTGAGCGTCTACACCGGCGGGGCCGAGGAGGCGGCGCGGGCGCGCGGCGGCGCCGGCTCGGGTGTCGTCGTGACCCCGGACGGGTATCTCCTCACCAACGAGCACGTGGTGCAGCGGGTCGAGCGGGCGCGCATCGCCTTCGTCGACGGCCGCACCGTGAGCGCCGTGGTCGCGGGCCGCGATGCGGCCACCGATCTCGCCGTGCTGCGCGCCGAGGCATCCGCGCTACCCTACGCACAGCTCGCCGGCACGCAGCGCCTGCGCGCCGGGCAGCTGGTGGTCGCGGTCGGCAATCCCTTCGGCTACGAGTCGACCGTGTCGGCGGGCGTGGTGAGTGCGCTCGGGCGCTCGCTGCGCAGCCGCCAGGGACGCCTGATCGAGGGCATCGTGCAGCATACGGCGGCGCTCAACCCGGGCAACTCCGGCGGCCCGCTGGTCGACGCACAGGGCGCGGTCACCGGCATCAACACCGCGATCATTCCCCACGCCCAGGGCATCGGCTTCGCGGTGCCGGCGGCCACGGCGCAGTGGGTGCTGACCGAGATCCTCACCCAGGGCCGGGTGCGGCGCGCCTGGCTCGGGATCGCCGCGCGCGACCGGCCTCTCGACCTGCGGCTGGTGCGGGCGCTCGGCCTCGAGGAGACGCGGGCGGTCGAAATCCTGTCGCGCGAGCGCGAGGGGCCGGCGGCGCAGTCGGATCTGCAGCCCGGCGACCTGATCGTCGCCGTGAACGAGCAGGCGGTCGACGGCATCGACACGCTGCACCGGCTGCTCGGCGGCGTGCCGCCGGGGGCGCGGATCGCCCTCACGGTCGTGCGCCGCACGCGGCGCCTCACGGTGCCGCTGACCGCGCGCGAGCCGCCGGGTTGAATTGGCGGAAATGGCCTGCGGCCATTTCCGTAGGCCAACCCAGCTACCCGATCAGGCCCGCGGGCAAAAGGCGTGGCTTTTGCCCGCTACTCAGCGTGCGGGTCCGCCCTACTCACACAGGCTCTCGAGATACCCCTGCGCCTCGGCCGAGAGGCGCTTCTGCGCCAACGCCCGCGCTTTTGGCGCATCCACGATGTACTCGAGCGGCCCCGAGACCAGCATCTGGCGGATGCTCGGCGAGCGCGCCGAGGCGCGCGCCATGCGGTTGAGCAGCGTGAAGCCGCGGTTGATCACCTTGCCGGTGGCGCGGTTCTGCTCGATGGTGCGTGCCAGGTACTGCCCGAAGCGGGCGTAGAGGAAGTAGTCGTCGTTCCCGACCTGGAAACGCGCTTCCGCGAAAAAGTCGGGAAAATTCCGCTCGAGATACTCGTTGAGACGTTGCAGGCGGGGCCCAGGGTCGCTGTCAGTCGACGCTTTGCGCTGCTTCATTGCTGTGCCAACACCTCGCTGGCCGCCGGAAGGTAAGCGGCGGCGCGCATGGTGGAGCAGCGCAGCGCGCGATGCAAGAGCCGCAACGCCACGCGGCTCACAAATTTTCCGCTCCACGCCACGCGTTCCGCGGCAGCCGGTAGAGCACGTGAGGCGCGAGCGGATGCGCAGGCGGCAGACGCGGATGCGCGAAGTCGCCGAGCGCGTCGCGCCGCATGCCGAGCCGCTCCATCACCGCGCGCGAGCGGGTATTGCGCGGCACGGTGAAGGCGACCACCTCCTCGAGGCCGAGCGTGCCGAAACCGAGCTCGAGACAGGCGCGTGCCGCCTCGGTGGCGAAGCCGCGGCCCCAGGCGTGCGGCGCGAGCCGCCAGAGGATCTCGACGCAGGGGGTGAAGGCGGCCTCGAAGGAGGGGACGTTGAGCCCCACGCAACCCGCGAACCGGCCGCTGGCGCGCTCCTCAACCGCCCAGATTCCGAAGCCGCGGCGCTCGAGATCCGCCGCGGCCCCTGCGATGAACTGCGCGCTCTGCTCGCGGGAGAGCAGCGCCGGCATGAATTCCATGACGACCGGGTCGGCGCTCAGGGCCGCGAAAGGCCCGAGATCCCCGGGAAGCCATTGCCTCAGGGTGAGCCGTGCGGTGGTGAGCGTGTGCATGGGGTGGGGTGCTTGCAAGAGCGTGACGGGCCGGTATTATCGATCGCATAGTGATGGTGTAAGTCAGTCGACCGGCGACGCAGCGGCTCGCGAGCCGTACCGCCCTGGTGCTGCGGCTGCTCCCCTTCAACGCCCGAATTGCGGAATTTGCCCTCCGGTCGCGGACGCCGCCGTCCGCGCCGCGGCTTATCCGCGCGTCAGCCGCGTGTGGGACCTCCCGATGCAAGCCCCGTCTCCCGGACTCTATAAAGAAGCCTACGAGCGCGACAGCTGCGGCTTCGGGCTGATCGCGAGCCTCGACGATGCGCCGAGCCATACGCTGGTGCGCACCGCGATCGCCTCCCTCAACCGCCTCACCCATCGCGGTGCCGTCGCCGAGGACGGCAAGACCGGGGACGGCTGCGGACTGCTCCTCAGGAAGCCCGAGTCGTTTCTGCGCGCCGTGGCCGCCGAGACCGGCATCCGCCTCGCCGAGCGCTTCGCCTCGGGACTCGTGTTCCTGTCGCGCGAGCCTCAGGCCGCCGGCGAGGCGCGGGTCGAGCTGGCCGCCGCCCTCGAGCGCCAGGGGCTCGAGGTGGCCGGCTGGCGGCGGCTGCGGGTGAACCGCACGGCCTGCGGCGCCGAGGCCCTCAAGTCGCTCCCGGCGATCGAGCAGGTGTTCGTCAACTGCACGCCCGCCATCGACGAGGCGGCGTTCAACCGGCGGCTCTTCATGGCGCGGCGGCTCGCCGAGAAGGCGCTCGCGGCCGATCCGACGTTCTACGTGCCGAGCCTGTCGGCGAGCACCATCGTCTTCAAGGCCATGGTGATGCCGGAGCATCTCGCGCGGTTCTACCCGGACCTGGACGACCCGCGGCTCGAGTCCTCGGTCGCGGTCTTCCACCAGCGCTTCTCCACCAACACCCTGCCGCAGTGGCGCCTCGCGCACCCGTACCGCTATCTCGCGCACAACGGCGAGATCAACACCGTACAGGGCAACCGCAACTGGGCGCAGGCGCGCGGGCCGCTGCTCACCTCGCCGCTGCTGCCGGACCTCAAGGACATCCTGCCGCTCGTCTCGCTCGAGGGCTCCGACTCCCAGAGCCTCGACAACATGCTGGAAGTGCTGCTGATGGGCGGGCTCGATCCGCTGCACGCGATGCGCCTGCTCATCCCGCCGGCCTGGCACGGCCTCGACACCCTCGACCCGGACCTGCGCGCCTACTACGAGTACTACTCGGTGCACATGGAGCCCTGGGACGGGCCCGCCGGCGTGGTGCTCACCGACGGGCGCTACGCCATCTGCACGCTCGACCGCAACGGGCTGCGCCCGGCGCGCTTTTGCATCACGCGCGATCGCCTCCTCACCGTCGCCTCCGAGACCGGGGTGTGGGACTACGCACCTGCGGACGTGGTGAGGAAGGGCAAGCTCGGCCCCGGCGACATGCTCGCCCTCGATCTGGAGAGCGGCACGCTGCTCACGACGGCCGACATCGACCAGCGCCTCAAGAGCCGCCATCCCTACAAGCAATGGCTGCGCGAGGGCGTGCGCTACCTCGAGAGCGACCTGGTGGACGCGCGCCTCGCCGCCGAGCCCATGGACCGCGAGACACTCGCCCTCTACCAGAAGATGTTCAACGTCACCCAGGAGGAGCGCGACGACATCATCCGCGTGCTGGCCGTGGACGAGAGCGAGGCGGTCGGCTCGATGGGGGACGACACCCCGATGCCGGTGCTGTCGCACCAGGTGCGGCCGCTGTACGACTACTTCCGCCAGCAGTTCGCCCAGGTCACCAACCCGCCGATCGACCCGCTGCGTGAGACGCTGGTCATGTCGCTGCAGACGCAGATCGGCCCCGAGTGCAACATCTTCGCGCCAGCTCCCGGACATGCGCGGCAGATCGTGCTCGGCTCGCCGATCCTCTCGCAGCGGAAGCTGCGTCAGATCCTGGCGATCGAGGAGGTGAGTCACGAGTTCCTCGACCTGCAGTACGAGCCGGCCGAAGGCCTCAAGCGGGCGATCCTGCGCCTGTGCGCGCAGGCCGAGAGCGCGGTGCGCGAAGGCAAGCTGGTGCTGCTGCTCTCGGACCGCTACCTGGTGCGCGGGCGCGTGCCGGCGCACGCGCTGCTCGTGACCGGCGCCGTGCACCAGCACCTGGTGAAGACGGGACTGCGCTGCAAGTGCAATCTGCTGGTCGAGACCGGCACGGCGCGCGAGCCGCACCACTTCGCCTGTCTCATCGGCTACGGCGCGACCGCCGTGTACCCCTACATGGCCTACCAGGTGCTGTTCGAGATGATGCGCCGCGGGCGCGTCAAGCTCGACTTCGCCGCGCGCCTCGAGCTCGGCCGCAGCTACCGCGCGGGGCTGCGCAAGGGGCTCTTCAAGATCATGTCGAAGATGGGCATCTCCACCATCTCGAGTTACCGCAGCTCGCAGCTCTTCGAGATCGTCGGCCTGGCGGATGAGGTCGTGGAGCTGTGTTTCACCGGCACCGAGAGCCGCATCCAGGGAGCGGACTTCGCCGACCTCGAGGCGGACGGCCGCGCCCTCGCCGGGCGCGCCTGGAATCCGCGCGAGTCGCTTCCCCAGGGCGGGCTCCTCAAGTACGTGCACGGCGGCGAGTACCACATGTATAACCCGGACGTGATCGCGGCGCTGCAGGCCGCGGTGATCTCGGGGGATGTCTCCTACTACCGGCAGTTCGCGCAGCTGGTGAACGAGCGCCCGGCCTCGACCCTGCGCGACCTGCTCGCGCTCAGGAGCGCTGCGGCGCCGATTCCGCTCGAGGAGGTCGAGCCGGCCGAGGCGATCCTCGCGCGCTTCGACAGTGCCGGGATGTCGCTCGGCGCGCTCTCCCCCGAGGCGCACGAGGCGCTCGCCATCGCCATGAACCGCCTGGGCGCGCGCTCCAACTCGGGCGAGGGGGGCGAGGACCCGGCGCGCTACCGCACCGAGCGCAATTCCAAGATCAAGCAGGTGGCCTCCGGGCGCTTCGGGGTGACGCCCGAGTACCTGGTCAACGCCGAGGTGCTGCAGATCAAGATCGCGCAGGGCGCCAAGCCCGGCGAAGGCGGCCAGCTCCCCGGTCACAAGGTCAACGACATGATCGCTGCCTTACGCTTCGCGCGTCCCGGGGTCGGCCTCATCTCCCCGCCGCCGCATCACGACATCTATTCGATCGAGGACCTGGCGCAGCTGATCTTCGATCTCAAGCAGGTGAATCCGCGGGCGCTGGTGTCGGTGAAGCTCGTGGCCGAGCCCGGCGTCGGCACCGTGGCCGCGGGCGTCGCCAAGGCGTATGCGGATCTCATCACCATCTCCGGCCACGATGGCGGCACCGGCGCGAGCCCGCTCTCCTCCATCAAGTACGCGGGTACGCCTTGGGAGCTCGGGCTCGCCGAGACGCACCAGACGCTCAGGCGCAACGCGCTGCGCCACCGGGTGCGCCTGCAGACCGATGGGGGCCTGAAGACCGGGCTCGACGTCGTCAAGGCCGCGATCATCGGCGCCGAGAGCTTCGGCTTCGGCACCGCGCCCATGGTGGCTCTGGGGTGCAAGTACCTGCGCATCTGTCATCTCAACAACTGCGCCACCGGGGTCGCCACGCAGCACAACGTGCTGCGCTCGAAGTATTTCACGGGCCTGCCCGAGATGGTGATGCACTACTTCCGCTTCGTCGCCGGGGAGGTGCGCGAGATCCTGGCGAGCCTCGGGGTGCGTACGCTCGCCGAGATCATCGGCCGCACCGAGCTCCTCGAACCGCGCGCCGGCGGGAGCGAGCGCCAGAGGAAGCTCGATCTCACGCCGATCCTCTCCACCGCGGGTCTCGCCCGGGATGCGGCGCAGTACTGCACCACGCCGGCGAACGCGCCCTTCGACCAGGGCGCGCTCGCCGAGCGCATGGTGCGCGATACGCTGCCCGCCATCGAGGCGAAGGCCGGCGGCGAGTGGACCTACGAGCTCAGCAACTTCAACCGCTCGATCGGCGCGCGCATCTCGGGGGAGATCGCGCGGCGCTTCGGCAACTACGGCATGGCGGACGCGCCGCTCGTGGTGCGCTGTAGCGGCAACGCCGGCCAGAGCTTCGGCGTCTGGAATGCCGGCGGGCTGCATCTGTACCTCGAGGGCGACGCCAACGACTACGTCGGCAAGGGCATGGCGGGCGGGCGCATCGTGCTGCGCCACCCGCGCGGCGCGCGCTACGTCGCGCGCGACACCGTGATCATGGGCAACACCTGCCTCTACGGGGCGACCGGCGGCGAGCTCTATGCCGCCGGCATCGCCGGCGAGCGCTTCGCGGTGCGCAACTCCGGCGCCGTGGCCGTCATCGAGGGAGCCGGCGATCACTGCTGCGAGTACATGACGGGCGGGGCGGTGTGCGTGCTCGGACGCACGGGCGTCAACTTCGGCGCCGGGTTCACCGGCGGCTTCGCCTACGTGCTCGATCTCGAGCGCAACTTCGTCGACCGCTACAACCACGAGCTCATCGACATCAGCCGCATTCACCCGGAGGCCATGCAGTCGCACGTGCAGCACCTGGAGAGCCTGCTCGAGCGGCACGGCGCCGAGACCGGCAGCGTCTGGGCGATCGAGATCCAGAACGACCTGCGCACCTACCTGCCGAAGTTCTGGGTGGTGAAGCCCAAGGCCGCCTCGATCGACTCACTCATCGAGAACCTGCGGCGCGCGGCCTGATGGCGGACAAGAACCTGCAGTTCCTCGATGTGCCGCGGGCCGATCCGGCGAAGACGCCGGTGGAGGCGCGCATCCGCCATTTCGGCGAGATCTATGCCCCCTACGATGCGGCGGGCGCCGCCGCTCAGGCCGGGCGCTGCCTCGCCTGCGGCAATCCCTTCTGCGAGTGGAAATGTCCGGTCCACAATTACATCCCGAACTGGCTGAAGCTCATCGAGGAGGGGAACCTGTTCGAGGCGGCCGAGCTCTCCCACAAGACCAACTCCCTGCCCGAGGTATGCGGGCGCATCTGCCCGCAGGACCGCCTGTGCGAAGGCGCCTGCACGCTCAATGACGGCCTCGGCGCCGTCACCATCGGCGCGATCGAGAAATACATCACCGACGAGGCGCTCAAGCGCGGCTGGAAGCCCGACATGAGCCACGTGCGCGACACCGGCAAGCGCGTCGCGATCGTCGGCGCGGGACCGGCCGGCCTCGCGTGCGCCGACGTGCTGGTGAGGAGCGGCGTCAGGCCGGTGGTGTTCGACCGCCATCCGCGCATCGGCGGGCTGCTCACCTTCGGCATCCCGCCCTTCAAGCTCGAGAAGGAGGTGGTGG
>DATKPR010000091.1:0-11931 GCA_035523985.1 Steroidobacteraceae bacterium | reverse complement strand
GCGGCTTCAGGCCCTGAGCGTCACGAACCAGGCGCCGGCGGCGATGAGCGCGATGCCGAGCCAGTTGAGCGCCGAGAGCCGCTCGCCGAGAAAGCCCACGCCAAAGAGCGCCACCAGCACGACGCTCAGCTTGTCGAGCGGCGCGACGCGCGCGGCGTCGCCGAGGTTGAGCGCGCGAAAATAGCACCACCACGAGGCGCCGGTGGCGAGCCCGGAGAGCGCCAGAAACGCAAAGGCGCGCGGCGGCACGGCACGGAGCTCGGGGTATTGGCGGGTCGCGGCGAGCACGAGCGCGAGCAGTACGAGCACCACCACCGTGCGCACGAAGGTGGCCACGTCGGGCGCAATACCCGCTACGCCGACCTTGGCGAAGATCGCCGTGAGCGCGGCGAAGGCCGCCGACAGGAGCGCCCAGAACTGCCACGAAGCCATGTCGAGGCTAGTGTCACACAGCACGGGCCGGGGCGGTATGCGCGCGCACCATTGACCAGCGCCGCGTTCTCGTACTACTTTCCTCACCTGAAGCTAGGGGAGCCCCGGCAGGGGGCTGAGAGGCCATCGGCGCTCGGGGAAGCGCAGCATGGCGACCCTCCGAACCTGATCCAGTTAATGCTGGCGTAGGAAAGTTCTCGTAGCGCGCGCTCGCGTACTCTTTCCCGTTGGCAGCATTCGCCGGATCTTCTGTGGCCTCAACGCCTGGAGTGTCCCGATGAATGCGCAGAGCTGGCACGTCGTCTCCGAGTCCTTTCCCGCCTCGCGCAAGGTGTACCGCCCCGGGCGGCTGCATCCGGGGGTGCGTGTGCCGATGCGCGAGATCGCGCTGCACCCGGCGAGCGGCGAGCCGCCGCTGACCGTGTACGACGCCTCCGGCCCCTACACCGACCCGGCCGTCGCCATCGACATCGAGGCAGGGCTCGCGCGGCTGCGCGCGGAGTGGATCGCGGCGCGCGCCGATACCGAGGCCTACCCGGGGCGGCACGTGCAGCTCATCGACAACGGTCTCAGCGCCGGCGCCAGGGCGGCGCCGGAATTTCCGCTGCGGCGGCCGCCGCTGCGCGCTGCGGGCGGGCGGGCGGTGACGCAGCTCGCCTACGCGCGCGCCGGCATGGTGACGCCGGAGATGGAATACGTCGCGATCCGCGAGAACCTCGGGCGCGAGCGGGCGCTCGGCGCCGCGCGTGACGGCAACTCCTGGGGTGCGGCCATTCCCGATCACGTCACCCCCGAGTTCGTGCGCGCCGAGATCGCCGCCGGGCGCGCCATCCTCCCCGCGAACGTCAATCACCCGGAATCCGAGCCGATGATCATCGGGCGCAATTTCCTGGTGAAGATCAACGCCAACATCGGCAACTCCGCGGTGACGTCCTCGACCGCCGAGGAGGTCGACAAGATGGTGTGGGCCATCCGCTGGGGCGCCGACACCGTCATGGACCTTTCCACCGGGCGCAACATCCACACCATCCGCGAATGGATCCTGCGCAACTCGCCGGTGCCGATCGGCACCGTGCCCATCTACCAGGCGCTCGAGAAGGTCGGCGGCGTCGCCGAGGAGCTCAGCTGGGAGATCTTCCGCGACACCCTCATCGAGCAGGCCGAGCAGGGCGTCGACTATTTCACCATTCACGCCGGGGTGCGCCTCTCCTACGTGCCGCTCACCGTCTCGCGCGTCACCGGCATCGTCTCGCGCGGCGGCTCGATCATGGCCAAGTGGTGCCTGGCGCATCACCGCGAGAGCTTCCTCTATGAGCGCTTCGAGGAGATCTGCGAGATCTGCCGCGCCTACGATGTGAGCTTCTCGCTCGGCGACGGGCTGCGCCCGGGCTCGATCGCCGATGCCAACGACGCCGCGCAGTTCGCCGAGCTCGAGACGCTCGGCGAGCTGACGCGCCTCGCCTGGGCGCGCGACTGCCAGGTGATGATCGAGGGGCCCGGCCACGTGCCCATGCACAAGATCAAGGAGAACATGGACAAGCAGCTCGCCACCTGCGGCGAGGCGCCGTTCTACACCTTAGGGCCCCTCACCACCGACATCGCACCCGGCTACGACCACATCACCTCGGCGATCGGCGCCGCCATGATCGGCTGGTTCGGCACGGCGATGCTCTGCTACGTCACTCCCAAGGAGCATCTCGGGCTCCCGGATCGCAACGACGTCAAGACGGGCGTCGTCACCTACAAGATCGCGGCGCACGCCGCCGATCTCGCCAAGGGCCATCCGGGTGCGCGCGAGCGCGACGACGCGCTGTCGCGGGCGCGCTTCGACTTCCGCTGGCAGGACCAGTTCAACCTGTCGCTCGATCCGGACACCGCCTGCGCATTCCACGACGCGACGCTACCGAAGGAGGGCCACAAGGTGGCGCACTTCTGCTCGATGTGCGGGCCGAAGTTCTGCTCCATGCGCATCTCGCACGAGGTGCGTGCCGAGGCGCGCGCGCAGGGCCTGCGCGAGATGGCGGACAAATTCCGCGCCGGCGGCTCCGAGCTTTACGTGCCGGCCGGCAAGCAGGACTGAAGCGGTGCGCGTGACCGTGATCGGAGCCGGCGTCGCCGGGCTCGCCTGCGCGGTCGAGCTCGCCGAGCGCGGCGCGACGGTGGAGCTGCTCGAGCGCGCCGCGGCGCTCGCCGGCGCCGGCTGCTCCTGGTACGCGGGCGGCATGCTCGCGCCCTGGTGCGAGCTCGAGAACGGCGGGCCGCTGGTGGCGAGCCTCGGGGAGGAGGGGCTCGCGTGGTGGCGAGAGCGCTTTACGGGCACGGCGCTGCGCGGCACGCTGGTGATCGCCCACGCACGGGATGCGGGTGAGCTCAGGCAGTTCGGCCGGCGCACGCACGACTTCGCCACCCTCGGGAGCGAGGCGCTCGGGGCACTCGAGCCCGAGCTCGCCGGTCGCTTCGCCACGGCGCTGCACTTTGCCGCGGAGGGCCATCTCGACCCGCGCGCGGCGCTCGCGGCGCTGCTCGAGCGCGCCCGCGCCCTGGGGGTCGGCGTGCGCTTCGGCGTCGCCGCGGAGGCGCGCGCACTCGCCGGACGGCAGGTGCTCGACTGCAGCGGACTTGCGGCGCGGCGCGCGCTCGGCGATCTGCGCGGCGTGCGCGGCGAGATGCTGCTGCTCAAGGCCCCGGAGGTGTCGCTGTCGCGGCCGGTGCGGGTGCTGCACCCGCGGCTGCCCGTGTACGTGGTGCCGCGCGGGGAGGGCGTCTATCTGGTGGGCGCCACCATGCTCGAGAGCGATGCAGAGCGGCGCGTCAGCGCCCGCTCGGTCCTCGAGCTGCTGTCGGCGGCCTACGCGCTGCACCCGGCCTTCGGCGAGGCCGAGATACTCGAGACCGGCACGGGGGTGCGCGCGGCCTTCCCCGACAATCTGCCCCGTATCCGCCGCGCCGACGGCGTGCTCTACGTCAATGGCCTCTATCGCCATGGCTTCCTGCTCGCGCCGGCGCTCGCGCGCCGCGCGGCGCAAGTCCTGCTCGAAGGCCGCGAGTTTCCGGAGGTGATGGATGAGGATCCTCGTCAACGGCGTCTGGCGTGAGACCGCCTTTCCCGAGCTCGCCGCCACGCTCGAGGAGCTCGGCTACGGCGGGCGCGTGGTCGCCACCGCGGTGAACGGCGAGTTCGTGGCCGCGGAGGCCCGGGGGCGCACGGCGCTCGCCGAAGGCGATCGCCTCGAAGTGCTGGCACCGATGCAGGGGGGCTGAATGCTCGAGGTGTACGGCACGCCGCTGCGCTCGCGGTTGCTGCTCGGAACCGCGCGTTATCCCTCGCCCACGGTGCTGAGCGCCGCCGTGCGTGCGGCGCGTGCCGAAGTGGTCACGGTGTCGCTGCGCCGTGAGGCCGGGGGCGAGCGCGCCGGACAGGCGTTCTGGTCGCTGATCCGCGGGCTCGGCGTGCGCGTGTTACCCAACACGGCCGGCTGTCACTCGGTGAAGGAGGCGGTCACCACGGCGCACATGGCCCGGGAGGTGTTCGGCACGCCGTGGGTGAAGCTCGAGGTCATCGGCGATGCCGATACACTGCAGCCCGATGTCTTCGGGCTGCTCGACGCCGCGCGCATCCTCTGCGCGGAGGGCTTCGAGGTGTTTCCCTACACCACCGAGGACCTCGTGGTGGCCGAGCGGCTGCTGGAGGCGGGCTGCCGCGTGCTGATGCCGTGGGGCGCGCCGATCGGCTCGGGCCGCGGGCTCAACAACCTCTACGGCCTCACGGCGCTGCGGGGCCGCTTTCCCGGGGTGCCGCTGATCGTCGACGCCGGGCTCGGCGTGCCCTCGCACGCCGCGCAGGCCCTGGAGCTCGGCTTCGATGCGGTGCTCATCAATACCGCCGTCGCCCAGGCGACGGACCCGGTGGCGATGGCCGGGGCCTTCGCGCTCGCGGTGGAGGCGGGAGTTGCGGCGCGCCGCGCCGGACCCATCGAGGCGCGCGATTTTGCCGTGCCCTCGACGCCGGTCGTCGGCCAGGCCTTCCGCGGATGAGCCTGCCGCGGGTCTACCCGATCGTGGAGAGCGCGGCCTGGATCGGGCGGCTCGCGCCCACCGGTGTGCGGCTGGTGCAGCTGCGCATCAAGGAGCGCTGCGCCGCCGAGGTCCGCGCGGAGATCCGCACGGCGCGTGCGCTGTGCGCGGCCGCCGCGATGCAGCTGATCGTCAACGATCATTGGGAGGCGGCGCTCGCTGCGGGCTGCGACTTCGTGCACCTCGGCCAGGGCGATCTCGCCGGCGCGGATCTCCCCGCACTGCGCCGCGCGGGAGTGCGGCTCGGCATCAGTACGCATGACGAGGCCGAGCTCGAGCGCGCACTCGCGGCACGCCCGGACTACGTGGCGCTCGGGCCCATCTATCCGACGTTGCTCAAAGTCATGCCCTGGCAGCCGCAGGGCCTCGCGCGGCTCGGCGAGTGGAAGCGGCGTGTCGGCACGCTGCCGCTGGTGGCGATCGGCGGACTCACCCTCGAGCGGCTGCCCGGAGTGTTCGCCGCCGGCGCCGACGTCGCCGCGGTGGTCACCGACATCGTGCGCCACGCCGACCCCGAGGCGCGGGCGCGCGCGTGGCTTGCGGCGGCGGCCTGATGGACTGCGGTGTGAGCGAGCGCTACTCCCGTCAGGTGGTGCTGCCCGAAGTGGGCGCGCCCGGGCAGGCGCGGCTCGCCGCGGCCGCGGTCGCGGTCGTGGGCGCCGGTGGGCTCGGCTGCGCGGCGCTGCCGTACCTCGCTGCCGCGGGCGTCGGCCGGCTCACCATCATCGACCCCGATCGCGTGGCCGAATCGAACCTGCACCGCCAGCCGCTCTACCGCATGAGCGACCTGGGCAGCCTGAAGGCGCGCGCCGCGCGCGCCGCGCTCCTCGCCTTGAATCCGGCGGTGAAGATCGATGCGCTGCCCGAGCGGCTGACGCCCGCGAACGCGGCCGCGGTCGTCGCCGCCGCCGCCGTCGTCGTCGATGCCGCCGACAGTTTCGCGGTGACCTACGCGTTGAGCGATGCCTGCCAGGAGGCGGGCAAGCCGCTCGTGAGCGCCTCGGTGCTGGCACTCGCGGGCTACGTCGGCGCCTTTTGCGGTGGAGCGCCGAGCTATCGGGCGGTCTTTCCCGAGCTGCCGCGCCAGGCGGGCTCGTGCGCCGAGTCCGGGGTGCTCGGGACCGCGGTGGCCGTCATGGGGACGCTGCAGGCGCACCTGACACTCGCGCTCCTCCTCAGGCTCGAGCCGCCGCCCCTCGGACGGCTGCTGAGCGTCGACTTCCGCACCCTGCACGTGGGCGAGATGGCGTTCGCGCAGGCGCGCGAGCCCGCCGGGCGCTTCGCCTTCATCGCCCCGCAGCAGGTCGCCGCCGGCGATCTCGTCATCGACCTGCGCGCTCTCGCGGAGGCGCCGGTGTCGCCCTGGCCGGCGGCGCTGCGCATCGGTGTCGAGGACCTCGAGAGAGGCGTCGATCTGCCCGATGCGTCGCGCATCGTGCTGTGCTGCCGCACCGGCATACGCGCCTGGCGGGCCGCTCGCGCTCTCGATGGTCGTGGCCACCGCAACCTCGCGCTGATCGCGCTCGGCGAGTGAGCGCGGTTCTCGTCATCGCCGGCACCGACTCGAGCGGTGGGGCAGGGCTCACCCGCGACGTCGCGACTCTCAGCGCCTTCGGCGTCGAGGCACTGTGCGCGGTCAGCGCGGTCACTGCGCAAACCGACCGCGAAGTGGCGGGCATGATGATCATTCCCGCCGCATGGGTGCGCGCCCAGATCGAGACCGCCCTCGGCGGCGGGCGGGTGCGGGCGGTGAAGACCGGGATGCTCGGCGCCCGCGATACCGTCGAGGCACTCGCCGCGACGCTGCCGCCACGCGAGCGGCTGCCGCTGGTCGTCGATCCGGTGCTCGCGGCCAGCTCCGGCGGCGTGCTGCTCGATGAGGCGGGGCGGGCGGCGCTGCGCACGCGGCTGCTGCCGCGCGCGACGCTGCTCACTCCCAACCTGCCGGAAGCGGCGCTGCTGCTCGGCGCCGCGACGGCGGGCTCGCCGGAGGAGATCGTCGCGCAGGGGCGTGCGCTGTGCGCGCTCGGCGCGGCCGCGGTGCTCATGAAGGGCGGCCACGCCACCGGCGCCCTGGCGACCGACTGGCTGGTGTCGGGCGATGGCGCGGTGCGTGAGTTCACGGGTGCGCGCTACGCCGCCGGGCGGCGCGGCACCGGCTGTGCGCTCGCCTCAGGCGTCGCCGCGGGCCTCGCACAGGGTCTCGAGCTCGGTGCCGCGTGTGCACGCGCCAAGCAGCACGTGGCGGCGCTGTTACAGGCGGCCGCATAGCCGGATCGCCGCGAGTGTGCGCGTCGCCAGTACGCGACACACGCAGCGCGCGAGCGCTTTCCCGTCAACCAACTCCCGGCTGGACCGCTTAAGGGTGCGACGGGCCGGCATCCGCTTGCCCCAACTGACAGAGGGAAACGCACATGGAGCGCATTATGTTGCGGCGCGTCCTGTTGAGCGCGCTGGTTACGGGTCTCACGGCGGCGCTCGGCGCCTGCGGTGGCGGTGGCTCCGCTTCGAGCGGCAACGGCACACCGCCGCAGAGCGCCACCCTGCAGCTGATGGTGAGCGACGCCGCGTCCGACGACTGGGCGACGATCGGCGTCGAGCTGCAGAGCGTCGCGCTGGTGCCGTCGGACGGCAGCGCCAACGTCACCATCTGGACGGCCTCCGCCCCGACGCCGATCAACCTGGTACAGCTCGACAATCTCGCGGACGTCATCGGGCCGGTCAGCGCCCCGGTGAACACCTACAGCGGCATGGTGATCACGATCGGGGGCAATCCCGGCGATGTGGTGCTCACCGCGGCCTCCAACCCGACGGCCGGCTTCACCGGCACCGCGGGCGCGACCATCCCGGCGAGTCAGATCCAGATCCAGGGCACGCAGGGCGCGAGCGGCAGCCTCACGGTGCCGATCGCGGTGACCTTTGCCAATCCGCTCAACGTCACCAGCACCGGTCCCAACGAGCTCGATGTCGAGTTCAATCTGGCCCATCCGGCCTTCATCGTCGCGCACAATCCGCCGGCGGCGAACGGCGCGACCGTGTGGGCCGTGAACTTCAACGGACCCGTGCGCCGCCACCGGCACGGCGACCTGCGCTGGCTGGTGTTGCGCCACAGCTATGGCACGGTACAGACGGTGAACGGCAGCTCGTTCACCATGCTGCGCGACTTCCCCATGGTGCCGGCCAGCAACCCCGAGGGTGAGGTCACCAGCAATACGCAGCTCACCATCAACGTCGACAGCACCAACGGCACCATTCTCTACGACGTCGACAACGGCAACGCCCGCACCGTCGTCAACAGCGCCTTTCCGAGCGCCCTCGCCAATGCCTACGTGCGGGTCGCCGCGCGCTACCAGCAGGACGGCTCGCTCACCGCGGTACGCGTGTGGTACTCGAGCACGTTCGCGAAGGTGTGGCTGAGCCCCGAGGGGCACGTGCTGAGCGTCGATGACACCGCCGGCACGATGACCGTCGAGAACGAGGACGGCGCACCGGTTAGGATCACCATCGGGCCGAACACGCTCTTCTACTTCCGCGCGCCGCAGAATCCGTCGGCGGACGCCGCCTCGATCGGCCAGGGACCCGGGTTCCTCGCGAGCGGCGACATCGTGCGCGGCTTCAAGGTGCACGTGAGCTGCGTCGACCCGCTCGCCAGCCCGCTGGTGGCCGACACCGTCGATATCGAGATGGCCGGCTACAGCGGTACGATCTCGGGCGCTACGGCGACCGGCTTCACCTACACGCACGACTTCGTGCGCGCCAGCGACGACTACTCGGTGAATCTCGACTATCTGCCCGATACCGGCAGCAACAACAACATGGATCCGGCCGGCGATGCGATCTCGGGCTTCGACTGGTGGTACTTCACCTTCCCGACGCAGGCCGATACCGGCGCCAATGCCATCGGCGACTTCGTGTCGGCGAGCAACGGCTCGGTCAACTTCGGCGGCACCTTCGGCCAGGTGAACGCCTGGGGCGCCTCCTACGCCACCTGGGTGGGGGGAGCGACGCCCTGGCAGGTGCCGATGGCGATCCTCGAGCCGACGCCGCTGCCGCTCGCACAGGTGGTCGACGGGGTGACCGGCAGCTCCTTCACGCTGTCGCTGGTCGGCAATACGGGCGGTAACGCGGTCACGGTCGACTTCGACGCCACGCAGGGCTCGGCGACGCTCGTCTACCAGGTGAACCGCAGCGGCGGCGTGGTCACCGTGACGCCGCTCGACCTGGCCAATTCGAGCGACTTCAACACGTTCTCGAGCAGCCTGACGGCGGGGTCGCTGGTCAAGCTCTGGAGCGTGCCGCAGCCGGCGGGCATGGCGGCGAGCGGGGCGCTCAAGGCCTACGTCATCATCTACTACACCGGCATGCTGCCGATGAGCTGATGAGACCGGCCGCGGCGGGGGCACCCCGCCGGCGGACGAAAAGGGGCGCCGTCAAGTACGGCGCCCTTTTTTTTCGCGCGGCGGCGCGCGCGCTTCGGCCGGGCAGCGGCTTCGGTATCATGCGGGGTGTGTCACCGGGCAGCGACCGCCAGGCCGAGCTGACGCGCATCGCGCGCCGCTCGATGCAGGAGCACGGCCTCGAGCCGGATTTTCCCGCGACCGCGCTCGCGCAGCTCGAGAGCATCGGCGGCGCGGCGGCGGTGAGCGCTCCCGGGGTGCGCGATCTGCGCTCGCTCCTGTGGTGCTCGATCGACAACGACGACTCGCGCGACCTCGACCAGCTGTCGGTCGCGCAGGTGCTGGCCGATGGGGCGACGCGGATCCTGGTGGCGGTGGCGGACGTCGATGGCACGGTTGCCGCGCGCTCGCCGCTCGATGCGCATGCGGGCGTCAATACCACCAGCGTCTACACCGCCGCGCAGATCTTCCCGATGCTGCCCGAGCGGCTCTCGACCGACCTGACCTCGCTCGCCGCAGGGCAGGAGCGCACGAGCCTGGTGATCGACCTCACCGTGACGGACGCCGGCGAGGTGAGCGCCTCCGAGGTGTACCGCGCGAGCGTCGTCAATCGCGCCAAGCTCGCCTACAACAGCGTCGCCGCCTGGCTCGACGGCAAGGGGCCGATGCCGGCGCCGATCGCCGCCGTCGCGGGCATGGAGGAGCAGCTGCGCATCCAGGACCGCGTGGCGCAGGCGTTGAAGCGCGTGCGCAAGGCGCAGGGTGCGCTCGGTCTCACCACCCTCGAGGCGCAGGCGATCTACGAGGGCGCCCAGCTGCTCGACCTGCGCCCCGACGAGGACAACCGTGCCAAGGAGCTCATCGAGTACTTCATGATCGCCGCCAACAGCGTGGTGGCGCAGTTCCTCGAAGCGCGCCGCTCCTCCTCGCTGCGCCGGGTGCTGCGCGTGCCCGAGCGCTGGGGACGGATCGTGGCGCTCGCCGCGACCGTGGGCGGATCGCTCCCGGCGGCCGCGGACGCGCGCGCCCTGAGCGCTTTCCTGGTGAGCTGCCAGCAGCGCGCCCCGGAGCGCTTCCCGGATCTGTCGCTGGCGATCGTCAAGCTCCTCGGCGCCGGCGAGTACGTGCTCAAGCGCCCCGGTGAGCCGGCCGAGGGCCATTTCGGCCTCGCCATCGACGACTACACGCATGCCACCGCGCCCAACCGCCGTTTTCCCGATCTCATCACCCAACGGCTCGTCAAGGCGGCGCTCGCCGGCCGCCCGGCTCCTTACGACGACGCGACGCTGCGTACGCTCGCCGCACACTGCACCCTGCAGGAAGGCAATGCGCAGAAGGTCGAGCGCCAGGTGCGCAAGTCCGCCGCCGCGATGCTGCTCGGGCCGCACCTCGGCGAGCAGTTCGACGCCATGGTGACCGGCGTCAACGAGGGCGGGACCTTCGTGCGTATCCCGCACCCGCTCGCCGAAGGACGGCTGGTCAGGGGCTTCCAGGGCCTCGATGTGGGCGATGCCGTGCGCGTGCAGTTGACGCACACCGACATGGAGCGCGGCTTCATCGATTTCGTCCGGGTCAAATAACAATCAATGCCTCGCGGAGGGCACATGCCGCTGTTCAACAGGACGCTCGCGGAATTCATCGGAACCTTCTGGCTGGTGCTCGGCGGCTGCGGCAGCGCCGTGCTGGCGGCGACCTTCCCGCACACCGGCATCGGCTTCGCCGGAGTGGCGCTCGCCTTCGGCCTCACCGTGCTCACGATGGCCTTCGCCATTGGCCACATCTCGGGCGCGCATCTGAATCCCGCCGTGACCTTCGGGTTGTGGGCCGCGGGACGCTTCCGGCTGCCGGAGCTTCCGGCCTACGTGGCGGCGCAGGTGCTCGGCGCAATCGTCGCCGCGGCGCTGCTCTGCTACATCGCGAGCGGCGCGGCCGGTTTCGATCTCTCCCATGGCCTCGCCAACAACGGCTACGGCGCGCACTCACCCGGCGGCTACTCCCTCGGCGCCTGCCTGGCGACCGAGGTCGTCATGACCTTCATGTTCCTCATCGTGATCCTCGGCGCGACCGATGCGCGCGCCCCGCAGGGTTTCGCACCGATCGCCATCGGCCTGTGCCTGACGCTGATCCATCTCATCAGCATTCCGGTCACCAACACCTCGGTGAATCCGGCGCGCAGCACCGGACCCGCGCTCATCGTGGGCGGCTGGGCCGCCGAGCAGCTGTGGCTCTTCTGGCTGGCACCGCTCGTGGGCGCGGGTCTTGCGGGGATCGTCTATCGCGTGCTCGCGCCGCCCGGGCGCTGAGCGGGATACCCGCGGTATGAGGCGGGGCTCTCAGTATTCGACATGCAGCCGCAGCGCGTAGAAGCGCACCGGTCCGCGGTCGCGGTTGTAGCCCGGGTTTTCGAGGTACTGGAAGTCCGGCGACAGCTGCAGGCGCAGCGCGAGGCCACCGGGCGACCAGGTCCACTGCGCCCGGTAGTAGGCTTCGAGGATCTGTTCGTGAGCGTAGTTGAGCGCGCCATCGCCCAGCAGGAATCCCGCGCCGCCCGCGGCCAGGTACTCGCGGTGCACGGCTGAGAGTCCCTCGACCACGGCCGCGACCCCCACACGGTCCTCGCTGCGCTGCCAGTGCACGCCCGAGAGCTGCGCGCCCGCGCTCGCCTGCCGGTCGACTTCGGTGAACACGAAATCCTCGGTCCTGCCGTCCTGCCACCCCAGGCGCACGAACACGCCGGTGTCGCCGCCGTCCGCGATGGGCTGCTCGGCGTTCACGCCGAAGCCGGTCTTGTGGCGCCCCCCGGCATCGTCGGCCGCCACGTCCGGCACCGTGCCGGTGGCCGCGGCGATGGCGAGCGCCTGCGCGTAGTCGCCCATGCGCGCGGTGCTGCGGTAGGCGAGCAGGCGCACGACGGTACCGAGCCGCGCCGGCGTCAGCGTGAGCTCGAGGTCCTGCTCGCGTGCGCGCAGCAGCGTCTCGAGGGTCTGGCCGTTGGCGTAGAGCGGCATGCGGTACACGCCGTAGCGCA
>DATKPR010000090.1:0-3760 GCA_035523985.1 Steroidobacteraceae bacterium | reverse complement strand
AGCGCGCCGCTCGCGAGCGCGATCCTCGCGGTGGCGGCGGTGCTCGGGAACACGGTCAATTACAGCATCGGCCGCGCCATCGGTCCGCCGGCCTTCTCGGGCCGCTACCGCTTCCTCAAAGTCGAGTACCTGCGCCGCACGGAGGAGTTCTTCGTGCGCCACGGCGGGCTCGCGATCTTCCTGTCGCGTTTCATGCCCATCATCCGCACCTGTGCGCCGTTCGTCGCCGGCGTCGCCCGCATGCCCTACGCGCGCTTTCTCGCCTGGAATCTGCTCGGCGGCTGCTCGTGGGTGCTGCTGTTCATCTGGGGCGGCTATCTCTTCGGCAACATCCCGCTCGTGAAGCAGCACTTCGGGCTCGTGACGCTCGCGATCATCGCCGCCTCGCTGCTGCCGCTCGCGAACGCCGTCCTGCGCCGTCCGGCGGCGAAGGCCTGAAGGCCCTCAGAGCGCGCCGCGGAGCAAGGCCTGTGCGGCGCCGAGCAGCCCGCCGGCGAGCAGCGTCACGTTCGGTATCGCCGAGAGCAGAAATCCCGTGTGGCGCCCCTCGGCCGCGCGCACGTAGCCGCGGAAATAGAGCGCCCGCCCGATGACGAAGAGGAGTCCGAGCGCGGCGGCGACGGCGGCGTTCACGTACCAGGCGAACAGCAGGAGCGATGGGCCGAACACCACCAGCTGCTCGAGCGTGTTCATCTGCACGCGGAAATAGCGCTCGAACACCTCGTGCCCGGTGGTGGCGGGAGCGGCCACCTTGTAGGTGCCGCGGGCGCGGGCCACCGCGTACCCGAAGGCGAGGTACTCGAGCAGCGCGAGCGCGAGAACGAAATGTACCAGTGCCATGCAACCTCCTCGCCGCCCAGCATAGACGAGCCGGGCGGGGCGCGTGAGCGCACCCGGTGGCAGAATGGCGCCATGAGCGAGCGAAGCCGGGGCTACGCGCACCGGGTCGACATCAACGCCGACGTGGCGCGGGTGTGGCGGGCGATCACCGAGCCGCAGGCCCTGGCGCGCTGGTGCTCGCCCGAGGCACAGCTGCAGCCGCGCCAGGGCGGGCTGTTCCGCGCCAAGGTCGACCGCGTGACCGAGCTCGAGGCGCACATCGACGTGTTCGAGCCTGGCCGCCGCGTCCGGCTCATCTATCTGCCGAACGCGGCGCTGCCGCGCGCCGACTCGGTGCTCACCGACGACCTGATCGTCGAGGCGGTGCCGGGCGGCACGGTGGTGCGGCTGCTCGGCTCGGGCGTGCCGGGCGCGGCCGAGTGGGACACGCAGTACTGGCGGCTGCGGACCTCGTGGCAGCAGGCCCTCAATCGCCTCAAGGTGCTGGTCGAGATGCAGCGCGAGGCGGGCCGATGACCGGCTTCCTGCTGCGGGCGGTGCTGGCGGCGCTGGGACTGTGGATCGCGACGCGCTGCGTCGCGGGCGTGCGCATCGACGATCCGACCACGCTGGTGCTCGCGGGGCTGCTGCTCGGCGTGGTGAACGCCATCGTGCGCCCCATCGCCTTCATCCTGACGCTCCCCATCACGATCGTCACGCTCGGGCTCTTTCTCCTGGTGCTCAACGCCGCGATGGTGGCGCTGGTCGCCTGGATCCTGCCGGGGTTTCACCTCGACGGGGGCTTTCGCGCGGCGCTCCTCACCTGGCTCATCGTCTGGCTGACGGGACTCGTGGGCTCGATGCTGATCGGGCAGCGGGGCATCGAGCGCTACCGGCAGCGCTGAGCGGCGCCGGGCGCCTGAGCCGCGTGCGGCGCGCCGCACGCCCCGCCCTCAGCGCGTCTGCAGCCTCTCCACCCAGCGGTACACCCACCAGACGAGCGCGGCGAAGGCGAGGCCGCCCAGGATCTCGGACGGGATCTCGAATGAGTCGCCCACCACGCCGATGGGGAAGGCGTTGCCGGTGAAGGCGACGAGGGCGGTGAAGACCACCGCCAGCACGCTCTCGCCCACGATGAGACCGGAAGCGAGCAGCACGCCCAGTTGCCTGGTGGCGTCGGGTTTCGCGGTGCGGTCGGCGCGCCGGTCGAACCACCAGCCGACCAGCGCGCCCACGGTGACCATGAGCGTCGAGGCGGTGGGAAGGTAGATGCCGAGGCCCACGGCGAGCGGTGGCATGCGCATCGAGCGGGTGGTCTTCGAGAGCACGAAGTCGACCACGATGATGCCGGCGCCGATCAGGGCGCCTAAGCCCATCAGTTGCCATTTCTCCGGGTCGTTCTGGATCACCGCCTGGCCGAGCGCGGAGATCAGGCCCGCCTGGGGCGCGGGGAGCGCGTGGGCACCGGCACCGGGGGCGCCGGCGAAGCCGTAGGCCTTGTTGACGAGATCGAGCACCGGCGGAATCACGAGCGCGCTTGCCACCACGCCGATGACCAGCGCCCACTGCTGTTTCGAGGGCGTGGACTCCACCAGCTGGCCGGTCTTGAGGTCCTGCAGGTTGTTGTTGGCGATGGCCGCGACATTGAACACCACGGCCGTCACGAACAGCGCGTAGGCCACCAGTGCCTTGCCCATCTCCGGCGGCAGCGCGGACTTCACCGTCACCACCAGGAACAGCGCCGTGGTCGCGACGACCAGGATCCCGATACCCGACAGCGGGCTGTTGGAGGCGCCGATCAGTCCCGCCATGTAGCCGCAGACGGTCGAAACCAGGAACCCCAGCACCACCACGATGACGATGCCGCCGATCGTGAGGAGCAGCGCGTGCGCGCCGAGCCCTGCGCTGGTTGCGAAGTTCCACAGCAGCCAGCAGATCGGCAGGATGCACAGGATCGACACCAGGCCCACCTGGTCGACCGGAATGTCGTGCTCGGTGCGCGCCAGCGTGTCGCCTTTGCCGGCCTTGCGCGCCCGCGAGGAGGCCATGGCGCTTTTCAGGCCGCCGATCACCGGCTTCACGAGCTTGATGAGTGTAAAGATGGCGGACACGGCGATCGCGCCCGCGCCCACGTAACGCACGTAGTGGCTCCAGGTGTCGTGCGCGAACCCGCCCACCTCGCCCGCCGCCGGATGCAGCGCGCTGAAGTGCGGCACGCCCCAGCCCCAGCCGATGAGGGCGCCGACGAACATGGCGACGCCGCAGCTGATGCCCACCAGGTGGCCAATGCCGAAGAGCGCAAACGAGAGCTGGAAATCGAAGCCCGTGGCCGGCGCCCGCTCATCGCTGCCGAAGCGGAAGCTGTGCGCGACGTCCCCGAGGAACAGCCGCGTCTGCACCAGCACCAGGAAGAGCGCCGAGACCAGCGACCCCACCAGCACCGCCTTCAGGCCCTTGCCGCCGGATTCCACCGAGTCCTTGTCGGTCACATCGCCCGAGCCGACCTTGATGACCTCGGCGCAGGCGGTGCCCTCGGGGTAAGGAAGGTCGGAGTCCGTCACCAGCGCCCGGCGCAGCGGGATCGAGTACATGACGCCGAGGATGCCGCCGGCGGCGCAGATCGCCACCGACTGCCAGTAGGGGAAGCCGGTCCACCAGCCGATCATGATGAATCCCGGCAGCACGAAGATGATCGAGGAGAGCGTGCCGGCGGTGGAAGCCACCGTCTGCACGATGTTGTTCTCCTGGGCGGTGGTGTTGCCGAGCCAGCGCAGCAGCGCCATGGACAGCACCACCGCGGGAATCGAGGTCGAGAAGGTGAGCCCCGCCTTGAGCCCGAAGTAGACGTTGGCGGCGGTGAACACCACGGTGAGGAGGACCCCGAGGACGAGCCCCCGCAGCGTCAGCTCCCGGCGCGACTCCGTGACCATGCGTGCCCCCC
>DATKPR010000089.1:0-6735 GCA_035523985.1 Steroidobacteraceae bacterium | reverse complement strand
TCAAGAAATTCTCCGAGTACGTGCACACGCTGCACGTGCCGACCAGCCTCAACATGGTGAAGATCAACCCGCTGCGCGGCACGGCGCTCCTGGTGCTCGACCCGAAGCTGGTGTTCGCGGTGGTCGACAACTTCTTCGGCGGCGTCGGCCGCCACGCCAAGATCGAGGGCCGCGAGTTCACCGCCACCGAGCAGCGCATCATCCACATGCTGCTGCGCAGCGCCTTCGCCGACCTGCGCGAGGCCTGGTCGCACGTCGCCACCATCGAGGTGGAGTACCTGCAGTCGGAGGTCAATCCGCACTTCGCCAACATCGTCTCGCCGTCCGAGATCGTGGTGGTGACCTCCTGCCACGTCGAGTTGAACGGCGGCGGCGGCGACCTGCACGTGACCATGCCCTACTCGATGATCGAGCCGATGCGCGACGTGCTCGATGCCGGCATCGCCAGCGACCGCATGGAGAAGGACTCGCGCTGGAGCAACCTGCTGCGCTCGGAGATCGAGGACGCCGACGTGCAGCTGAAGACCCTCCTCGGCCGCGCCCAGGTGACGCTCGCCGACCTCCTGAATCTCAAACCCGGCGACATCCTGCCATGCGACTTCGCCGGCAAGGTGACCCTCGTCGCCGAGGACGTACCGCTGTTCCGCGGCAGCTTCGGGCTGTCGCGCGGCCAGCAGGCCGTCAAAATCGAAACGCGCGTGCGCCGCCTCGGCGCGCCGCCCTCCGATCCCCCGAGCTTGAAACCCGAGAGCCGCAAATGAACGCCAATGCCGAGGCGGTGCAAGCCGCCGAGTTCGATCAGGTACAGGACGAGAGCCAGCCCGCCGGAGGCGACGTCAATCTCGACGTCATCCTCGACGTCCCGGTGACGCTCTCCATGGAAGTCGGGCGCACCCGCATCCCGATCAGGAACCTCCTGCAGCTCAACCAGGGCTCGGTCGTCGAGCTCGACCGCGCCGCCGGCGAGCCGCTCGACGTGTTCGTCAACGGCACCCTCATCGCCCACGGCGAGGTGGTGGTCGTCAACGAGCGCTTCGGCATCCGCCTCACCGACGTGGTGAGCCCGGCGGAGCGGCTGCGCAAGCTCAAGTGATCCGATGTTCGCCGCCCCGCAAACTGCTCCGGCCGCGCATGCCGGGGGCCTCGGTGGCCTCGGCGAGGTAACCCTCGCGCTGCTGCTGGTGCTCGGCGCGGTGTTCGCGCTCGCCTGGGTATTGAAGCGCGTGCGCACCTTCGGCTCGCGCGTCGGCGGCGCCCTCGACGTGCTCGCCCAGCTGCCCCTCGGCCAGAAGGAGCGCGCGGTGCTGATCCGGGTCGGCACGGCGCAGGTCCTCCTCGGCGTGGCCCCGGGCCGCGTCAGCACGCTCTACGTGCTGCCCGAGCCGCTCGACCTGAAAGCTCCCCCGGCCGGCTCCGCGGGCGCCGCGAACTCCCCGTTCCGCGCCCTGCTGCGGAGTCTCGGCAAGTGACGCGCCCCGCACGGACCGCCCTCATCGCCCTGCTCGCGCTGCTGCCCACCCTGGCAGCGGCCGCGGCGCCGGCGGCAGGCATTCCTGGCATCCCCGCGGTCAGCGTGAGCGGCCCCGGCGGCGGCCAGACCTATACGCTCTCGCTGCAGGTGCTGGCGCTGATGACGGCGCTCACGCTCCTGCCGGCGATCGTCCTCATGATGACCGCCTTCACGCGCATCATCATCGTGCTCGGAATCCTCCGCCAGGCGCTCGGCGCCGGGCAGACGCCGCCCAACCAGGTGCTGGTGGGGCTGGCGCTGTTCCTGACGCTCTTCGTCATGAGCCCGGTGGTGACGCGCATCAACGAGACGGCCTTCCAGCCCTACTCCGCCGGCACCATCGACACGAGCGTTGCGCTCGAGCGCGCCGTGGTGCCGCTCAAGAGCTTCATGCTGGCGCAGACGCGCGAGTCCGACATCGCCACCTTCGTGCGCATCTCCGGCGGCAAGGGCTTCGCCAGCCCGCAGGACGTGCCGCTCACGCTCCTGGTGCCGGCCTTCGTGACGAGCGAGCTGAAGACCGCCTTCCTCATCGGCTTCCTCATCTACATCCCCTTCGTGATCATCGACCTGGTGGTGGCGAGCGTGCTCATGTCGATGGGCATGATGATGCTGTCGCCGGTGCTGATCTCGCTGCCCTTCAAGCTGATGCTGTTCGTGCTGGTCGACGGCTGGTCGCTGGTGATGGGCACGCTCGCCGCGAGCTTCTACTCATGACCCCCGAGACCGTCATGACCATCGGCAGCCGCGCGCTCGAGATCACCCTCATGCTGGCGGCGCCCATGCTGCTGGTGGCGCTCATCACCGGACTCATCGTCGGCGCCTTCCAGGCGGCGACGCAGATCAACGAGATGACGCTGTCGTTCATCCCCAAGCTCATCGCCATCTCGGTGGCGCTCATGATCGCCGGCCCCTGGATGCTCAAAGTCCTGGTCGGCTACACGCGCGAGCTCTTCGAGAGCATCCCGGGCCTCATCAACTGACGCCGCCGCCCCGCACGCAACGCGCATGATCAGCTTCACCGCCAATCAGCTCGAGACCTGGGTCGCGCTCCTCTACTGGCCGTTCGTGCGCATCGGCTCGTGCTTCATGGTCGTGCCGGTGTTCGGCGCCGCCCCCGTGCCGCCGCGCATCCGCGTGGTGCTGGCCGGGGCGATCACGCTGCTGGTCGCGCCGCTCCTGCCGGCCGCCCCGCCAATCGCCGCCTTCTCCCCCGCCGGCGCGCTCGTCACCGTGCAGCAGGTGCTGATCGGCGTGGCGCTCGGCTTCTGTCTGCAGATCCTCTTCGACGCGGTGAACTTAGGGGGCCAGATGCTCGGCAACAGCATGGGCCTGTCGATGGCGATGAACGTCGACCCGCTGCACGGGAGCGAGGCCAGCACGCCCGCGGTCGGCCAGCTCTACACGCTGCTCGTGACGCTCACCTTCCTCGCCCTGAACGGCCACCTGGCGCTGATCGAGGTGCTGGTGAAGAGCTTCACGACACTGCCCGTCGGCGCGAGCGGCTTGGGCGTCGCCGGTCTCGCCACCGTCGTCGGCTGGGGCTCGCAGCTCTTCGCCGGCGCGCTCACCATCGCGCTGCCCGGAGTGACGGCGCTGCTGATCGTCAACCTCGCCTTCGGCGTCATGAGCCGCGCGGCGCCCGCCTTCAACCTGTTCGCGATCGGGCTGCCGGTCTCGCTGGTGTTCGGACTCGTGATCCTCACCGTGGGCCTGCCGGCCGTGCAGGCGAGCTTCCTCGAGCTGCTCGCGCGCGCCTTCGAGGCGCTGGCGCAGCTCATCGGCGCGGGCTGACATCATGGCCGAGAACGACAACACCCCGGCCGGCGAACGGACCGAGCAACCCACAGCCAAGCGCCGCGAGCAGGCCCGCGAGCGGGGCCAGGTCCCGCGCTCGGCGGACCTGGGCGCCGCCCTGGTGCTGCTCACGGCCGCCGCGGGACTCAAGCTCCTCGGCGGCTGGTGCGGCGGACAGCTGCATGCGCTGATGCGCGCGGGACTCTCGGTGCCGCGCGAGCGCGCCCTCGATGAGAGCGCGGCGCTCGGGGCCTTCGCGGCCAGCGCCGCGCACGCGCTCTACGCCTGCGCGCCGCTCTGGGGCCTGACGGTGCTGGCCGCGCTCGCCGCGCCGCTCGCCCTCGGCGGCCGCGGTTTTCATCCGCAGGCCCTGGTGCCCGATTTCTCGCGCCTGTCCCCCGGGGCGGGCTTCGCGCGCATGTTCTCGGCGAACGGCGCGGTCGAGCTCGCCAAGGCCTTCGCCAAGTTCGCGCTCCTGGCGCTGGTCGCGGCGCTGGTGCTGTGGCGGCAGTCCGGGGCGATCCTCAGCCTGAGCGCCGAGCCCGTCGCGGTGGCGATCGTGCACGCCGCCTCGATCAGCGCCGTCGCGCTGCTCGCGCTCGCGGCCACGCTCGCGCTCATCGCGGCCGTGGACGTGCCCTGGCAGCTGTGGCGCTACACGCAGCAGCTGCGCATGACGCGCGAGCAGGTGCGCGAGGAGCTCAAGGAGAGCGAGGGCTCGCCCGAGGTCAAGGGCCGCATCCGCAAGATCCAGGGCGAGCGCGCCCGCCGGCGCATGATGCGCGAGGTGCCCAGGGCCGACGTCGTGGTCGTCAACCCGACCCACTTCGCCGTGGCGCTGCGCTACGACGAGCAGCGCATGCGGGCGCCGATCGTGGTGGCCAAGGGACAGGATCTGATCGCGGCGCGCATCCGCGCGATCGCCGAGGAGCACCGGGTACCGATCTTCGAGGCGCCGCCGCTGGCGCGCGCCCTGCACCGGCACGTGGAGATCGGCGCGGAGATCCCGGCCTCGCTCTACGTGGCAGTCGCCCAGGTGCTCACCTATCTCGCGCAGCTGCGCGCGGCGCGCAAGGACGGCGCGCCGCTGCCGGCGCTGCCGGCCATCGATCCGGCCATCGATCCGAACGGCGAGGCGAGCTGAGTCATGGCCCCCGCCGCCCAGCCCGGTAATCCCAGCCTGCGCGAGCTGCTGCGTACCGGCATCGGCGTGCCGGTCGGCATGCTGGCGGTGCTCGCCATGATCGTGCTGCCGCTGCCGCCGCTGGCGCTCGACGTGCTGTTCACCTTCAACATCGCCCTCTCGATCGTGATCGTGATGGCGGTGTTCTACGTCGCGCGCCCCATCGAGTTCGGCGTGTTTCCGACCGTGCTGCTGCTCGCGACGCTGCTGCGCCTGGCGCTGAACGTCGCCTCGACGCGCGTCGTGCTCCTCAACGGCCACACCGGCGACCAGGCCGCCGGCCACGTCATCCATTCCTTCGGCGAGTTCGTCATCGGCGGCAACTTCGCCGTCGGCGTGGTGGTGTTCGTCATCCTCACCATCATCAACTTCGTGGTGGTCACCAAAGGCTCGGGCCGCATCTCCGAGGTGAGCGCGCGCTTCACCCTGGATGCCATGCCCGGCAAGCAGATGGCCATCGACGCGGACCTGAACGCCGGGCTCATCACCCAGGACGAGGCGCGCACGCGCCGCGCCGAGGTGCGCGCCGAGGCCGACTTCTACGGCTCCATGGACGGCGCCAGCAAGTTCGTGCGCGGCGATGCGGTCGCGGGCATCCTGGTGCTGTTCATCAACCTGGTGGGCGGCCTCGCCATCGGCACGCTCGGCCACGGCTTGACGCTCGCCAACGCGGCCCGCACCTATACGCTGCTCACCATCGGCGACGGACTCGTGGCGCAGCTGCCGGCGCTGCTGCTCTCGACCGCGGTGGCGATCATCGTGACGCGCATGTCGCGCCCGCAGGACATGGGCGGGGAGCTGCGCAAGCAGCTCTTCGGCAATCCCAAGGCGATCGGCGTCGCCGGGGCGTTGCTTGGCGTGATGGGGCTCATCCCCGGCATGCCGAACTTCGTGTTCCTCACCATGGCGGGACTGTGCGGAGCGGCCGCCTGGACGCTGCAGCAGCGGCGCGCCGCGCCGCCCAAGGCCGCGCCCGCCGCCCCGCCGCCCGCCCCCGAGAACAAGGAGCTGAGCTGGGACGACGTGCAGCCCGTCGACCGCCTGGGTCTCGAGGTCGGTTACCGCCTGGTGCCGCTGGTCGATGCCAAGCAGCGCGGCGATCTCCTCGGCCGCGTGCGCGGCGTGCGCCGCAAGCTCTCGCAGGATCTCGGCTTCCTGGTGCCGGCGGTGCACATCCGCGACAACCTCGAGCTCGCCCCCAATGCCTACCGCATCACCCTCGGCGGCGTGCCGATCGGCGAAGGCGTCATCCACCCCGACCGCGAGCTCGCGCTCAATCCCGGGCGCGTGTTCGGGCCCGTGCAGGGCATTGCCACGCGCGATCCGGCCTTCGGCATGGAGGCGATCTGGATCGAGCCCGCCGCGCGCGACCACGCGCAGACCCTCGGCTACACGGTGGTGGATCCGGGCACCGTGATCGCCACCCATCTCTCCTCGCTCATCCAGGCGCACGCGCACGAGATCCTCGGCCACGAGGAGGTGCAGCAGCTGCTCAACCTGGTCGCCAAGACCGCCCCGAAGCTGGTCGAGGACCTCACTCCCAAGGTGCTGTCGCTGGCCGCGGTGGTGCGGGTGCTGCAGGGCCTGCTCGCCGAGCAGGTGCCGATCCGCAACATGCGCACCATCCTCGAGACCCTCGCCGAGAACGCCCCGCGCTCGACCGACCCCGCCGTGCTCTTGAGCCAGGTGCGCATCGCCCTCGGCCGCCAGATCGTCCAGGACATCGCCGGCCCGGTGAGCGAGGTCCCCGTTATGTCACTCGACGCCGACCTTGAGCGGTTGCTCACAGGTGCGCTCACGACAAATGCCGCCAACCCCACCCTCGAGCCCGGGTTGGCAGAGAAGTTGCAACAACGTCTGTCGGAGTCGGCGCGCCGACGCGAGGTGGCCGGCGAGCCGGCCGTGCTCCTGGTGCCGCCGGCGCTGCGGGCGCCGCTCGCAGGATTCGTGCGCTCGAGCGTACCGGGACTGCAGGTGCTGGCATGGAACGAGATTCCGCACAACCGCAAGGTGCGCCTGGTGACCACCGTCGGTCGCTGAGCGTCAAGGGAAGCTGACGGAGAGAATGAATGAGAATCGTTAGATACATGGCACCGGACACGCGTCAGGCGCTGCGCGGCATCCGCGAGCAGCTCGGCGACGATGCGGTGATCCTGTCCTCCAAGCGCACGCCCGAGGGGGTCGAAGTGACCGCCGCCGTCGACTTCGACGCGACGCGCCTCGAGAGCGAAAGCGTCGCGCTCGC
>DATKPR010000088.1:0-8340 GCA_035523985.1 Steroidobacteraceae bacterium | reverse complement strand
GTCGCTCCCATGATGGACTGGACCGACCGGCATTGCCGCTACTTCCTGCGCGGCTTCGCGCCCGATGTCCTCCTCTATACCGAGATGATCACCGCCGCGGCGATCCTGCGCGGCGACCGCGCGCGGCTCCTCAGGTTCGATCCCGAGGAGCACCCGCTCGCGCTGCAGTTGGGAGGCAGCGAGCCGGACGAGCTCGCGCGCGCCGCGCGGGCCGGCGAGGAGGCCGGCTACGATGAGATCAACCTCAACTGCGGCTGCCCGAGCGAGCGGGTGGCGAGCGGCGCCTTCGGCGCCTGCCTGATGCGCGAGCCGGGGCGCGTGGCCGAATGCGTGGCGGCGATGCATGCCGCGGTGCGCATCCCCGTCACGGTGAAGATGCGCATCGGCGTCATCAGCGCCGCCGGCCGTGAGGTGCGCGCGGCGGTGGCGCGGTACACCGAGGAGGACTTCGCGGCGCTCGTACACTTCGTCGACGGATTGCGTGCGGCCGGGTGTCAGGCCGCCATCGTGCACGCGCGCCAGGCGGTGTTGGGAGGACTCTCCCCCAGGGACAACCGCGAGATTCCACCGTTGCGCTATGAGATCGTGCGCCGTCTCAAGGAGCAGTTTGCGGCGCTGCCGGTGGTCGTAAACGGCGGGCTGCGCGATAGCCGCGCGGTGCTCGCGGCGCTCGGCTGGTGCGACGGTGTAATGCTCGGGCGCGAGGCCTATCACCGGCCCTTCGTGTTGGCGGAGCTGCAGCGCGCACTCGTGCCGGACGGGGCGCCGGCACCGACGCGTGCGGCGCTCATCGAGCGCATGGCCCGCTACAGCGAGCGCGAGCTCGCCGCCGGCGAGCGCCTCGGCGCCATCACACGGCACATGCTCGGCCTCTACAGCGGTCAACCCGGCGCACGGGATTTCCGCCGGATTCTCAGCGAAGGAGCGCGCCTGCCGGGGGCGGGCCCGGAGCTGTTGCGGCAGGCGATTCCCGCGGCCGCGCGGCCGTAGGGTGCGCGGGGCGCTGTCCCCGGGGCGCGCTTCTAGCGGCCCGGGGGCCATTGCGTATAATCGGGCCGCACTCATGGGCAAGGACATCGAGCTCGCCATACTGTTTGCCGACGTCGTTGGCTCGACCCGGCTCTACGACCTCATGGGCGACCTGCGCGCGCGCGACATGGTCGCCACCTGCATCGAGGTGATGCGCAGCGCCACCGAGCAGCGCCAGGGAACGGTCATCAAGACCATGGGCGACGAGGTGATGGCGACCTTCCCCACGGCCGATGCGGCCTTGAATGCCGCGGCGCAGATGCAACAGCAGATCTCCAGTCACGCGGAGCTGAAAGTCGACGGGCAGCCCGTTTCGATCCGCATCGGCTGCCACTTCGGGCCCGTGATGCTCGAGAACCGCGACGTGTTCGGCGCCGCCGTGCACACCGCCAACCGCATGACGAGTCAGGCGAAGGCCGGGCAGATCGTGACCACCGCGGCGACCGTCGAGAAGCTCTCGCCCGAATGGCGCGCGGCCTGCCGTCAGATCGACATCGCGACGCTCAAGGGTCAGGGGAACGAGGTGGTGCTGTACGAGGTGCTGTGGCAGACCGAGGACGTCACCAGCATGGTGCCCGGAATCGCGGGCGACGCGCGTCCGGCGCGCGGGCTGCGGCTGCGGCTGCGGACCGAGGATCGCGAACTGCTGGTCGATGAGCGGCATGCGAGCGTCACCATCGGGCGTGCCGAGGACAACGACGTCGTCGTGAAGGGCAACCTCATCTCGCGACTGCACGCGCGCATCGAGATCAGCCGCAACAAGTTCGTGCTCGTCGACCAGAGCACCAACGGCACCTTCGTGCAGACCGCCGACGGTGAAGAGGCCTTCGTGCGGCGCGACAGCCTGCAGATCAAGGGTCAGGGAATGATCGGGCTCGGGCGGCTGCCCGAGCAGGGCTCGCCGCAGACGATCCGTTTCAACTGCGAGGAAATCTGACGTGCCGAGCGCGCGCGCCGCGCTCAGCCGAGCCGCTCCTCGATCAACTTGAGCTGCGCAAGCAGCGCCGCGGGCAGCCGGCTGCCGTAACGGCCGAGGTACTCGCGCATGGCGGCGAGCTCGCCGCGCCAGATGCCGGCGTCGATGGAGCACAGCGAGTCGAGGGTGCCGCTCGCCAGCGCCAGCCCGGTGGTGTCGAGATCCTGCGGCCGTGGCAGGCGGCCGATGGCGGACTCCGCCGCGCCCACCCTGCCGGCGCAGCGATCCAGCATCCAGGCGAGCACCCGCAGGTTCTCACCGTACCCCGGCCAGAGGAATTTGCCGGCGGCGTCGCGGCGGAACCAGTTGACGTGGTAGATGCGCGGCGGGTGGGCAAGCTTGGCGCCGACCTCGAGCCAGTGCTGCCAGTAGTCGCCGAAGTTGTAGCCGCAGAAGGGCTGCATGGCCATCGGGTCGCGGCGCACCACGCCCACCTGGCCGACCGCGGCGGCGGTGGTCTCGGAGGCGAGCGAGGCACCCACCAGCACGCCGTGCTGCCAGTCGCGCGCCTCGTAGACGAGTGGTGCGACTTCGCGGCGGCGCCCGCCGAACACCAGCGCCGTGATCGGCACGCCGCACGGGTCCTCGCTGTGCGGCGAGTAGCTCGGGTTGCGCTTCGCCGACACGGTAAAGCGCGAGTTGGGGTGCGCCGCCGGGCCGCGCGCCGGATCGTAGGGGCGGCCCTGCCAGTCGAGCACCGGCTTGCCGCTCGGCAATCCTTCCCACCAGGGCTGGTTGTCGGCGGTCAGCGCGACGTTGGTGAACAGCGTGTCGCGCCGGATCATCTCGTAGGCGTTGCGGTTGGTCTGCGCATTGGTGCCCGGGACCACGCCGAAGTATCCGGCTTCCGGATTGATCGCCCACAGCCGCCCGTCGGCTCCCGGATGCAGCCACGCGATGTCATCGCCCACGGTGAACACGCGCCAGCCGGGGAGCGAATCCGGCGGGATCAGCATGGCGAGGTTGGTCTTGCCGCACGAGGACGGGAATGCGCAGGCGAGATAGTGCGTCTCGCCGCGCGGGCTCTCGAGCCCCACGATCAGCATGTGCTCGGCAAGCCACCCTTCGGTGCGCGCCTGCCAGCTCGCGATGCGCAGCGCATGGCATTTCTTGCCGAGCAGTGCATTACCGCCGTAGCCCGAGCCGAAGCTCTCGATCGAGAGCTCCTCGGGGAAGTGCATGATGAAGCGCCGCTCCGGATCGAGCTCGCCGATCGAGTGCAGTCCCTTCACGAAGCGGCCGTCGCGCGCGATCAGCTCGAGCGCGGCGCGGCCGGCGCGCGTCATGATCAGCATGTTGAGCACGACGTAGGGGCTGTCGGTGAGCTCGACACCGCGGCGCGCCAGCGGTGAGTCGAGCGGGCCCATGCAGTACGGAATCACGTAGAGCGTGCGCTCGCGCATCGAGCCGCGGAACAGCTCGCGCATGCGCTCGTGCGCCTGCTGCGGGTCCATCCAGTGGTTGTTCGGGCCCGCATCCTCCTGCGAGCGGGTACATATATAAGTGAGGTGCTCGACGCGGGCCACGTCATTCGGCGCCGAGCGCGCCAGGTGACAGCCGGGGAAGTGCTCGCCGTTGAGGACCGTGAGCTCCCTGCTGCGCACCAGCTGCGCGGTCAGCTCGCGCGCCTCGGCCTCGGTCCCCTCGACCCAGTGGATGGCGCGCGGCTGGGTGAGCTCGCGCACCGTGTTCACCCATTCGGCCACGGGGCGGCTGAGCTCGGGAAGAGGGGTCATTTGGTGCGCAGGGGCGGCCATTCCTCGGGCTTCCTCTTCTTCTAAACGTCGAAGTATATCCCGGCCGGATGACACCCCCTGCTAGAGTAGCTCTTTGCAGGAAATTCAGAAGGATATGCATCTCGACAGCCGCCGCATGGCACGCGAGGATGCGCCCGGACACGGGGGCAACTGACGTCCGGATGCTCGATCTTCAGGACATATTTGGCCATGGGGGCCCGCTCGAGCGGGCGCTCCCGGGCTTTCGGGTGCGGCACGAGCAGCGGCGCATGGCCGAGCGTGTCGCCGCGGCGCTCGCCGACCGCGAGACCTTCGTGGTCGAGGCGGGGACCGGAACCGGCAAGACCTTCGCATACCTGGTGCCGGCGCTCTTGTCGGGGGCACGGGTGCTCATCTCGACCGGCACGCGCACTCTGCAGGATCAGCTCTATTCGAAGGATCTGCCGCTCGTCGGCGCGGCCCTGGGTCGCCCGGCGCGCGTGGCGCTGCTCAAGGGACGGGCCAACTACCTGTGCCGGCACCGCCTCGGCCTTGCCGTTGAGGCGCCCGAGCAGCTCGCCATGGAGGGTGCGGCGGCGCCCCGCGCGCGCGGCAACCAGGCGCTCCTCACCCGCATCGCGCGCTGGGCCGAGACCACCACGAGCGGCGATCTCGCCGAGGTCCGCGGGCTCTCGGACTCGCATCCGCTGTGGAGCCAGGTGACCGCCACGCGCGAGGTCTGCCTCGGCGCCCGCTGTCCCGAGATCGCGCGCTGTCACGTCGCGCTCGCGCGGCGCGCGGCCCTCGAAGCCGACGTCGTCATCGTGAACCATCACCTGCTGCTCGCCGATCTGGCGCTCAAGGAGGACGGCTTCGGCGACCTGCTGGGGTCGGCGGACGCGGTGATCCTCGATGAGGCACACCAGATACCGGACCTCGCCACGCAGTTCTTCGGCGCGAGCGTCAGCAGCCGCCAGGTCGAGAATCTGCTGAAGGACGCGCAGCCGCAGCTGCGCCGCGCCGCGGACGCCGCCGCGCTGGCCGGGGCGCTCGCGTCGGTCGAGGAGAGCCTGCGGACGCTGCGTGCGGCATTGCCCGCGGCCTCCGGCGGCGGCGTGCTCGCCACGCGCCTCGCCTGGGGCGAGCGCGACTCGGGCCTCGCCCGCGCCGCGCAGGAGCTGTCGCGCGCGCTCACCAGCGTCGGCGAAACGCTCGCCGCGCGTGACGACGACGCGCTCGCCGCGCAGCTTGCCGGCCGGGCCGATGAGATCGCGGCCGGGCTCGAGCGCATCGCCGCGCTCGATGAGCTCGACGGCGCGCGAGCGCTCGAGGTCAACGCGCGCGGCTTCACCCTCAGTCTCATGCCGTTCGACATCTCGGGTCGCTTCCGCGCGCTGATCGAGGCGCGCCGCGGCGCCTGGATCTTCACCTCCGCGACGCTGTCGCTCGGGGAGGAGTTCGGGCACTTCACCGGGCGGCTCGGCATCGGCACGTGCGCCACGCTGCGCATCGACAGTCCCTTCGATCATGAGCGCCAGAGCGTGCTGTACCTGCCGCCGGCGATGCCGCAGCCGAGCGCACCCGGCTATGTCGGCGCGGTGATCGACACGGCGCTCCCCCTGATCGCAGCCGCGGGCGGCGGGGCGTTCGTGCTCTTCACGAGTCATCGCGCGCTCGCCGAGGGTGCGCGGCTGCTGCGCGCGCGCTGGGGGGAGGCGCCACCGCATCGTCTGTTCGTACAGGGCGAGGCGCCGCGCGAACGGCTGCTGCAGGAGTTTCGCGACGACGGCAACGGCGTGCTGCTCGGGACGGCGAGCTTCTGGGAAGGAGTCGACGTGAAGGGGGAGGCGCTGCGGCTCGTCGTGATCGAGAAGCTGCCGTTCGCCTCCCCGGACGATCCGCTGGTACGGGCGCGCATCGCGCATCTGAACGCGACCGGCGGCAACGCGTTTCGCGACTACCAGCTGCCCGAGGCCGCGCTCGCCCTGAAGCAGGGTGTGGGACGCCTGATCCGCAGCGAGGATGACTACGGCGCGGTCGTGATCTGCGATCCGCGCATGCTCGGCAAGAGCTACGGCCGGGCGTTTCTCGCGGCGCTCCCGCCTATGACTGTCACGCAGGAAGAGGCTGAGGTGCGCCGCTTCCTGCGCCGGCACGCCCCGCGCGCCGCGGTGAGCCTCTCGTGAGAATTCTCGCACTCGATACCGCGACCGAAAACTGCTCGGCGGCGCTGCTCATCGAGGGGCGTCTCACGATGCGCGAGCAGCTCGCCGGGCGTGGCCATGGCGGCGCGATCCTCGCCATGATCGATGCGGTGCTCGCGGAGGCGGGGATGAGCCTCGGCGCTGTGGACGCCATCGCCTTCGGGCGTGGCCCCGGCTCCTTCACCGGGGTGCGGCTCGCGGCGAGCGTCACCCAGGGACTCGCCTACGGCGCGGGGCTTGCGGTGGTCCCGGTCTCGGATCTGCGGGCCGTCGCCTGCCGGGCCCTGGCCACGCAAGCCGGCGCGCAGCGGGTGCTGGTGTGCAACGACGCGCGCATGCGCGAGGTCTACTGGGCGTGCTTCAGGCGTTTCGCGGACGATCCCGCGGCGCCCGTGGGGAGCGAGCGCGTCAGCGATCCGGGGCAAGTCGGGCTGCCGGCCGGGTGGGAAGGGGACGCGCAGCTGCTCGGCGCCGGCACCGGGTTCTCGGCCTGTCCGCAGCTGACGCGCCTGATCCCCGGAGGCCCCGCGGCGATCGAAGTCCTGTATCCGCGTGCCGCCGAGATCGCGCTCCTCGCGGTGCACGAGGTGGCCGCCGGACGTATCTTCGACCCCGAAATGGCCCTACCGGTGTACCTCCGGGACCAGGTGGTGCAGGCTCCGGCCGCCGGTCATTGAACTGAAACAAGCGCTTGCGCACTTGTCACGAATCTGCAACACAGTACCCCTGTAATACTCGCGCGGCAGATAAGCGGAACGCGGCACCTCATGCCCTCCAAGCAGGTTCTGATCGTCGAGGACGAGCGCCCGATCCGGGAGATGATCGCCTTTGGCTTGAAGCGCGCCGGGTTCGAAGTCCGCGAGGCCGAGGACTGCCGCGCCGCCCGTGCCGCGCTCGCCGACACGCGTCCGGATCTCGTGCTGGTCGACTGGATGCTGCCGGACATGAGCGGCCTCGAGCTGACGCGGTCCCTCAAGCGCGACCGCGAGACGCGCGAGCTGCCGATCATCATGCTGACCGCGCGCGCCGAAGAGGGCGACAAGGTGGCCGGCCTCGAGGGCGGCGCCGATGACTACGTCACCAAGCCCTTCTCTCCCCGGGAGCTTCTCGCCCGCATCAATGCGGTGCTGCGCCGCTCGACCCCGAGCGGGGTGGACGAGCTCATCGAGTTCGAGGGCCTGGTGCTCGATCAGGGCAGCCATCGCGTCATGGTGGGCCCGCGGACCGTGGGGCTCGGCCCCACCGAATACCGCATGCTCGAGTTCTTCATGACGCACCCGGAGCGCGTCTACACCCGCGACCAGCTGCTCGACCGCATCTGGGGTGGCAACGTCTATGTCGAGGAGCGCACCATCGACGTGCACATTCGCCGCCTGCGCAAGGCGCTCGAGGAATTCGGGTACGATCGCTTCGTGCAGACCGTCCGCGGCTCGGGTTACCGGTTCTCCGCCCGCACGGTCTAGCGGCGCCGGACGGCTTCAGGAGGGCGGGGCGTCGATGCAGCCCGCGACACAAATGTGGTGGTTCACCATCGGCCGTGTATTCGCCACGGTGATGGCGGGCCTTGGCGTCGGCTGGTTGTTCGGCAATCTCGGCGCCGGACTTGCCGCAGCGCTGGCCGTACATCTTAGCTGGGTGCTGGCCAACCTCTTTCGCCTGGAATGGTGGCTGCGGCACCGCAACTACGCCGATCCCCCGGACGTCGGCGGCGTGTGGGGCGAAATCATCGCGCAGGTGGTGCGGCTGCACCGGCGCAAGCGCTTCCACAAGCAGCGCTTCGTGCAGCTGATGCGCCAGCTGCAGCGCTCGACGGCCGCGCTCCCGAACGGCGTCGTCATCCTCAATGCGCAGCGCGAGATCGTCTGGTTCAACCGCATGGCGGCGCAGCTGCTCGAGCTGCGCAGCACCGCCGATCTCGGGCTGCGCATCGACAACCTGCTGCGTGAGCCGGAGTTCCTGCGCTACCTCGGGCGGCAGGATTACGCCAACCCCGTCGTCATCCGTCCGACCATGGGTGAGGACAACTACCTCTCGCTGCAGGTGGCCCCTTACGGCGACGGTCAGCTGCTGCTGCTGGTGAGCGATGTCTCGCGTCAGATGCGCCTCGAGGCCGTGCGGCGCGACTTCGTCGCCAACGCTTCGCACGAGCTGCGCTCGCCCCTCACCGTGATCTCGGGCTACCTCGAGACCCTCGGCCAGGATCCGGCGCTCGATCCGGATCTGGCGGGGCCGCTCGCGGAGATGCGCCGCCAGGCCGCGCGCATGACCGGCATCATTCGCGACCTGCTCGAGCTCTCGCGGCTCGAGGAGACCGACGAGGTCGTGGGCGGCGCGCCCATCGACGTGGCGGCGCTGCTGTCGCTGCTGCGCAAGGATGTGCTGGCGCGGGCGGTGCATCCGCACGAGGTGCGCGTGC
>DATKPR010000087.1:0-46772 GCA_035523985.1 Steroidobacteraceae bacterium | reverse complement strand
CGGCTGCAGGAGGCGCATAGCGGCACGATGCCTTCGCCCATCCCGCCCTGGTGCACGACGTGTCCACCGACGCTCGGGGCGTTGGCGCAGCCGGCCACGGAGCATCGGGGCGGCCAGAACTGCCCTGAAAAGGTCATCCAGTGCTGTATCCAGGACCCGCACACGCAGGGCCTCAGGCTCGTGCCGTCCTTGACCGTCCAACCGTTCGCCGCAACGCTCATCCGCTCCCCTGTCCGCAGGTCTCTCTCCAGATACTGTCGTGACGGACGCAGCCGTCCCATCCGCATCCGGTAGCCGTCGCCTTAGCCCACCGATGCCACCGAATGGAGCGGCGGCATCACCTGCCACGCCACCGCCGTTTCGGGCGGCATCAGCCGCCGGTCGAGCCGCTGCTCGGACTTCCAGAAGGTGATGGTGTCGCCCAGCTTGACCTGGCTGAAGGGGATGCTCCTGCCGTTCATGACGATGCGCGCGTTGGGCGCCGGATGGAAGGAGAAGGTCGAGACCGGATTGCCGCGCACGTCGAGCATGCGCACCGTGATGAACTGTGGGTAGTCGATGAGGTACACGCGCGTGTCGAATCTGGCCCACTCCCGTCCGTCGAGAACCCGGCCCTCACGGCAGGCCGCGGGCGCCATGGGGAACCGCGCGAGAAATGCGTCGCTGTAATGAAATGTGTCGCACGACACCTTCGGCAGCTTTGTGGGATTGGCCAGCGGGGTGGTAGCCAGTGCGATGCCGGTGGGCATTACGAAGGCGAGCAGCAGCAATGCGATCCGTTTCTTCATGGCGGACTCCTGTCTTGCGCTGAAAGATGCTTAGAGCGCGCCGCCGCCAATCCGTTCCCTCGCTGCCGGCGCCGCGGGGAGTGCGCGCCGCGCACCGGCCGCCGCCGCGGTCAGCTCGAGGAGGTGTTGCGCGCGACTTTCTTCGGCGAGTAGCCGAATTGGCGCGTGAAGGCCGCCGTGAAGCTGCCGTGATGCGCGTAGCCGGCGCGGCGGGCGATCTGCTGTACCTGCAGGTCGGTGGTGCGCAGCAACTCGCGTGCGAACTCGAGCCGCTGGCGCCGTACGAACTCGGCCGTGGTCTCGCCGAAGAGCTGATGGAAGCCGCTGCAGAGTTTGGAGTAGTTCATGCCGGCGCGGCGCGCCAGCACCGGCAGGCGCGGTGGGGCGACGAAATCCGCGGCCAGCGCGTCGCGCACGGCCTGCAGCTGCCGGCGGTCGCGGGCGCTCAGCTTGAGCCGGCCCGCGGCATCGAGCGGCGCGAAGATGCCGATGTTGCTCAAGGTCGCGTACAGCAGCTCGTTCGCCTTGGCGCAGGCATAGAGCCAGTGCAGCGGATCGTCACGGTTGGCGCGCACGATCTCACGCAGCAGCGGCAGCGTCGCGCCGATGTGCGGCCCGGTGCGGTAGCGTGGCACCAGCGCCGCACTCTCGCCCGCCGACAAGGCCGCCTCGAGGCGCGTCGCCGCGCGCTCATTCACCTGGTCGAGCCAGGCGCGGTCGCAATAGAGGCTCACCCAGGTCTCACGGCCGAACTGCGCGGCGCCGAGGCGCTCGCTGGCATCGTCGCAGCCGTTCGGCTGGAACCACAGCAGCCACGAAGGCTCGGCGATGCGGCATTCTCCCCAGGAGCCGCCGATCTCGATGGCGCCCGACATCCGGTAGTGGAATTCGACGATGTCCTGGCCCTGCAGCGGGCTCTCGAAGCGGTCGATGGTGGCGACGTCGACGACCGCCATCACCATCCAGGGGGAGAGGTAATAAGTGTCGCAGCGGTTGCCCGGATCCTCGGACGAAAAGCGCAGCGGGTGGCGGTAGGCGCTGTAGCGCGAGGCGAACGGCGAGCGCGTGGCGTCGGTGGTCTGCAGGCACTGCAGCCGCGGCGGCACCACCACCTGGGTTTCGGCCACCTCGAATCGGCTGGCGACGCCTGAGTCGATCATCGGCAACGACGATGCCGTGGCCATGCCGTCCTGTCAACGCTAGTAGGACGCATCGGGCATCGAGGCCTTGCGCCGGGCTATGTACTCGCGCAGCGCCGCATCGATCGCGGCGTCGACCGGCGGCGGCTCGTAGGCGGCGAGCAGCCCCTGCCAGCGCCGCGTGGCGCGCCACAGGATGTCGTGGGCCCCGGCCTCCTGCCATTGCTCGAAGGAGTTGTTGTCGGCGAGGTCGGCATCGAGAAAGGCGGTCTCGTAGTTGCGCAGCGTATGGGCGCTGCCGAGGAAATGCCTGCCCGGACCCACCTCGCGGAAAGCCTCCAGCGCGAAGCCGTTCTCATCGAGCGCCATGCCGGCGGCGACCACGTGCATGAGCGCGCACTGGTCGAGGTCCATGACGAACTTCTCGTACGACATGACGAGGCCGCCCTCGAGCCAGCCGGCCGAGTGCAGCACGAAGTTGGCGCCGGCGAGGATCGCGGGCCAGAGCGAGTTGGCGCTCTCGGTGGCGGCCTGGCCGTCGGGGACCTTGGAGGCGCACAGATTCCCGCCGCAGCGCAGCGGCACGCCGAGGCGCCGCGCCAGCTGGCCGATGGCGAAGTAGGCGAGCGCCGGCTCCGGGGTGCCGAAGGTGGGCGCGCCGCTCCGCAGCGACATCGAGGAGAGGAAGTTGCCGAGGATGGCCGGCGACCCCGCGCGCTCGAGTTGTCCCAGGGCTACACAGAACAGCGCCTCGGCAAAGCACTGGGCGAGACCGCCGGCGGTGGTCACCGGACCCATCGCGCCGCCGAGGATGAAGGGTACGCACACCGGCGCCTGGTTGGCGGCGGCGTAGGTGCGGATCACGCGACAGGCCTCGCCGTCGAGCACCAGAGGGGAATTGACGTTGACGTTGCCGAGGATCACGCAGTGCCGGTCGACGAACTCCCGCCCGAAGAGGATCCGGCACATCTCGATCGAGTCGGCGGCACGCGCCGCGGTCGTGACCGAGCCCATGAAGGGCTTGTCGGAGAGCGTCATGTGCGCGTACACCATGTCGAGGTGGCGCTTGTTGACCGGGACGTCGGTCGGCTCGCACACCGTGCCGCCGGAATGATGCAGCCAGGGCGAGAGGTAGGCGAGCCGCACGAAGTTGTGAAAGTCCGCGAGCGTGCCATAACGGCGCCCGCCGTCGGCGTCGCTCACGAAGGGCGAGCCGTAGGCGGGTGCCAGCACCGTCGAGCGGCCGCCGATGGTGACGCTGCGGGCGGGATTGCGCGCGTGCTGCGTGAAGGAGCCGGGCGCGGAGCGGCGCACGATGCTGCGCGCCAGCCCCTTCGGTACGCGCACCCGGCAGTCGTCGGCGACCGCCGCGCCCGCGGCGCGCCACAGCGCGATTGCCTCAGGGTCGCCGCGGATCTCGAGTCCGATCTCCTCGAGGATGCGGTCGGCGTGCTCCTCGATGGCGACCAGCGCCTCCTCGGGCAGCATCTCGTAGGGCGGGATCGCGCGATTGATGAACGCGGCGGCCGCCGGATGGATCGCGCGCACCCTGGGCTGGCGGCGGCGCCGCTTGTCGCCTGCGCGCGGCTCGGTCATCCGCTTCTCATGCGCGAGCCGCTCGGGTCGACCGCCGCCTCACCGAGCACGCGGCAGGGGCGGCGCTCGCCGACGATGGTCACCTCGAGCGCCGTGCCCGCTGCTGCGTCCGCGCTCGCCACGTAGCCCATGGCGAAGCTGCGCCCCGAGCTGTGGCCGTAAGCCGCCGAGGTCACGAAGCCGACGCGCTCGGCGCCCGCCCAGATGGGCTCGAGGTAGTTCGCCTCGGCATCCAGCGCGTCGACTTCGAGCAGCACCAGGCGCCGGGCGGGAGGGGTGTCGCGGTCGCGCAGCGCCGCGTCCCGGCCGATGAAGTCCGGCTTGTCGTAGGCCACGAAGCGCGCGAGGCCGCTCTCGCGCGGCGTGTAATCACGGGAGAACTCGCGCGACCAGATGCCGAAGCCCTTCTCGATGCGCAGCGACAGCAGCGCGTACATCCCCGCGTCGACCATGCCGAGCTCGCCCGCCTGCGCCATGAGCCGATCATAGATCGCCCCGAGGCACACCTGGGGCGCATGGATCTCGAACCCGAGCTCGCCGGTGAAGGAAATCCGCGCGACCACCGCCGGGGCGAAGGCCACGTCGATCAGACGCACCCCCATGAAGGGCAGCGCCGCGGCGCTGACGTCGTCCCGGGTGAGATGCGCGAGCAGCTCGCGCGAGCGCGGTCCGAAGAGCGCGAGTCCGCCCCATTCATCGGAGAGATTGCGCACCGTCACGCCGCTGGCGGGCAGGTGGGCGTGGAACCAGCGCAGATGCCAGGCCTGAAGATACCCGGAGCCCACCACCAGGAAGCGCTCGGGCCCGAGCCGCAGCGTCGTGAGATCGCCCATGAGGCGGCCGCTGGGCGCGAGCATCGGCGTGAGGCGGGCGCGCCCTGCCTGCGGCAGGCGCGCGGCGAGCAGCCGGTCGAGAAATTGCGCGGCGGCGGGACCGGAGAACTCGTAGCGGCTGTAGGAGCAGGCGTCCATCACCGCGCCGCTCTGGCGCGCGGTGCGGCACTCGGTGCCGACGGCAGCGAAGGCGCTCGAGCGGCGTAGCGTCGGCTCCTCCTCGGCTTTTGCGCCGCGCGGCGCGAAGTACAGCGGGTACTCGAGCCCGTAGCTCACGCCGTGGACGGCGTTGCGGGCGAGCAGGCGGGTGTGCAGCGCGGAGGTCTTCGCCGGCCGTCCCGCCGGCCAGTACTCGTTCGGGTAGGCGATGCGAAAGCGCCGCGTATAGAACTCGCGCGCCCTGGCGAGGGTATAGGCCCGCGTGGCGTATGCGCCGAAACGCGCCACATCGAGCGCGAACACATCGCCTTCGGGCTCCCCATGCACCATCCAGGTCGCGAGCGCGAGCCCGACGCCGCCGCCCTGGCAGAACCCGGCCATGACGCCGCACGCCGCCCAGTAATTGGGGACGCCCGGCACCGGGCCGACGAGCGGGTTGCCGTCGGGAGTGAACGTGAAGGGTCCGTTGACGATGCGGCGGATACCGGCCGCATGCAGCGTCGGGAAGCGCGTGAAGCCCTTCTCCAGGGCGCCCGTGAGGCGCTCGAGATCGGGCGGCAGCAACTCGTTGTCGCCGTACTCCCAGGGCGTGCCGTTCACCGCCCAGGGCGTCGCGGGGGTCTCGTAGACCCCGAGCAGCACGCCCTGACGTTCCTGGCGCATGTACATCTCGCCGTCGAGATCGACCACCACCGGCAGCTCGCGTGCGGCGCCCCTGAGCTCGGCGAGGTCCTCGGTGATGAGATAGTGGTGCTCCATGGGGACGAGCGGCAGCTCGACTCCCGCCATGCGACCGACCTCGCGCGCCCAGAGCCCCGCGGCGTTCACCACGTGCTCGGCCTCGATCGAGCCGTGCTCGGTGCCCACCTCCCAGGTGCCGCGGCCGGTCGGCGTGAGTGAGGTGACGCGGGTATGGCGCTGGATTTCCGCGCCGAGATGGCGCGCCGCCCGGGCGAAGGCGTGCGTGGCGCCGGAAGGATCGAGGTGGCCCTCCATGGGATCGTAGATCGCGCCCAGCACGCCCGTCGTGTCCATGATGGGGCAGAGCTCGCGGATCTCGGCGGGGCCCACCAGGCGGGTCTCGAGGCCCATGGTCCGATGGCGCGCGACATCGGCGCGCAGCAGGTCCCAGCGCTCCTTCGTCGCGGCGACGTTGAGGCCGCCCGGGTAGTGCAGACCCACGTCCTGGCCGGAGAGCTTCTCGAGCTCCGGATAGAGCGCCACGGTGTAGGCCTGCAGGCGCGACATCGCCGGGTCCGAATTGAGCGCATGAAAGGCGCCCGCGGCGTGCCAGGAGGAGCCGGCGGTCAGCTCGCGGCGCTCGAGCAGCGCCACGTCCCGCCAGCCGAGCCTGGCGAGATGATAGAGCACGCTGCAGCCGACGACGCCGCCACCGATGACCAGCGCTCGCACCTGGCGCTTCATGCAGCTATCTTCCGGCGCCGCAGCATCGGTGGACTTCCCGTTTCTTAGTCGCGCGTCGCAATTTATTAGGCGCCGCGCGCGCCGCACGGGAGCGCCCGCGTGCCCGGCCCCGAGGGCGTTCCCGGAAGGTGATACGCTGCGCCGCAGCGTATGGAACTGACACTCGAGCAGCTCGCGCAGGTGCAGCGGCCGATCGATGCGGCGACGGGGCTGCCCAACGCCGCATACACGAGCGCCGAGTGTTTCGCGCTCGAGCGCGATGCGGTGATCGCACCCACCTGGGCCGCGCTCGCCTTCATCGACTCGATTCCCGAGCGCCCCTTTGCGCAGCCGCTCGACTTCATGGGCCTCCCGTTGCTCGTGGTGCGCGACCGGCACGCGACGCTGCGGGTGTTCCACAACGTCTGCAGCCACCGCGGCATGAAGCTCGTCTCAGAGCCGACCGAGGTGAAGGGGCTCATCACCTGCCGCTATCACTGCTGGGCGTACGCGGCCAATGGCGAGCTCAAAGCCACGCCGCACCTGGGCGGCGTCGGGCAACACCACGCGAGCGGCTTCGACAACGCGGCACACGGACTGAAGCCGGTGCGCAGCGCCGTCTTCATGGGGATCCTGTTCGTCAACCTGAGCGGCGACGGCCCGGACTTCGATCAGCACACCGCGCCGCTGCGGCGGCGTGCCGAGGAGCTGCTGCGTCCCGGCGGCTGGGCGCAGCTCGCCCCCGGGATCACCGATGCGCGCCTGACCCTCACGGCGCCCTGCAACTGGAAGCTCGCGGTCGAGAACTACTGCGAGGCCTATCACCTGCCGTGGGTGCATCCGGAGCTCAACAGCTACTCGCGGCTCGAGGATCACTATTGCTTCCTCAGCGACTCCTTTGCCGGCCAGGGCTCGCTCGCCTACCGCGGCAGCGACATTGCGGGCGCCCACCTGCCGCGCGTCGCGGGCTGGCCGGCGGACCGCATGCACGTCGCCGAGTACCCGACGCTCTATCCGAACGTGCTGCTCGGCTTCCAGGCCGACCACGCCTTCGCCATCCTGCTCACCCCGGAGGCGCCCGATCGCACGCGCGAGGAGCTGCGCATCTTCTACGTGGGCGCGGGCGCGACCGAGGAGGCTTACCGCGGCTGCCGCGCCGCGACGCTCGCGGCCTGGCGGCTGGTGTTCGCGCAGGACCTGACCGCGGTCGAGCAGCTGCAGCTCGGGCGCGCCTCGCCCGGCTACGCGGGAGGCGTGTTCTCGCCGGCGATGGATACCGCCACGCACCATTTCCATGCCTGGGTGGCGGCGCGGCTCGCCGCAGGCCTGAAGGCTCTCAGCGCACCCCGCCCATCAGCCGCCGCATCGCCGGCGTGAGCAGTGCCATGACCGCGGCGGCGCCGAGCGCGCCGAGCGCGATCTTGAGGAACAGCGCCGGGAGCGAGTTGAGATCGTGCGCGTCGTACTCGCCCGAGAGCTGGCCCGCCATGTTGTTGCCGAGGGCGAGGGCGAGGAACCACACGCCCATGACCTGGCCGGCGAAGCGCGGCGGCGCGATCTTGGTCATCGAGGAGAGGCCGACCGGCGACAGGCACAGATCGCCGCACTCCTGCAGGAAGTAAGCGCCCAGCAGCCAGGTCGGCAGCACCTTCACCCCGGCGAGCACGTAGCCGCATGCGCCATAGAGCACCAGGTACCCCGCGGCGAGCAGCGCGAGGCCCGCGGCGAACTTGGCCGAGGGCGCCAGGTCGCGGCCGCGTCGGCCGAGCGCAAGCCACAGCGCCGCGAACGCCGGTGCAAAGAGAATGGTGTAGAAGGCGGTCGCGCCCTGCAGCACCCCGGCCGGCATCTCCCAGCCGAGGATGCGGCGGTCGGTGTAACGCTCGGCGAAGAGGTTGAGCGAGGCGCCGCCCTGCTCGAAGCCCGCGAAGAAAATCGCGTAGGCCGCGAACAGCGCCGCCATCACGTACACGCGGCGCCGCTCCGCCGCCGTGAGGCCCGCGAAGGCAATGAGATAGACGAAATAGAGGAGGGCGAAGAGTCCGATGGCCCAGGAGGCCGCCGTGGCGAGCGCCACCGGATCGATGGTGAGGGCTCCCGTCAGCGCGAGCGCGGCGATCCCCGCGACCGCCCCGACCAGCACCCCGACCGGAAGCCAGGCGCGCCAGGCCCGCTCGAGCGTGGTGCGGCCGCCGGTACCCAGGGAGCGGCGCGTCAGCAGGAACTGCGCGAGGCCGAAGAGCATGCCGATGACCGGCAGGGCGAACCCCGAGCGCCAGCCGAAATGCGCGGCGGTGAGCGGCACCAGCAGCGAGCCGAGCAGCGCCCCGACGCTGATGCCGACATAGAAGATGGAGAATCCGGCATCGCGCCGCGCACCGCCTTCGGGGTAGAGCCCGCCCACCATCACGCTGATGTTGGGCTTGAGCAATCCCACGCCGAGCACGATGACCAGGAGGCCGAGAAAGAAGGTCTGCGCCCGGCCGACCGCGAGCAGCGCGTTGCCGATCATGATGAGGACGCCGCCGCCGATCACGGCGCGCTGCGCGCCGAGCAGCCGATCGGCCATCCAGCCGCCGAACAGCGCGAACATGTAGGTCGCCGCGATGTAGAGGCCGTAGATCGCGCTCGCGACGCGATCGTCGAGGCCGAAACCGCCGTCGCGGACGGCGGCCACCACGTACAGAATGAGGATGGCGCGCATCCCGTAGTACGAGAAGCGCTCCCACATCTCGGTGAGGAAGAGTGTCGCGAGCCCGCGCGGCTGGCCGAAGAGCTCGCGGTGCGGGGGGGCGTCCGCCGCGCTCATACCAGGTCGCGCGGCACCGCGAGCCGCCACTGCCGCTCGGCCACGAGCTCGCCGTTCAGGCGCGCGGTGAGGCTGGCGGTGAGGAAGAAGCTGCCGGCGTCGCTGTGCATCTCGGCCCTGGTGTCGATGCGGGTGCGCCAGCCCTCGCGCCCCATTTCATACGACTGCGTGAGCAGATAGCGCGCCGACAGGGGGTCGGGGTCGCGGACGGTGAGCTCGCGCCTCAGGCTGTGCGCGATCGTGACGTCCACGGCGTCGAAGCGCAGGATCCCCTCGCCGAACACGCCGCCGATGCCCTCGGTGACATAGGTGGTCTCCCCGGTGACGTGATCCTGGGTCGTATAACGGCGCACGCTCCCGGGGTCCAATACGGTGATGGGCGTGCGCGGACCGTGGCTGGGCGGCGGGAAGCTCACGGGCTGCGCATCGGCGCCGTGGCGCACGGGCAGCTCGAGCGCGCTCTCGCGCGCGCGGATCGAGAGCGTCGCCGCACTGGGGGCCGGCCACACGATCGGCCAGTAGGCGCTCGCGATCGCGAGCCGCAGGCGATGGCCGGGGAGGAAGCGGTGGCCGCAGGCGTTGAGCGTCACGGCCACCTCGTAGTAACGGCCCGGCTCGAGGGCGCTCGGGTGCTCGTGGCTGTCGCGGTGGGTGAGGTTCAGAACCTGGTAGCTCACCCGCGTCACCGCACCGTCCGCAGCGACGTCGCAGAGCCGCACGGCGAGCTGCGCCACGGGCGCGTCGGCGGCGATCCTGAGGCGCAGCACCGGCGCGCCGAGTACCTCGAGCGCGCGATCGAGGATCGCGCCGTCGAACACGAGCGCACCGCCGTCGTCGAGCCGCTGATCGGTCGGCTGCTCCCCGGGACAGCCGACGCCCATCCACTCACCCGCCGCCTTGCCGTGGCTCTGCGGCGAGCGGATCGTGAGCACCGCGTCCGCCGGCTGCGCATCGCCCAGGCCGCCCCCCGCGTGCAGATGCAGCCGCAGTGTCTTGATATCGGGGGAGGGCCAGGTGCGCTCGCCCACCCAGCGCCCCGGCGTGAAGGTGCGTGTGCCCTCGGGAGGCACCGGGTCCTCGAGATACGCCCGCAGCATGGGCTCGTTCATGATGGCGGTGTCCCGGTCCCTGAGCCACCGGTCCCACCAGCGCAGCGCCTCCTCGAGGTAGCCGATCGCGGGTCCCGGTACGCCGTCATGCGGGTAGAGGTGGCCCCACGGGCCGATGATGCCGAGGCGCGGGACCTTGAGGCCCGCGAGCAGGCGGGGTACCGCGTTGGTGTAGGCATCCGTCCAGCCGCCGATGGCCAGCACCGGGCACTCGATCGCGCCGAAGTCCTCGCACACCGAGCCGTGCTTCCAGTAAGCGTCGTAGCGCTGATGCTCGAGCCACAGCCCCGGAAAGAACGGCAGCCTCTCGAGACGCTCGAGCCAGCGCCCGCGCCAGCCGTCGCCGACGATGAGCGGATCGGGCGGACGGGCCTGGTAGGCGAGCATGATGCTGCCCCACCAGAGGTTGTCGTTGAGGAGACACCCGCCCATGTAGTGGATGTCGTCGGTATAGCGGTTGTCGGTGGAGAAGGTGGTGATGATCGCCTTCAGCGCCGGCGGGCGCCGCGCCGCGACCTGCAGCGCATTGAACCCGCCCCAGGACTTGCCCTGCATCCCGACCTTGCCCGTGCACCAGGGCTGGCGCGCGATCCAGGCGATCACCTCGAGCGCATCGTCCTGCTCCTGCGCGAGGTATTCATCCGCGAGGTGTCCGTCGGACTCCCCCGAGCCGCGCATGTCGACCCGCACCGCCGCGTAGCCGTGCGCGGCAAAGTAGCCGTGCATGGGGTCGTCGCGGCCGCGCGTGCCGTCGCGCTTGCGGTAGGGGATGTACTCGAGGATGGCGGGCACCGGCGCGCGCGCCGATTCCTCGGGGAGCCACAGCCGCGCACCGAGGCGGCAGCCGTCGCTCAGCGGGATCCAGACGTGCTCGCTGATGCGGACGGCCATTTCAGCGATTGCGGCGGTAGAGGAGGTCGCCGTACTGCGTCCACTGGCCGCTGCCGGCGGGGGCCACGTACTGCAGGATCTCGAGCGTGCCGTCGACGTGCATGTGGTAGATGAGCTTCACGTCGCGATGGCGCGAGGGGGTCACGGTGAGGAATTCCATGTCGCCGGCCGCATTCAGCGCGCCGCGCAGCACGATCGCTCCCCACTGATTATCCGCCCACATCTGCAGCCAGCTCTCGCCGTCGAAGCGATTGATGGCGACGCCGGCGAGGCGCGCCTGGACGCCGGGGCGCCGGTACATGTCGGTGAGGAAGCTGAGGCGCTCCTCGACCACGCAGCCCTCGTAGCTTTTCTCGACGCGGTCGTAGGCGACCAGCTGCCGGGTCGTCCCGTCGTACACCTGCCAGTCGCCGAGCCAGAAATCGAGCTGGCGGTGCTGCGGCTGATCGCAGCTCGCCGGTGCGGTGGTCTGCTCGAGCGCCAGCAGTGGCCGGGCGTACAGCAGGGCGAGCGTCGTCAAAGCCAATGTGCGCATCATCATGGAGGGACTCCCGCAATACCGGTGTCCCGCATTATGCGCCGCCGCGGCGGCCACCCGGCTCAGAAGGTGTACGCCACCCGCAATCCCACCTCCCGCGGAATGCTCACGAGGTAGTCATTGGTGAGGTTGCCGAGCTCGTTGAACTGCGTGGGCGGCACCAGGATGTTCTCCCGGTCGAAGAGGTTGGTGACGTACACGGTTGTGCGCCACGGCTTGTGGTTGAGCGTGGCGTTGACGTTCACCATCTCGTAGCTCGAGGAGTACTGCACCGAGGTCACCCCGAGCGAGGGCGTCAGCTGCATCGGCACGGCGCTGCGGTAGACGGCATTGGCGGCGAGCGCCAGGTCGTAGTCGCTCGCGACCGCCATGTCGTAATGGAGCGCGACGCTGGCGCTCGACTTCGGGCTCCCCGGCATCTGCTGGCCGCTGCTGCCATGGATCAGCCCCGGGACGATGTTGCCGGTCTGCGAGCCATCGTTCGCCGGGAGTGAGAAGTCGCTCGTCAGGTGCGCGTCCGCATAGGCGTAGCTCACCGTGTAGACGAGGTTCGGTACGAACAGGGGACCGCTCGACTCGAACTCGAAGCCCTTCGACTCGGCGGTGTTGGCGTTGTAGACGGCGAGGTTGCCGGAGGGGAGGCTGGAGGAGATCTGCGGCTTGTCCCATTTGATGTCGAACAGCGCGAAGGTATACGAGAGGCCGTTGCTGAAGCGCCCCTTGAGGCCCGCCTCGTAGTTGTTGGTGCTGTCGGGCTGATAGGTGGAGAGCAGCGGGCTCTCGGCGAACGGACCCACCAGCGGCACCGAGTTCGCACCGCCGCGGCGGAAGCCCTGCGACCAGGCGGCGTAGACGTACTGATCGTCGGCGTACTCGTAGGAGGGGTTCACTTTGCCGACGGTCTTGGAGGCCGGCGACTCGTGCGGGGTCGCGGGCAGGAAGGTCGGGAAGTTGTAGTCGTCGTAGGACTGCGAGTCGGTGAATTCCTGGCTGAAGTGACGCGCGCCGACCGTGACCTGACCCTTCGGCAGGAAGTGCCAGGTGAGCTCGCCGAACACCGACTTGTCCTGGAATCTCTGCGTGTCGATCTGCTGGAAGGTGACGTCGCCCGGTGCCGTGGTGACGTTCCAGTAGCAGTTCGGCAGGCAGCCCTGCGCCGCCTGATACTCCGGCGTGCCCGGAACCGCGATCGTCCAGGCGCCGGCGCTCGTCTGGTTCTCGTAGAAGACGCCGAGCACGTAGTCGAACATCTTGTCGGGGCCGCTCTTGGACACCAGCCGCACCTCCTCGGTGAAGGTGTGCGCGAAGTCGGAGAACTGCTGGTCGTAGACGAAGCGCGGGTTGGTCGGCACGCCGGCGTAGTAGGGCAGATAGCCGCCGCTCGCGAGGCCGCCGAGACTATAGGTGTTGTCCTGCAGCACCGAGCCCGAGGTCGTGTAATAGGAACTGGTCGAGGAGAGGGTGGCGAAGCCGACGTCCCAGGTGAGGTCGGCGCTCGCGAGGTTGGTATAGCGCGACCAGGGCTGATCGATCTGCGAGAACTCGCGATACGGACCGCCGGCCGGCAGGGTAGTCGCCGGATCGAGCGGCGAGACGCCGCCGGGGAAGTCGGGATTGACCTGCGGTCCGCCGTCGCCCTGCACGTTCGAGTGCAGGATCGCGAACTCGGCGCTGAAGGCGTCCGCCGGCTTCCACAGGAGGCTCGCCCGCCCGGTGAAGGTCTTCTGGAAGTTCCAGTCCGCCTTGTCCTGGTAGACGGCGGGGCTCGTGACCGGCTCGGCGGGATTCGCCAGCAGCGGAATGCCCGAGAGGCCGTTGTTGCTGCGGGCGAACAGGCCGTAGGTATTGACGAAGCCCGGCTGGTAGTCGTACTTGGCCGAGGCGCGGAACGCCAGCACGTCGCCGAGCGGGATGTTGACGACGCCGCGCACCGCGTAGGGGGTGCCGTCGGAGTGCGCGAGCTTGCCGCCGCTCGCCTCGATCTGGCCGGCCCAGGTGTTGAGCTCGGGGGAGTTGGGAATGAGCCGCAGCGCTCCGGCGAGCGTACCGGCGCCGTAGAGCGTGCCCTGCGGACCGCGCAGCACCTCGACCTGTTTGAGGTCGTCGAGCTCGAAATAGCCGTCGACCGGGGAATTGCCGATGTAGGTGCCGACGGGCGCCTGCTCGAAGGCGCGGAAGCCGCGGGTCGGCTCGCCGGTCGCGTTGATGCCGCGGATGATCGGCACCGTCGCCTCGGTGAAGCGCGCGCCGTACTGGTACATGCTGAGGCCGGGCACGTCGCTCGCCAGGGAGGCAAGATCGGTGACCCCGCTCTCGGCGAGCTTCTCGGCGCTCACCACCGACATGCTGTAGGGCACCGCTTCGAGGGTCTGCGTGCGGCGGGTTGCCGTGACGGTCACTTCCTGCAGTACGCCCGCGGCCTGATCCTGAGGCTGGGCAGCGGCGGGTGGCGCCTGCTGCGCCTGCGCCCCCGGCGCGAGCCCGTACAGCGCCACGCACACGGCCGCCCGCACCGGAGTGATGGCGCCCAAGGTCCGCCGTAATGTGTTCATAGCCCGACTCCCCCTGATTGCGGCCCCGCGTTCACTATGTGACACGTTCGTGAAGCAAGTCTATGTCGATTCTTCGTTGGGTCACGCGCGTTCTTAGGAGATCGGCGCTTTCGGCGCGCCGGGCGCGGCGCGGCGGACCCGGCGGCGTGATGCGCCGCAGGGCGATTTGACCGCCGGGGCGCGCGCCCCGGACACTCGCGCCATGGCGTCCGAACCGTTGAGCGCGCGACAGCTCGAAGAGGCGCTGCTGCAGGCGCAGCGCGCGGCGCGCGACCTGCGCGTGTGCAGCCCCGAGCATGGCAAGCTCGCCTTCGTGCTCATGAAGCTCGGCCGCAGCGCCGCGGCCGAGGAGGTCGTGAGCAGTGCGCTCGCTCTCGGTACGGGCGGCGCGGATGCCTACGACGCCCTGGCGTTCATCTCCATGCACCTGGGGAATCACGAGCGCGCCAACGAGCTCTACCGGCGCGCCACCGAGCTCGCCCCGCGCGACCCGCGCTTCTGGTACAACCTGGCCTGCAGCGAGCGCAGCCTCGGCCGCCTGGACGCCGCCGAGTCGGCCTGCGACCGGACGATACTGCTCGATGCCACGCACTACGGCGCCTTCCTGCTGCGCTCGGAGCTGCGCGTGCAGAGCGCGACGGCGAATCACATCGCGGAGCTCGAGGCACTGCTCGTGCAGCGCGGGGGCGATTACCGCGCGCGCGTGTTCCTCGGTTACGCGCTCGGCAAGGAGCGCGACGACCTCGAGCGCTACGATGAAGCCTTCGCGGCTTTTGCCGCCGCCGCGGCGACGCGCCGCGGGCGGCTGCAGTACGACGTGGCGCTCGATGAGCGCAAGCTCGCGCGCATCGCCGCGGTCTACGACCGCGAGGCGACGGCGCCGGCCGCGGACGCCGCCGACTCCGCGCGCTTCATCTTCATCGTCGGCCTGCCGCGCTCGGGTACGACGCTCCTCGAGCGCATCCTCACCGGGCTGCCCGGCGCGCGCTCCAACGGCGAGACCGATTATTTCTCGCAGGCGCTGCTCGGGGCGTCCGGGGGAGAGGGCGACGTATTCGCGCGCGCCGCGCGCGCCGATCCGGCCGCGGTCGCCATCGAATACGCGCGGCTCGCCGCCGCCGGGCCGCCCGCGCAGCGCATCGTCGAGAAACTGCCGCTCAACTATCTCTACGCAGGCGCCATCGCCCGCGCTTTGCCGCAGGCGCGCATCCTGCTCGTCAGCCGCTCGCCCATGGACAGCTGCTTCGCCATGTACCGGACGCTGTTCGCGGCCGGCTATCCCTTCAGCTACGACCTCGGCGAGCTCGGCCGCTACTACGCGGCCTACGCGGGCCTCATGAATCACTGGCGCGCGGTGCTCGGCGAGCGGCTTTGCGAGGTGCGCTATGCCGAGCTGGTGAAGGAGCCGAGGCGCATCGGCGCCGCGCTGGCGGCGCGCTGCGGACTCGCGTGGCACGATGCGGCGGTCGACATCCAGCAGAACCGGTCCGCCTCGCTCACCGCGAGCGCTTCGCAGGTGCGCCGGCCGATCTATGGGACGTCCTCGGGCCGCTGGCGGCGCTACGAGCGGCACCTCGGCGCCCTGACTGCCGCGCTGCGGGAGCGCGCGGTGCCGCTCGAAGACTGACTAAGAGCGCGGCACCGGGGCGTAAGATGGCGGCATCGGTGGCTGGAAGCCTTTGAACACCTGGGTCGCCTCGCAAGCTTTGGTCCGCAACGGCGCTCGCGGCGCCCTCGTATTTCTCGTGCTCCTCAGCGCCGGGCTCCTCGGCATCGCGCCGCCGCTGCTCGGCGGACGCCTCACGATCTGGCTCCTCGGCGCGGGCATCGCGGTCGCCGCCGTCGTGCGCTGGGGTGCGTGGCAGTACCTGGCGATCTATCTGGCCGACGTGACGGTGGACTATGCCAACCGGCACGCCGCGCTGCCGGCGCTCGCCTCCGGCATCGGCCTGCCGCTCGGCGTGTGGGTCACCGTGACGCTACTGCGCCGCTACCGGTTCGATCCGCGTTTCGAGCACGGCCGCGACGTCGCGCTCTACGTCGGCGCGGCACTCGTCGGCATGCTGCTGCCGGCCGCGGTCGGCGTCGGCAGCTATCGGCTGTACGCCGCCGTCGACCCGGTGGATCTCAAGGCCTGGGACGCGGCCGACTACTTTCGCTGGTGGCTGAACGATTTCACCAGCGTGCTGCTCACGGGCCCGCTGCTGATCGCCATGCGCCGCAGGGTGTTCCAGCGCGTGTTCGAGCAGCCGCGCGCCACGCTCGCCGCGCTCGCGCTGCTCGGCGTGCTGATCGGCGCGATGCTGTTCACGCCGCCCATCCCGGCGAAGTTCGGCTTCCTGCAGGCGCCGTGGCTGCTGGCGCTCACGGCTTTCGTCGCGGTCGTGTGCCTGCGCTTCGGCTTCGTACCGGCCGCCGTCACCGCCCTCACCCTGTCGCTCACCGCGATGATCTGTTTCGCGTTCGACTTCGGCATGCTGCGCGGCGCGGAGATCCTCCCGGGCCTCATCGTGCTGTGGTCGTATCTCATCGCGATGATCGTGGCCTCGCTGCTGCTGACCGGGCTGCTCGCCGAGCAGCAGCGGCTCGAGACGCGCTACGAGCAGGTGTTCGAGACCAGCCCGCAGCCGCTGTGGGTGTGCGATGCGGGCACGCTGCGGTTCCTGCTGGTCAATGCGGCAACCGAGCGCCTGTACGGCTTCGCGCGCGGCACGCTGCTCGCCGGCACGCCCGAGCTGCTGACGCCGCCGCACGAGGTGCGCTCGCTCGCCGCGCTGCTCGCGGGCGAGCCGCACCAGCCGCTCGAGCTGCGCCAGCGCACCCGCGACGGCAGGGTCATCGACGTCGAGATCTGGGCACGCCTCATCGACTACGGCGGCAAGCCCGCGTGGCTGGCGTTCACGTTCGACGTCACCGAGCGCAAGGCGCTCGAGAGCTCGCTCGTGAATGCGATCTCGCGCGAGCAGCGCCGCATCGGGCAGGAGCTGCACGACGGCCTGGCACAGGAGCTCACCGTGGCCTCGCTCCTCGCCTCGCAGCTCGCCACGCGCGCCGAGGAGCAGCATCTGCCGCTCGCCGAGGACCTGCGGCGGCTCGCAGACTCGATCGCCGGCAGCTTCGACAGCGCGCGCGCCGCAGCGCACGGCCTGTCGCCGCTCGCGGGCTTCAACGGCGATCTGGGGCTGGCGCTCGCCTCGCTGGCGCGCACCAGCAGCATCGCCGGAACCGCGGTGGAGCTGCATTCGCGCTTCGAGGCGCCGCTGCGACTCACGCTCGAGGCGGCGACGCACCTCTACCGCATTGCGCAGGAGGCGGTGCAGAACGCGTTGAAGCACGCCGCGGCGCGGCGCATCGAGGTGTATTTCGACGTGCGCGCCGACTGGGTGATGCTGCGGGTGGTGGACGACGGCCGCGGCATCCGGCCGGCGGATGCGAACTCCTCCGGCTTCGGCATCAACACCATCCGCTACCGCACCAGCGCCATCGGCGGGCAACTGTCGATCCGGCCCGTGCCCACCGGCGGCACCAAGGTCACCTGCCTGGTGCCGAACCCCGCCGCGGGCGCGAGCGGGCTGCGGCTCATCGGCGAGGGCTGATCGGCGCGGGGGCGCGCAGCAGCAGACCGCGCCGCACGGCGAGCGCCGTGCCGCCGAGCACCAGTATCGAGGCGAGAGCCAGGCGCGCGCTGATCGGCTCGGCGAACAGGGCGACCCCGGCGAGCGCCGCGATCACCGGAACGGCGAGCTGCGCGTTCGCGGCGGCGATGGCGCCGAGCCGGGGCAGCGCGGTGTACCAGGCGGCGTAACCGAGTCCCGAGGCGACCGCCCCGGAAAGCGCCGCGAGCGCAACGCCCGGCGCATCCGCATGGCGCTGCGCGTACAGGAGGGCGCTCAGCAGCACGGCCGCCGGGAGCGCCCGCACGAAGTTGCCGGCGGTGTCGCCGAGCGCATCGCGCGAGCCGCGGCCCTGCAACGAGTAGCAGCCCCAGGCGATGCCGGCGATCAGCATCAGCAACGCTTCCCGGGTGGGCGGGGCCGCGGCTCCGGGCACGAGCAGCAGCACCAGCCCCGCGACCGCGAGCAGCCAGCCGGCGATCAGCCAGCGGTCGATGCGCTCGCCGGCCACGAATCCCGCCGCCAGCATCACCACCTGCACGGCGCCGAACAACAGCAGCGCGCCCGTGCCCGCGGTGAGACCGACGTAGGCGAAGGAGAAGGGGAGCGCGTAGACGATGAGCGTGAGCGCCGCGCGCCAGCTGCCGCGCGGCGTCCCGCTGCCGCCGCGCATGCGCGCGAGGAGTGCGAGCGTCGCGGCTCCCGCGGCCAGGCGCACGGTGGTGAAGCTCGCCGGATCGATATGGCTCACGCGCAGCGCCATGCGGCACAGGACCGAGTTCGCCGCGAAGCATGCGAGCGCGAACAGGACGGCGAGCACGGCGCGCTTCATCCGGCGGCGGCGGCCGCCCTCAGGCAGCGCTCGAGCAGCGGGGCGCTCGCGAGGCGCTCGGCCCAGGCGGCAAACCCCGGGGTGGGTCCGCGCCAGCGCAGCTCATGCACGTCCCGGAACAGCGCCGCGTCGGTCCTGAGCGTCGCAAGCTGCTTGAAGAGGAGCGCCAGCTCACGCTGCTCGCCGAGGGCCTCAGGCGGAAATTCCTCCAGCGCCCCGAAGCGGCCGATGAGCCGCGCGGCGGTCACCCGCCCGATGCCCGCCAGTCCCGGGTAGCCGTCGGCGGCATCGCCGACCAGGGCGAGGAAGTCCGGGATGCGAGCGGGCACGACACCGAATTTGGCGCGCACACCGGCGGCGTCGCGGATCTCGCGGGTGCGGCGGTCGACCTGCACGACCCGGTCCGCGACCACGCACTGCGCCAGGTCCTTGTCCGGCGTCCAGATCGAGACTCCGGCGACGCGCGCATCGCGTGCCGCCAGGTGGGCGGCCGAGGCGAGCGCGTCGTCGGCCTCGAGCTCCACCATCGGCCACACCGCCACACCCATGGCGGCCAGCGCGTCCTCGAGCGGCTGGAATTGCCGCAGCAGCGCGGGCTCGACGCCGTCGCCGGTCTTGTAGCCGCTCCAGAGGCGGTTGCGGAAGGACTCGATGACATGGTCGGTCGCGACGCCAAGATGGTTCGCGCCCTGCTCGATCATGCCGAGGACGGTGTTGAGGACTCCGGCGACGGCGCCGAGCGGCGGCGCCTTGTCCGCGCTGAAGCGGCGCAGGCCGTAGAAGTGGCGGAACAGCTCATAGGTGCCATCGACGAGATGGACGATCACCTACGCGATCGTACACCTACCGGGTCGAGGCGAGTCGCGCCGGCTGGCGGCGCGGGCTGAGCGCGCCGAGCGCGCGCCGCCGCCGCAGGCTGGCGGCCGCCAGGTACGCGGCGAGAAACACCGTGGTCGCGCCGACATCGAAGAGGAGGAATTGCATGATCGGCCTCCGCTCTATACGCCTTTGCAGTCTAGCCGTGCCCCGCATCCGGGTCGGCCTCCCGCCGGGAGATGCGCGGCGAGGCATTAGGATGCACGCCGTCTACTCAATTGGAGGGATTCCGCTAGAGTTGCAACCCGATGGCGAAGGTCATTCTCTTCGGGCTGGCGCTCCTTGCCCTGCCGCTCGCATGGCTCGCCCTGCTGCGCTCGGGCCGGCGGCGCGCTCCCCCGCCGCGCCCCAGGGCGTTCGCACAGGCCGTGCCCGTGGCGGTGGTGCCCGCGGCGGCTGCGCCGGTTGCGGCTGCGTCGGCTGCGGCGCCCGCGGCACCGGTCGAGCCGCCCGGAGCGCCCCCGCAGGGGCCGGCCGAGGTGGCCGCGCGCTTCCATGCGCTCGCCTTCGGCGCGGCGCTCGCCGCGCCGGCCACCGCTCCCGTCCACCGGGAGGTAGCCGCCGCGGTCGACGTGCTCCTCACCGGGCCGGTTCTCAAACCCGAGTACGCGCCGCGGCGGCCGCTGCTCCTGCCGAAGCTGGTGCAGGCGGTCAACGACGAGAGCGTGTCGCGGCGCGAGCTGGCGGTGCTCATCGCCCAGGACCCGGCGCTCGCCGGCAACCTGCTGCGCCTCGCCAACAGCGCGTTCTATCGCCTCAACGCGCAACCGGTCGAGAGCATCGACCGCGCGGTGGCGCTGCTCGGCACCGCGGGGATCCGCACGCTGCTTGCCGCCGCGCTGGTGCAGCCGGTGTTCAGGGCGCCCGCGGGGCTTTTCCAGCGCTTCCCGGATGTCACCTGGGAGCATACGCAGTACGCGGCGACCGTGGCCGAGGCGCACGCCGCGATCGTCGCCGATGAGGATCCGTTCGCGGCTCAGCTGCTCGCGCTCATGTACGGCCTGGGCACCATCCTCGCGTTCCGCGCCTCGATGGACGAGTACGCGCGCCGCGCCGCGGCGGCGGACGCCGCCACGGTGAGCGTACTCATCGAGCAGCACGCCGCCACCGTCGCGCGGCGCATCGCGCACGACTGGGAGCTCTCGGAGCGCATTCTGACCGCGCTCGAGGAGCAGTCGCCCTACCTGCGGTCGGGTACTTTGAGCGGACTCGGCGAGTCGCTGCGCTTCGGCCGCTACTGCGCGAGCATTGGCGTGCTGCGTCACGCGCACCTGCTGGACGAGGAGGGCGCGCTCGCGGCGGTACGCGCCGGCGGATTCCGCGGGCCCGCGCCCGAGCGCATCTGGGCGCGCCTTGCGGCGCAGCTGGCTCGGGAAGAGAAGTAGCGGAGTTCGCGGCGGTACCGGCGATGGTCGCGCGCCGCTGACGTACACTGCCGCTATGCCGCACGCAACCGGGCTTCTGCAGCACGCGCAGATCGAAGTCGACTGGATCGGTGGGGGCGCGTTCGAGGCTTACCGTGCCGGTGGGCCGCGGCTGCGCATCGACGGCGACGCCACGAGTGCACCGAGTCCGTTCGACGCGCTGCTCGCCGCCATCGCCACCTGCGCCGCGACGGACGTCGTCTCGATCCTCGCCAAGCAGCGCACCCCCGTCACGGCGCTGCACGTCGCCGTCGAAGCGCAACGCGTGGCGGCGACTCCGCGGCGGCTCGCGGCCGCGGTGCTGCACTTTGCGATTTGCGCCCCGGGCACGACCCGCGCGAAGGCGCAGCGCGCGGTCGAGCTGTCCGTCACCCGCTACTGCAGCGTGCGCTCCTCGCTGCTGGCGCAGGTGCCGGTGACCTGGACGGTGGAGGTGAGCGACCGGAGTGACCAGAAGCGGGAGACAGAACGCTCGGAGGGGGCCGAGTAAGCGCTGCCTCCCGCCCCTGGTCTGTCCGGTGACTTCACCTGGCTGAAGACAATGCAACGCCCGTGCCAGCGCGGCGTTGACCGCCATGCCCGAGTCGGCTCAGACACTTAGCTCGCTGCAGCCCCTGGAACGTCGGCAGCGCGGCGCGCGCCGTGCCCGATCGATGTGCAGATGCCGCGCGCGCGCACGACCCTGGTGCGTTGCGGCGGCCGCGTTGACAGCCCGCTTTGGCTGCGCTCAGCATCGCGCCCGATGTCAGGCCCGCTGCGCTCGACCCTGCTGCTCGCCCTCGGTGTCGGACCCCTGCTGGCGGGCGCCGGTGTCCCGGAGGATTTCGACACCGTGCCGGCCATTGCGCCGGCGGCGCTCCTGCCCCCGGCACTCGTCTCCGGGCCGGACTTCCACGTCGTGGATCCCGTCCAGGGCGACGGTCTCATGAACCGCTTCGTGCTCGAGAGCCGCTTCGGCACCTTCAGCGCCTACGGCCGCGCGGCGCTTGCGGTGCGTGTTCAGGAGGTCGCGGCGCTGCACGAGCTCGCGCGCACTTCGGACGTCGCGATCGCCGCGGGTGGGGTGGTGCAGGGCGTGCAAGCGGAGGTCAAGACCGCGGCCGGCGTCGTGACGCATCCGGTCGAGACCGTCGCCGGAATCCCCAGGGGTATCGCCCATCTCTTCGGCGGCTACCGCGCGCGCGGCGAAGAGGCGGTCGCGGATGCCCGGCAGGACGTGAATGCCGCGCGCGCGGGTGGCGGCGCGGGCGGTGCCGCAGGCGAGGGCGTCGCGCACGCAGCCGACCGCGGTGCGCGTGCCGCGCGCAGCTACGCTGCGCGTTACCTCGGGATCACGGCGGCCGAGCGCGACTACTACCGCAGGCTCGGTGTCGATCCCTACACCGACAATCGGGTGTTGCGCGAGGCCATCCATCGGGCGGCGCGCATCCGTGCCGCGGCGGGCTTCGGTATGAAGTTCGTCGGCCTGCCGGGGATTCCGGGCATCGGACTGACGCAGCGCGCGGTCGATGCGATCTACAACGAGGATCCGGCGGTGGTCCGCCGGCGCACGCGCGCCACACTCGCCGGCTACGGCCTGAGCGCCGCCGAGATCGGCTCCTTCCTCGATGCGCCGCTGCTGAGTCCCACGCGTCAGGTGATGCTGCTCGAGCACGCGCAGTCGCTGAGCGGGGTCGCGGGACGCGGTGAGCTGTTTCGCCACTCGATCGGGCTCACCTCGCCCGAGGAGGTCGAGGTGTACCTGGCGAGCGTCGCCATCCTCGTCAAGGCGCACGCCGGCGATCCCGTCGCCGCGATCGTCGCCGGCGTGCGGCTGCCGACGGCGCTGCGGGCCGACGGCCGGCTCCTGGTGTGTGGCGCGTTCGAATCGATCTACTGGACGGCGGACGTCGCAGACCTCGAGGCGCAGCTCGAGACGGCCCTCGCCACGCAGCCGCGGCCGGTGGCGCGGGAGCTGTGGATCGCCGGGACGCTGTCCGAGCGGGCCCGCGGCGCGCTCGAGAGCCGCGGGTGGCAGCTGCGGCCTCAGAACCTGCCGCCGTAGGCGAGCGGCCCCTGCGGCGTCTCGCAGGCGATCTCGAGCGTCGCCAGCTGCTGCGTGGCCGGATCGAAATGCCGGCCGTCGCCGTCGACGAACTCAGCGCTCTCGAGCAGCGCCGCATCCGTAATCCCGGGCTTGATCGCGGCGACCTCGTGCGCGTACCCCGAGGAGATGCCGTGGGCGTTCAGGCTCAGTTGGCAGTTGCTCCAGGTGAACGGATCGCCGTTCTCCACGCGGATGAGAGACAGCTTGCGGTTGTAGCCGATTCTGGCGGTGAGCCCGCGGCCCTCCCGGGTGGGCTGAGCGATGAGGGTTTCGGGGGGCACGGTCCGCGCGGTCTCGCTGGAGCCCTCGTACTGGCTGCTCAGGCGCCAGATCAGGGCGCCGGCGCACACCACCGCGATGATCAGGATCCCGGTAAGCTCGAACGGGGAGGAGCTCCGGCGCTGCGGGCGGCCGCAATGCGGGCAGGCAACGGCGCTCGAGGAGAGGTCGTTGCCGCAGTCGGGGCACTTGCGCAGCATCCGGGCATTGTCGCGCCCGGCGGGGCTTTTGTCAGTGCGGCGAGAACCGCAGCGGCAGCGTGCGGCAGCGGGACGGATGTAACCTTTTGCAAGCAGCCGCGGACTGCGCGGGGTTGCGCCGCGTGCGAGCGCGGCGCGCGCGCCGGGGCAGCCTCGAGCCGTCGGTAGAGCAGTTCGCCGGGCGCGGCGCGGCCGGCCAGGCTTGCAGCGCGGGCAGCTTCACGCCTGCTGGGCGCGTGGCACGCGCGTCAGCCCGGCGGCGAGCCCGGTACGGCTGCCGGCCTGATCGAGCAGCATCTCGCCGAAGAGCTCGGCGGGCTGCGGCTCGCAGCAGTAATAGCCCTGCCACTGATCGCAGCCGAGAGCCCGCACGCAGCGCAGCTGCTCCTCGGTCTCGACGCCTTCGGCCACGACCTGCAGATTGACACTGTGCGCGAGCGAGATGATGGCGCGCACGATCGATTCGTCGGTGCGGCTGGTGGCGAGGTCGCGCACGAAGCTGCGGTCGATCTTCAGCTTGTCGATCGGGAAGCGGCGCAGGTAACTCAAGCTCGAGTAGCCGGTGCCGAAGTCATCCACCGCGACCGTGACGCCCATCTTGCGCAGCTGCTTGAGCACGCCCACCGATTCCTCGGGGTTGGTCATGACCGCGCTCTCGGTAAGCTCGATCTCGAGGCAGCGCGCGTCGAGGTTCTCGGCGGCGAGCGCCGAGCGGATCACCTCGACGAGGTTCTGATGGCGGAACTGAGTGGCCGAGAGATTCACGGCGAGGCGGATCTGCGCGCCCTGGTCGAGCTGCCACGCGGCGGCCTTGCGGCACGCCTCGCGGATGACCCACTCCCCGAGCGGGATCATGAGGCCGGTCTCCTCGGCGAGCGGGATGAAGGAGGAGGGCCCGATCACTCCGCGCAGCGGGTGTCGCCAGCGCAGCAGCGCCTCGGCGGTGACGATGCGGCCGGTCTTGGCCGACAGCACCGGCTGGAACGACAGCTCGAACTCGCCCGCCGCGAGTCCGCGGCGCAGGTCGTTCTCGAGCGCGAGACGCTCGTGCATCGAGTCGGTCATGCCGCGCTGGAAGAACTGCACCTCGCCGCCGCGCTCCTTGGCGAGCGCCATGGCGACCTCGGCGTGGGCCAGCAGGTCATCGACGCGCCGGCCGTCGTCCGGCCAGACGCTCACGCCGATGCTCGGGCGCACGCTCACGTCCGCGCCGTTGATGGAGAAGGGCTCGCGCAGCTCCGCGAGGATCGCGCCCGTGATGGCCTCGGCGTCGACGCGTGCGGCGAGGCTGTCGATCAGCACCACGAATTCGTCGCTGCCGAGGCGCGCCAGCAGGTCGCCCGGGCGCAGCACCGAGCCGACGCGGCGCGCCACCTCCGACAGCAGCCAGTCGCCGGCGCCATGGCCGAGGGAGTGGTTAAGGGAGCTGAAGTGATCGAGATCGAGCACCGCCACCGCGATGGCGCGCTCGGGACGGCCGGTGTCGGCGACCGCCTGGGCGAGGCGCTCCTTGAAGAGCAGCCAGTTCGGCAATCCGGTGAGCGAGTCGTGGGTGGCGAGGTATTGCAGGCGCGTGTGCACTTCCTCGAGCTCGCGCGCGCACTGCGCGGTGCGCTCGGTGAGGCGCCGCTCGTAGAAAACCGCGACGCGGGTGATCACCAGGATTGCGACGCCGGCGGCGCCGAGCGCAATGCCGAGCAGCTCACGACCCGCGCCCGGGCCCTCGCCGAAGTGGCGGAAATCGAAGGTGGCGCCCTGCCAGGCGCTCAACGGCATGAGCAGCAGCGCCGCGGCACCGAGCAGCGCCGCGGCGGCCTTGCCGACCAGGCCCGTCCAGGAGGGCTTCGGCCCCACGCGGTAGCGCAGCCAGAAGGCGCTGGTGAACGCCGCGAAGGCCAGCGTCATCGAGAGTATCAGGGGGCGGATGATGCCGCCGGCAGGGCGCGCCGGACCGAGCGCGGCGACCGTAGTCCAATAGGTCGCCGAGATCCCTGCCGCGGCCGCCGTGCCCCCGGCCAGAATTCTCGAGGTGCTTGGCTCGCTCCCTGCGAACACCGCGAGCATTCCCATGAGGTCGAGCACGGCGACCGCGAACGCTGCAATGAGAATGGCGACGTCGGTGTCGGCCCAGCTCTGGGTGCCGAGGGCCAGCAGGCCCACCAGATCGAGGCACCACAGCCCCGCACCAAGCGCGAGTGCGCCGGACACAGTCCGACACAGCACGCGCCGGCGCGAAGAGGCCGACAAGCGTGTGGTTACATCCAATGTAGTGTGGGAAGCAGCCAGGGCAATCACTGCCGCTAGCATTGCGAGCCACCCATCGACCGTCACGCCCAATACCGTCCGTGGTTGTCAACGCCTTCCATCAGACGCAAGGTACCGCCGGGCCCGCCGGCCCAGAATTGCAAGGATTGGGTAATACCCCCGGGGAGACTCTGTAGGTAGTCCGCGCAGGCCGGGCCGCTAGCTCAAATTGAGATAGGCCTATCTCAGATCTCGATGATCTTGTTGCGCACCGCGTATTTGACGAGGTCCGAGAGCGAGGCGAACTGCATCTTGCGCATTATGTTACTGCGGTGGGTCTCGGCGGTCTTTACGCTGATGCCGAGCGCGCGTGCCACGTCCTTGTTGCTCGCGCCTTCGGCGAGCAGCTGCACGATCTCCCGCTCGCGCGCCGAGAGGGTCTGGCCGCTCTCCGCGCTTTCCCCCTCGCCGCCGCCGCTGCCGCGCAGGTATCCCTCGAGCACCAGGCGCGCCACCTTGGAGGTGAAGAAGGTCTGGCCCTCGAGCAGCGCTTCCACGGCGCGCACCAGGATGCGCCCCGCGTCGGACTTCAGCACGTAGCCGCGCGCCCCGGCGTTCAGCACCTCGCGCACCAGCTGCTCGGACTCGTGTGCGGTGAGGATCAGGACGCGGGTCTCGGGGCGCACCGCGAGGATGCGCCGCGTCGCATCGAGCCCGTTGAGCTCGGGCATGCTGAGGTCGAGGATGGCGATGTCGGGCTGGTGCGTCTCGACGAGCGCCACCGCCTCGCGGCCGTTGTCGGCTTCGGCGACCACGGTCCAGCGCTCGACGGCGGCGAGCGTCGCTACCACGCCGCGGCGCACCATCTCGTGATCGTCGGCGATCACGATGCGCGCGGGGCGCGGGCGCGCCTCAGGCACTGCGCACCTCGGAGAGCGCCTGCAGCGGCACCGTGGCGCGGATGCGCGTGCCGGCACCGGCGGATTCGACCGCGAAAGTGCCGCCGACCTGGCGGATGCGCTCGCGCATGCCGGCGAGCCCGACGCCGAGCGTCGGGACGGCGGCGCCGCGCGCGGGGTCGCGCAGCGCGATGCCGCGGCCGGCATCCTCCACCTCGAGACTGACCGTGTGCGGCAGGACCGTCAGGCGCACCGCCACCCACGGGCTGGCCGAATGGCGCTGGACGTTGGTGAGTGCCTCCTGCGCGACGCGGAACAGCGTCAGCTCGTTGGCGGCGGAGAGCCGTGGCATCGCCTCGGGCAGATCGAGCCGCACGTCGATGCCGCTGCGGTCGCGCAGGCCGTCCGCCAGCCAGCGCAGCGCGCTCACCAGTCCCAGCTCATCGAGCAGCGGCGGATGCAGCAGGTAGGAAGCCGTGCGGATCTCCGTCGAGCACTGGCGCGCGAGCCGCACGGCATTGGCCAGCAGCTCGCGGTTCTTCGGCGCGAGCGAGCGGGCGGCCTCCGACAGCCGCGCGAGATCGAGCTCGAGCGCCGCGAGGGTCTGGCCGGTCGAGTCGTGCAGGTCGCGGCCGATGCGGCGGCGCTCCTCGTTTTGGATGCGCGTCAGCTCGCCGGCGAGCACCTGCAGGTCCGCGAGCACCTGCTCGCGCTCGAAGTCGAGCAGCACCTGGGCCACCTGATCGGCGACCCCGCCGACGAAGTTGACTTCGTCCGCAAACCACTGGCGCGGGCGGTCGAGCTGCGAGGCCGAGACGACGCCGGCGAGCTCGCCGGCGCGCCAGATGGCGGCGGCGACGATCGCGCGCGAGCTCGCGAGCGGCTGCGTTGCGTCGCTGAAGCCGCGCAGCCGCTCCTCGGTGGTGACGTCGGCGCTGCGGAACACGCGCTCGGTACGCAGCATGCCGATGTAAGCGCCGAGCCGGCTCATCGGAAAGCGCGGCAGCTCGTGCTGCGCGCCGCCGCGCTCGTAGCGCGCGGCGCAGGCGAGTGTCGCTCCCTGCTCCTCCAGCATCCAGATCGCGACGCGGTCGGCGCCCAGCACCTCGGCGGCATCGGCGCAGATACTCTCGAGGGCGGCGTCGATGCCGCTCCAGCCTCTGCCGCTGTTGCGGCTCGAGACGCGCAGCAGCGCGTCCGACTGGCGCTGCATGCGCACGAGCCGCGCGCCTTCGGCCTCCTCCTGCTGCTTGCGGGCCGTGATGTCGTGCATCACGGCCTGGACCGCGGGTGCGCCTCCGTACTCGATGCGTACGCCCTGCAGGTTCACCCAGATGATGCTGCCATCGAGGCGACGGATGCGGGTGTCGCGCGTCTCGGACGGGATGCCGTTCTCGAGGATTCGCCGCACCCGCTCGCGCATCACCTCCAGGTCCGAGTCGAGCACCAGGGACATGACCTTGATGGCGCTCAGGGACTGCTGCGGCCCGGCACCGATGAGGGTGCGCGCGGCAGCGTTGCCGAACAGCAGCTCTTCGCCACGATGCACGAGCACCGCCTCGGGCATTGCGTCCACGAGGGCCTGGTAGCGCATCTCGGTTTCACGGCGCTGCTGCTCGGCGCGCTTCGCCTCGGTGAGGTCGTGCACCACCGCGAGCGTGAGGTCCGCCTTGCCCTCCCTGAGGATGCTCAGGTCCACCTCGGCGGGAAAGCTCTCACCGGTGTCGACGCGCCGGTGCTGCCACTCGAAGCTCGCATTGCCGTCGCGCATCGCCTGCTCGATGCGCCGGTGCCGCGCGAGGGCCGAGGGCTGGCCGTCCGGCTGCTCGAGCGGTGAGATCTGCTCGGGCGTGAGCGCGCGCAGCGCCTCCTGATCGGGCAGCCCGAACATGCGCAGTGCCGTGTCGTTGGCGGTGATGAAGCGCTCGCCCTCGCCGAGGAACACGCTGAAGGAGGTGTTGTTGAACAGCGTGCGGTAGTGAACCTCACGGTTGCGCAGTGCCCGCAGCGAATGGCTGAGGAGGAAGGTCATGGCGAGCACCAGCGCCGAGAAGGCGCCGGTCACCACCAGCGTCGTGACCGTACGCTCATGCCAGGCGCTGAGGATCAGATCGAGCGGCCGGGCGGTGACGACCAGGCTCGGGTACTGGCGCAGCTGCGCGAAGCCGTAGACCATTCTGCCGCCGAGGACGGACGAGACGCCTTCGATGGTTCCGGAGTCCCAGCCGCTCGCGAGGTAATGCTTGGCCGCCTGGAAGCTCGGGGAGCTGGCGTAGTTGTGGCCCACCAGCTCGTGCCCGGGCTTGTCCTCCATCGCCGCGAGCAGCATGCCGTCCATGGTGACGAGGAAGATGATGCCGCCGGGCCCGCCGAGCTGCGGGCGCAACGAGTCGAACGCCCGGAAGTCGAACAGCGCCCCGGCCCACAGGTCCGGATTGCTCGCCGAGGCGACGCGGCGCGCGATCGGCACCAGCATGTGCTCCCCGGTCGTATCCGCAGGGCGATCGGGATCGGGGATGGGCGCGCCGATCCAGACATCCGCGCCCTGCGACTCCGAGGCATCGAGCGCCGTGAACCATTTCGGCGGGATGCGGCTCACGTCGTAGGAGCCGGCGCGTCCGGCGCGCGCGAAGCGCGAGCCGTCGGCGACGAAAATGGACCGCACGTACTGCCCGCCGGTCATCGCCTTGCCGAGCTCGGGACTCAGATCGCGGTCCGACACGTTGGCGAGGCCGCCGGCGGCGGTGATCTCGTTGGCGCGCGTCACGGCGGCGCCGATGCCGTCGCTGATCATCGCGAAGGCGCTCTGCTCGAGCGCGACGGCGACCGCGCGCAGCCGGTTGCTCTCGGACTGGTAGGTCTCGTCGCGGTCGGTGCGGATGCGCTGCGCGGAGTAGGCCCAGCCGGTGGCGAGCACCAGCGCCGCGTACAGCAGCAGCGTCCAGCTCAGACTGGACGGAAGTAGTAACGACGCGTCGCCGGAGCCCGGGCCGGCACGTGTTTTCGCAGCCTGATCCATGCGCGGGGCCGCGGTGGTTGTTGTAAGCAACAGTGTGCGCCAAAGCGCGGCCGGAGGCTATGCCCGTCCGGTCAACCGGGGTGCAGACCCGCTCGTTGTCGGGGGCAGACGGCTGCAACCGTGCAAGGTTAAATTGGGCGTACCGGCGAGCGGCAGCGCCGCGGAGGAGAGACTGATGTGGCTCACGAATCGAAGGGCGGCGCGGTACTTAGGTCCGCTGGCGGGTGTGTTCCTGGGTCTGCCCGCCGGGGCGGCGGATACCGGCGCCGGGCCGGCGGCGGCGCCCGAGGCGCAGCCGGCGGTATGGGCGCAGAAGCAGCTCAAATTCCTGTTTCAGGGCTTCACGACCCATTACTCGTGCGACGGGCTCGAGGACAAGATCAAGCACGTGATCAGGGAGCTCGGGGCGCGCGCTGACTTCCAGGTGCACTCCTTCGGGTGCGTGACCCCCTATGGCCGCCCGGATCCGTTCCCGTCCGTGAGCATCACGATGAGCGTGCTCGAGCCGGCGCCGGCGGGCGCCTCGGCCGCGGACGTCGTGGCCGCCCATTGGCAGCGCACCGACCTGCACCTCGACAGGGATCCGGTGTGGGAGGCGGGCGACTGCGAGCTGCTCGAGCAGATCAAGCAGAAGCTGCTGCCGCTGTTTGCGACGCGTAACGTCGACTTCGCGTCCAACTGCGTGCCGCACCAGCTCGAGCTCGGCACGCGGCTGTCGGCCGATCTGCTCGTTCCCGACAAGCGCGGATGAGTGCACAGGAAGGTCCCGCGGGCGCGGGCTCGCGGTTCCCCCTGGCGCTGGCCGCGCTCCTCGGGGCGGCGCTGTTCATCAACTACGTCGATCGCGGCACGATCTCCGCCGCCGCGCCGCTCATCGAGAGCGAATTCCATCTCTCGCCCGTGCAGATGGGCCTCTTGCTGTCGGCGTTCTTCACGACCTACGTGCTGTCGCAGCCCCTCATGGGCTGGCTGGTGGACCACGTCGGCGCGGCGCGCGTCCTGGCCGGGGGATTCACGCTGTGGTCGCTCGCGACCTTCTCGGCCGGCCTCACCAGCGGACTCGCCGGACTCGTGGCCCTGCGCCTCGTGATGGGTGCCGGCGAGTCGGTGTGCTACCCGAGCGGCTTCGCGCTCATCGCGCAGCGGGTCGAGGACCGCCAGCGCGGACGCGCAACCGCCATCATGCAGCTTGGCAGCGTCCTCGGTCCCGCGATCGGCATGCAGGTGGGCGTCTTCGTCATGGTGCTCTACGGCTGGCGCTGGATGTTCATGGCGCTCGGGCTCGCCTCGCTCCTGTGGCTCGTCCCCTGGTCCGGGCAGCTGCGCGCCCGCCCGCCGGTGCGGCTCGCCGACGCGGGGGACTCGGGGCCGCGTCTGAGCGCCATCGTGCGCCAGCGCGCCCTGTGGGGCACGATCTTCGGCAACTTCTGCTCGAACTACGCCTTCTACTTCGTGTTCACGTGGGTGCCGCTGTACCTGGTGCACGAGCGCGGGCTGTCGCTGAGCGCCATGGGACACGTGCAGAGCCTCATCTACGTGATGGATGCGCTCAGCATCGTGGCGACCGGCTGGCTGATCGACCGGTGGATCCGCCGCGGCGCCGCGCCGAGCCTCGCCTACAAGACCGCGCTGTCGCTGAGTGCGCTCGGCGTCGGGGTGTGCCTCATCGCGCTCAACGGCGCGGGCCCGTGGGCGGGCGCGGCGCTGCTGCTCGCGACCGGGCTCGGCGACGGACTCAACTCACCCTCGGTGGGCGCACTGACGCAGCGCTTCGCCGGGCCGCTCGCGACCGGGCGCTGGATGGGCACGCAGAACGCCATCAGCAACACCGCCGGCATCCTCGCGCCCTCGGTGACCGGCTACCTCGTCGAGCGCAACGGCGGCCACTACGCGCTGGCACTGTGGGTGACGGGCGGCGTGGCGCTGCTCGGGCTGCTCGCCTGGCTGGTGGTGGTGCCGCCGGTGGAGCCGGTCGACTGGAGCGGGGCGCGGGCTAGGTATAGGTCCGCGCCCGTTCCTGATCCGCGATGATGTCGCGCGCCGCGAGGTACAGGTGCGCCGCGGCCCAGAAACCGGTCGGCACGATGCACAGCATCGCGAGGCGCAGTGCGTCGGTGTCGGACAGGCCGAAGCGCTGGAACCAGTCGTTGAGCGCGCCGATCACGTTCGGCGTGATGACGAGATTGCCGAGGTTGGCGAGGAACAGCACCATGGCGCAGAACATGGCGCGCATGCGGCAGGGCGCGAGGTTGTTGAGCAGCCCGAAGCCCGGTCCGATGTAGAAGTAGATCGCGGGGATGTAGATCCACAGCATCGCCTTGGCGAGCGCCAGATCGCGCGTCCAGTACACCACTCCCGAGGCGACGGTGGCGACGGCGACGCCGGCGGCGAGCAGCCAGACGATGCGCCGCGCGTCCACCATGGTGCTGCGGGCCATGAGCCAGCCGGTTGCGAGCGTCGCGAGCCCGCCGCCCCAGAGGTGCATGTTCTGCGTCACATCGCCCGCCTGGCCCACCGTCATGTGGTAGGTGCGCTGCAGGAACGTCGGCGTCCAGAACATCAGTCCCCACCCCCACAGCGCGCATACCGCCGTGCCGATCATGGTGTGGACGCCCGCGCGCTGCTGCCACATGAAGCGCAGGGTGGCCTTGACCGAGGGGGCGAGGGCGTCCTTGCCGGCATCGAGGCAGCCGCGTGCGGGTTCGCGCACCGTGAGCCACACGGCGGCGCCCGCCAGCACTCCGGGTATACCGAGCGCATAGAACACCGCGCGCCATCCGTACTGATCGGCGATGGCGCCGGCGACGTTATAGCCGAGCCAGGCACCGATCGGTGCGCCGAGCGAGAACACGGTGAGCGCCATGGGACGCCGCGCGGTCGGGAAATAGTCCGACAGCAGCGAGTTCGCCCCCGGGGTGCCGCCCGCCTCGCCGACCGTGACCCCGACGCGCGCCAGGAAGAACTGGAACGAGGTACGCGCCAGCCCGCAGACCGCGGTCATGATCGACCACAGCACCAGGCACACCGCGACGATCTTGCGGCGGTTGTAGCGGTCGATGAGCCAGGACAGCGGGAAGCCGAGCAGGATGTAGAACACCCCGAAGGCCATGCCGGTGAGCAGCGACACGCCGAGATTGGTGAGGTGCAGCTCGTCGCGGATCGGATCGAGCACCGTCGACACGACGTAGCGGTCGGCGATGCTGAGCGTGTAGACCAGGCACATCATGATGAGCACGTACCAGCGCTCCGTGAAGGAGGCCGACTGCGGCTCGGCGAGCCTCAGTGCCGGACTCCCCGGGGCGACGTCGGTCTGCGGCTCGCTCATGGGATCTCGCCTCGCATGGGGTGCGCCTGAGGTTACGCCTGCGGCGCGCGGCTGTCTTGCAGGATCAGGTCGGCGCCTTTCTCGGCGAGCATCATCACCGGCGCGTTGGTATTGCCCGAAGTGACGTTGGGAAAAGCCGCGGCGTCGACGACGCGCAGCGCCGCCACGCCGCGCACGCGCAGGCGCGCGTCGAGCACCGAGGTGCGCGGATCCGAGCCCATCATGCAGGTGCCGCAGGCGTGGAACACCGAGCCCGAGCGCCGGCGGAAATCCGCGAGCAGCTGCTCCTCGGCGGTCACCGCGGCCCCGGGATCGCGCTCGGCCTCGATGATGGCGGCGAGCGGCGCGGCGGCGGCGATCCGCCGCAGCAGCTGCGCACCCTCGAAGACGTCGCGGATGTCCTGCGGTGCCGACAGTGCGTTGGGCTGGATGGCCGGTGCCTTGAGCGGATCGAGCGAGCGGATGTGGATGCTGCCGCGGCTCACCGGGCGGCAGGTGTTGAAGGACATCAGGAACCCGGCGTAGGGGTCGGGCTTCATGAGACGCCGCGTCGAGCCAAGCGTGGTGGTCGAGTAGCTCGCCGGGTTGAAATACACGTGCATGTTGGGGCGCGCCAGCCCGGGGCGGCTGCGCAGGAACGCCCCCGCCTGGTTGACGCTCATCGCCAGCGGTCCGCTCCTGCCGCCGAGCGCATAGCGCAGCGCCGCCCGCACCTTGCCGAGGAACGGCGCGAGCTCGTTGTTGAGCGTGGGCACGCGCGAGCGGTAGTAGTAGTTGACCGCGAGATGGTCCTGCAGCCCCTCACCGACCGCCGGCGCGTGCGCGACGACCGGGATACCGAAGCGCCGCAGCAGCTCGCCGTCGCCGATGCCGGAGAGCTCGAGCAGCTGCGGCGAGTTGATGGCGCCGCCCGCGAGGATCACCTCGCGCCGCGCGTTCACCACCTCCCTGGCGCCGCCTGCGATGAACTCGACCCCGGCGGCGCGCCGGCCGTCGAACAGCACGCGCGTCGCCTGGGCGCGCAGGCGGATGGTGAGGTTGGCACGGTGGCGCACGGGCCGCAGGTAGGCGTTCGAGGCCGACTCGCGCACGCCGTCGCGGATGGTGACCTCCCACAGTCCCGAGCCCTCCGACTGCGCGCCGTTGAAGTCGCGGGTGCGGGGGATGCCCAGGGTATCGCAGGCCTCGAGAAAGCGATGGCACAGGGGATGGACCCACGCGGACACGTCGCTCACGCCCACGGGACCGGTGCGGCCGTGATACTCCGGGTCGCCGAAGGGGTGGTCCTCGAGTTTCCTGAAGTAGGGGAGCACCTCGGCGAAGGACCAGCCCGGGTTGCCGGCCGCGGCCCAGTCGTCGAAGTCCCCCGGCTGGCCGCGCACGTACACCATGGCGTTGATGGAGCTCGAGCCGCCGAGCACCTTGCCGCGGGGCCAGAACTGGCTGCGGTTGCCGAGCGTCGGATCGGGGTCCGCCTGGTACATCCAGTTGAAACGCGGATCGTTGAAAGTACGGCCGTAACCGATCGGCACCTGGATCCAGGGCGAGCGGTCGGGTCCCCCCGCCTCGAGCAGCAGCAGCGTCGCGGTGCCGTCGGCCGTCAGGCGGTTGGCGAGCACGCAGCCGGCGGCGCCGGCCCCGATCACGATGTAGTCATAGTCGGCCATCTGTGGTTAGGATCGCACGATGAAGCTCACCGATATACAAACTTTCGTCGCCGCCAATCCCCCGCCGCACTACGGCGGACGCTACTTCGTGTTCGTGAAGCTGACTACCGACGGCGGCGTACACGGCGTGGGCGAGGCCTACTGCCTGCCGTTTCACCCGGAGGTGGTGACGCGCATGCTGGTGGATGTCTTCGGGCGCTATCTCGCCGGCGAGGACCCGCACCACATCGAGAAGATCTGGCGGCGCGTGTACTCCGCCGGCTACACGCAGCACCCGGACCTCACTCTCATGGGCGTGCTGTCGGCGCTCGAGATGGCCTGCTGGGACATCGTCGGCAAGGAAGCGGGGCAGCCGGTCTACAACCTTCTCGGCGGGCGCGTGCACGAGCGGCTGCGCAGCTACACCTATATATATGCGCGGCCCGGGGACAAGACCGACGTCTACCAGGACCCGGAGCTCTCGGCCGAGCGCGCCGTCGAGTACCTCGAGCAGGGCTTCACCGCCATCAAGTTCGATCCCGCCGGTCCCTACACCGCCTTCGACGGGCGCCAGCTCTCGCTCGCGCAGCTCGAGCTGTGCGAGCGTTTCATGCAGCGGCTGCGCGCTGCGGTGGGTACGAAGGCGGATCTGCTGTTCGGCACCCACGGGCAGATGACGGCGGCGGGCGCGATCCGCCTCGCACGGCGCCTCGAGCCCTACGAGCCGCTGTGGTTCGAGGAGCCGGTGCCGCCCGATGCGCCCGAGGAGATGGCGCGCGTTGCGCGCGCCACGCGCATCCCCATCGCAGCCGGCGAGCGGCTCACGACCAAGTACGACTTCGCCCGGGTACTCGCGGCGGGTGCCGCGGCGATCCTGCAGATGAACCTCGGGCGCGTCGGCGGCATCCTCGAGGCCAAGAAGATCGCCGCGATGGCGGAAGTGCACCACGTGCAGATTGCGCCGCACCTGTATTGCGGGCCGGTGGTGGGCGCGGCCAACATCCAGCTCGCCACCTGCAGCCCCAACTTCCTCATTCTCGAGGGGATCGAGCGCTGGCAGGGTTTCCACGCCGAGATCCTGAAGAAGCCGATCCGCTGGGAGGCGGGCTACGTGATCCCGCCGGCCGAGCCCGGGCTCGGCGTCGAGCTCGACGAGGCGGTCATCGCGCGCCATCCCTATCGCGGCCGCGAGCTGCACCTCGAGATGGCGGGCGAGCCGCATCCGCTCTAGATCCCCGGCGCAGCGCGCCGCCGCTCATCGATAGGCCGTCCAGATCGTCTTCAGGTCGCAGTACTTGTCGATGGCGTGCGGCGAGCGGTCGCGCCCCGAGCCCGAGAGCTTGAAGCCGCCGAAGGGCGTCGCCATGGTCGAGCGGTCGAAGGCGTTCACCCACACCGTGCCGCCGCGCAGGCCGCTCGCCAGGCGATGCGCGCGGTTGATGTCGGCGGTCCACACCGCGGCCGCGAGACCGTAGGGGGTGTCGTTGGCGACCCGCAGCGCTTCGGCCTCGTCTGCGAAGGTCATGACCGAGAGCACCGGTCCGAAGATCTCCTCGCGCGCGACTTTCATGTCGTTACGCGCATGATCGAGCACGGTCGCTTCCACGTAGAAGCCGCCGGTTTCCCTGAGTGCCTGCCTGCCGCCGAGCGCGACGCGCGCACCCTCGGCGACCCCCGAATCGATGTAGCCGAGCACGCGCTGCATGTGGCCCCGATCGATGAGCGCACCCATCTGCGTCGTCGGCTCGAGCGGGTGGCCGAGCGTGATGGTGGCGGCGACCTTGCCGATGGCCGCGAGCAGCTCCTCCTTCACCGACTGGTGCACGACGAGGCGCGAGCCGGCGTGACAGGTCTGGCCGCTGTTGTAGTAGATCCCCCAGGCGATGCCGTTCGCCGCCTCCTCGAGATCGGCGTCGGCGAACACCACCTGCGGGGTCTTGCCGCCGAGCTCGAGCGCGACGCGCTTCAGGTTCGATTCCGCGGCATAACGCAGCATCAGCCGCCCGACCTCCGTCGAACCCGTGAAGGCGATGAGATCGACGTCCGGATGCAGCGCCAGCGCCTTGCCGGCCTCCTCGCCGAACCCGGGCACGACGTTGAAGACCCCGGGCGGCACGCCCGCCTCGAGGGCGAGCTCGGCGAGGCGGATGCCCGAAAGCGGCGACTGCTCGGCGGGCTTCAGCACCACCGAGTTACCGGTGAGGAGTGCCGGCCCCACCTTCCAGCAGCTGATGATGAGCGGGTAGTTCCACGGCACGATCGCCGCGACGACCCCGAGCGGCTCGCGGCGGATCAGCGCGAGGTCATTCGGGCCCGTGGGCGCCACTTCGTCATAGAGCTTGTCGGAGAACTCGCCGTAGTACTCGATGCAGTCGGCGCAGTTGGCGACGTCGACGGCGAGCGAGTTGACGATCGGCTTGCCGACGTCGCGCGTCTCGAGGAGCGCGAGATTGTCGAGATCGGCACGAATGCCGGCGGCGAAGCGCTTGAGGATCCTCTTGCGATCGCGCGGCTCCATGCGCCGCCACGGGCCGCTCTCGAAGCTCGCGCGCGCCGCCCGCACGGCGGCGTCGACGTCGGCGGCGCCGCAGCGCGCCACCTGCGCGATCACCGCGCCGTCGATCGGCGAGACATCGTCGAACACGCGCCCGTCGAGCGCCGCGACCGCGCGGCCGGCGATGATGGCGCGGCCCTCGGGTCTGGCGGCGGCGGCGAGCCGCTCCCACGTGGCGCGGTCGCGTTGCAGGGCTGAAGTGCTCATGGGTGTCTTACCGGGGTATAAATTTCCATGACGCGTGCGGCGCGTCAAAGCCTAGAAAAGCGATAGCTCCATCTAAAAGAGGCATCGCTGCAGCGCCTGCTGCCAGCCGGCCAGGAGTCGGGCGCGCTGTGCGGACGCCATCGCGGGCGTGAACGCCGCCGCCGCGCTCCAGGTGGCGGCGACCGCTGCGAGGTCCGGCCAGACTCCGGTGGCGAGTCCCGCGAGAAAGGCGGCGCCGAGGGCCGTGGTCTCGAGCTGCCCCGGCCGCTCCACCCGCGCGTCGAGGATGTCGGCGAGGAACTGGCAGAACCAGTCGTTCGCCGCCACGCCGCCGTCGACCCGGATGGCCGCGGCACGCTGTGCGCCGTCGCGCGCCATGGCGGTGGTGAGGTCGAGCGTCTGATAGGCGATCGACTCGAGGGCGGCGCGCGCGAGATGCGCGGGCGTGGCGTCGAGCGTGAGTCCGCACACGAGCCCCCGCGCCCGCGGATTCCAGTGAGGCGCGCCGAGACCGACAAAAGCCGGCACCAGGTAGACGCCATGATCGGCGGGCAGGCTCGCGGCGAGCGCCGCGCTGTCCGCGGCGTCGCGAATCACCTGCAGTCCGTCGCGCAGCCACTTGATGGCCGCGCCGGCGACGAAAATCGAGCCCTCCATCGCATAGGTCGTGCGTCCCCCCAGCCGGTACGCCGGGGTGGTCAGCATGCGGTTGGCGGAGGCGACCGGGAGCTCCCCCGTATTGAGCAACAGGAAGCAGCCCGTGCCGTAGGTGGACTTGGCCATGCCGGGCGCGAAGCACGCCTGCCCGATGAGGGCCGCATGCTGATCGCCGGCGATTCCGGCGATGGGGAGCGGATGGCCGAAGAGCGAGCGCTCGGTGGTACCGAACAGCGCGCTGCTGTCGCGCACCTCGGGCAAGAGCGCGCGCGGCACGTCAAAGAGCGTGAGCAGCTCCTCGTCCCAGCATTGCCGGTGTATGTCGTAGAGCAGGGTGCGCGCGGCATTGGTGACGTCGGTGGCATGCACACGGCCGCCCGTCAGCCGCCACAGCAGGAACGTATCGATGGTGCCGCAGGCGAGCTCGCCGCGCTCGGCGCGGGTGCGGGCGCCGGCGTGGGCGTCGAGCACCCAGGCGAGCTTGGTGGCCGAGAAGTACGGATCGAGCAGCAGCCCGGTCTTCTCCCTGACCACCTTCCCGGCGCCGTTCGCCTCGAGTGCCGCGCAGATTTCCGCCGTGCGCCGGTCCTGCCAGACGATCGCCCGGTGCAGAGCTTGTCCCGTGCTTCGGTCCCAGATCACGGTGGTTTCGCGCTGATTGGTGATGCCGAGCGCGGCGATCTGGGCGCCCCCGGGCGCGCAGCGCTCGATGCATTCGCGCACCACGGCGAGCGTGTCGCGCCAGATGTCCTCGGGCTCGTGCTCGACCCAGGCGGGCGCGGGGTAGTGCTGCGGCAGCGGGCGGCGGGCGAGGGCCACGACGCGCGCCTGCGCATCGAAGGCGATGGCACGGGTCGAGGTGGTGCCCTGGTCGATCGCAAGAACGAGCCGCCGCTCCATGATGGCCGCCATTCTCACGCACGCGGGGCCGTCGTGCGCACCCTGGGAGCGGTGATGCTTCGGCGCAACAAGATCTCCCGGAGGGTCCCAAGGTCCGGGGCACGGGGCGGGGAAGGCACCGCAGCCGGCGGGCGCTCGGTACGGCGGACCAATCGATCCCTTTTTGAGATACGACTATTCGATTTCTAGTCTTTTTACTGTCACGGAGGTATGAAAGGCTAGGGAAGTCCGCAGTACGGTCGTCTGCGCGCCTGGTACGCGCAGGGGTCGGAGCGGCTGCGTGACGCCCTGATGACGTGTTTATTCAAGCGCCTGGGTGGGCGAATGGTATAAACGTGTGTCTTGGGAGCCGCCCGGGATGGCGGATGGCGTTCGAGTGGGGAATACACAACCAACCCTCGGGGGAGCAACGCGATGAAGGTTAATCCGAAGATTTCTGCTGCGGTGGCGGCCATCCTGGGCGCACCCGCGGTGGCGCTGGCCGCGCCATCCGACATCGATGCGCCGGCTGACCAGGCGGCATCGACCGCGGAGTCGTCGGCCGGCCTGACCGAAGTCGTCGTGACGGCCGAGCGCCGCAGCGAGCGACTGCAGGACGTTCCGATTACCGTGCAGGCGATCACCGGCGACCAGCTGGCACAACTCAACGTCACCAACTTCGACGACCTGCTGAAGTACACGCCGAACGTGACTTTCAGCGGCAACGGCCCGGGCACCGGCAACATCTTCATCCGCGGCCTGGGCGGCATCGGCTCGGGCAACCAGTCGCAGTCGACGACCGCGGCCTTCCCGAACGTCGCGCTGTATCTCGACGACCAGTCGATGACCTTCCCGGCGCGCAACAACGACGTCTACGTCGTCGACATGGAGCGCATCGAGGTGCTGGAGGGCCCGCAGGGAACGCTCTTCGGCGGCGGCGCCCAGGCCGGTGCGATCCGCTACATCACCAACAAGCCGAACCTCTCGTCCACCTCCGGCGAGTTCAACGCCGGCTACGGAACCACGGCCGGCGGCGATCCGAACAGCAAGCTGAACGCGGTACTGAACCTGCCGATCATCGACGGCGTGTTCGGCGTGCGCGCCGTGATTTTCTCGGAGCACCAGGGCGGCTACATCAGCAATGTACCCTCGACCATCGGCTTCCAGCCGGGGTCGGTTGCCGCCTCCACCGGAGTGACGGGCAGCAACGCGGGTCTGATCGGCAACAACCTCAACACCGTCGACTACCAGGGCTTCCGCCTGTCGGCGCTGTGGAAGATGAGCGACGACTGGAACCTGCTGCTGCAGCAGAATTACCAGGACATGAACGCGACCGGGTACTGGTACACGTACCCCCAGGATTCGAACGGCACGCAGCTCGGGCAGTACCAGATCACGGCCTTCACGCCGGCGTGGAACAAGGACAAGTACGAGAGCACCTCCTGGACGCTCACCGGCAAGCTGCCCGCCAACATGGACCTCGTCTACACCGGCAGCTACCTGGACCGTAACATCGACGGTCAGCAGGACTACTCGAACTACATGCGCAGCACCACGGGCTCGTACTACGCCTGTATCGGCCCGGGCGCCTCGTACTTCAACCCGGCCAACTTCCCGTCCCTCACGGGCCACAAGCTGCAGTGCTACGCGCCGGTCGGCAGCTGGCGCGATATCGTCCACAACACGCACCAGAGCCACGAGCTGCGCGTCAGCACCGATCCCGAGCAGCGCATCCGCGCTCTCGCGGGGTTCTACTGGGAGAAGTTCGTCATCGACGACGAGATGAACTTCAACTACTTAGGGATTCCCCAGTGCGCCACCGCCGCGCAGGCCGCCGCCGGCCTCGCCGGCACGGCACCGGACTGTCTGTCGGCCGTCGGGCCCGTGCCCGGCACGTTCTCCAGCGACCCGAGCCTGCGCGAGGGCACCGGCACCGCCTTCGGCGAGGACGATCAGCGCGGCTACCGGCAGCGCGCCTTCTTCGCCTCGGTCGACTACGACCTCGTGCCGAAGGTGCTGACGGCGACCGTTGGCGGCCGCCTCTATCACTACGACGAATTCGAGCACGGCTCGGAGTTCTACAGCGAGAGCACCTCGGGCGCCTCGGCGCACGGTGTCGCCCCGGGCACCGGGTTGATCCTCGATCACGTCAACGGGACCTGCATCAATACCCCGGGGTATTGCGGCTTCCCGATCAACCTGGACAAGAGCGAGTCGGGCTCGCGCTGGCGCGCCAATCTGACGTGGCACATCACGCCGGACGTCATGGCGTACTACACCTTCTCGCAGGGTTTCCGGCCGGGCAGCTTCAACCGCACCGACTCGGTCGATGGGATGGTGTTCCTCAAGGCGGAGATCCCGTACTGCACGGGCACGACCGCCTGCAAGACGACCTATCAGTATGAGAAGCCCGCGGGCGTCAGCTCCGACAACCTGATCAACAACGAGATCGGCTTCAAGAGCGAGTTCTTCGATCACCGCCTGTTGATCGACGCGTCGGCCTATTACATGAAGTGGGAGGACGAGCAGCTGTCGCTGTTCGAGCCGGCCTTCTTCGGCAACACGACGTTCAACGTGCAGGGACCGAACTTCGACATCAAGGGCTTCGAGATCCAGTTCAACGCCCGCATCACGGACGGCCTGAGCATCCAGGGATCGAGCTCGGTGAACCAGTCGACGCAGACCAATTCGCCGTGCCTCGAGTCGGTGGGTGTCGATCCGAACAACGGCAAGACGGCCAACAACCCCACCCCGGCGGGACAGTGCATCACGGTGGACGCGGGCAACACGATCCCGAACGCGCTGGGGGCACAGGGCACGCCGCCCGCCTTCTCGCCGCCGTGGATGTTCAACCTGCGGGCGCGCTACGACTGGACCACCAGCGGGGGCTACAAGCCGTTCGCCTGGATCGGCGCGAGTCACATCGGTCCGATGACCAACGAGCCGCGTAACTATCATCCGGGCAACGATCCGGTGTACGGCAACCCGCCGGTCACGACGCTGCTGCTCTACGACATACCGTCGTACACGACCTATGACGGCGCCATCGGCGTCGTCAAGGACAGCTGGACGGTGTCGCTGAATGCGGCCAACCTGACGAACGAGTACGGGCCCACGAACGTGACGTCCGGCCAGTTCATCAAGGCGGAAGTGCCGCTGCGTCCGCGGACGCTGACGCTGCTGATGTCCTACAGGTTCTGAGCCTGTAGTGAGTAGAATCGAGGGTGGACCCCCCTGGGGGGTCCACCCTCTTTTTTTGAGCGTTGATGCAAGCCAGCGAAGCGCAATCGGACAACGCCGCGGTCACCGCCGAAATGGCGCGGATCCACGGGCTGATCAGGGGCAATGACTTCGCGGCGGCACTCACCGCCGCCGAAAGTCTCCTGAAGATCCGGCCCCGGCAACGCGACGCGCTGCTGTTCGCGGCCATCGCGCAGCGCCGGCTCGGGCGCAGTGCAGACGCGCTCGGGACGCTGGCACGGCTGCAGAGCCACTACCCGCGCTACAGCCGCCTCTACGAGGAGCGCGGACGCTGCTTCGTGGAGCTGCGACAGGCGCCGCAGGCGATCGAGGCCTTCCTCACCGCCGTCAACCTCAATCACGCCCTGCCGGCCAGCTGGGGCATGCTGGAGGGGCTCTACCGCATGACGGGGGAGGCGCAGAACGCCTCCATGGCGGGCGCCCACGTGGCGACGCTGAGGAACATCCCCCCCGATGTGGTCGCGGCCACGGCTTTCTTCATGGACGGCGACCTGGATGCGGCCGAGGGACTGGTGCGCGCCTGGCTGCTCAAGAACGGCGATCACGTCGAGGCGATGCGGCTGCTGGCGCGGATCGGCATCGCGCGCCACGTCTACGACGATCCCGAGCTGCTGCTGGCCGCGGTGCTCGAGCGGGCGCCGGACTACCGCGCGGCGCGCCAGGAGTACGCGAGCGTACTCATCGAGCTGCACCGGCACGCCGAGGCACGCCGCCACATCGGCGAGCTGCTCGCGCACGAGCCAGGCAACCGCGCGTTGCAGCTGCTGGATGCGGCGGCGCTCATCGGGCTCGGCGAGTACGAGCGTGCCATCGCGATCTACCGGGGGTTGTTCGCCGGCACGCCGGCGGACGCCGATCTGCACCTGTCGATCGCGCATGCGCTGAAGACGCTCGGCCGCACGCCGGAGGCGATCGCCGCCTATCGTCAGGCGGCGGCGCTGCGGCCCGACTTCGGGGACGCCTACTGGAGTCTCGCCAATCTCAAGACCTACCGCTTCAGCGAGCAGGAGCTCGGGCAGATCCGTACGGCGCTCGAGGCGCCGGCCACCGGCGACGTCGATCGCTACCACCTGTGCTTCGCGCTCGCCAAGGCCCTCGAGGATCAGGAGCAGTACGCCGAGTCGTATCGCTATTACGAGCTCGGCAATCGCCTCAAGCACACCGAGATCCGCTACCGGCCCGCGCTGACGGAGAACAATACCCGCCAGCAGATCGAGGTCTGCACCGCGGAGTTCTTCGCGAGCCGTGCCGGCTGGGGGACGCCCGAGGCAGGACCCATCTTCATCGTCGGCCTGCCACGCGCGGGCTCGACGCTGCTCGAGCAGATACTCGCCTCCCACTCCCAGGTCGAGGGCACGCAGGAGCTGCCCAACGTGCAGCAGATCGTCTCGATGCTGCGCGGCCGCGAGCGCGAGGGGATGGAGTCGCGCTACCCGCGCATCCTGCGCGAGCTGCAGGCGGCGGATTTCCGCGAGCTCGGCGCCCGGTACCTGCGCGACACGCGTGCCTACCGCGCCGGCAAGCCGTTCTTCGTCGACAAGAACCCGAACAACTTTCGTCATCTCGGGCTGGTGCACCTGATGCTGCCCAACGCGCGGATCATCGACGCGCGGCGCGAGCCGATGGCCTGCTGCTTCAGCAATCTGAAGCAGCTGTTCGCCAACGGCCAGGAATTCACCTACGGCGTCGAGGAGATCGCGCGCTACTACCGCACCTACCTCGAGCTCATGCGCCACTGGGATGGTGTGCTCCCGGGGCGGATCCTGCGCGTCTACCACGAGGACGTGGTCGCGGACCTCGAGGGGAACGTGCGCCGCATGCTGGAGTTCTGCGGGCTGCCCTTCGAGCCGCGATGCCTGGCGTTCCACGAGACTCAGCGCAGCGTCCGTACCGCAAGCTCCGAGCAGGTGCGCCAGGCCATCTATCGGGAGGGGCTCGATCAGTGGAAGCACTTCGAGCCCTGGCTCGGGCCCCTCAAGGACGCGCTCGGTGACGCGCTGACCCGTTACCGCGAGCCGTGAACGTGGCTGCGCAACCCGGCCGCAACGATCCATGCCCGTGCGGCAGCGGCAGGAAGTACAAGCACTGCCATGGCCTGCCCGCGGGCGCGCCGCCCGTGCCGGCGCAGCCCGACCCGGAGCTCGCGACTCTCGTCACCATGCTGCACGCCGGTGCGCTCGAGACCGTGGAGCGGCGCTGCCGGGCGCTGCTCAAGGCACGCCCCGCCGACGGCCTGCTGTGGAAGATCCTGAGCGTGTCGTTGTTGCGGCAAAGGAAGGACGCGCTGGCGGCGATGGAGCGTGCGGCGCAGCTCCTGCCCCAGGATGCGGAGGTGCACCTGAATCTCGGCATCGGCCTGGCCGCCGCCGGGGAGCGCACGCGCGCCCTCGCGAGCTATCGCCAGGCGCTGGCGCTCGATCCGCGCAGTACCGCGGCGCTGAGCCACCTCGGCGATCTGCTGCGCGAGGTCGGCGAGCACGAGGAGGCGCTGGCGCTGCGCCGCAGGGCCATCGAGCTCGATCCCGGCCGGGCCGAGCATCACGTCAATCTGGGCAAGGCCTTGTTCGAGATTCGACGGCTGGACGAGGCGACCGCCGCCTTCCGCGCCGCACTCGCGCTGCAGCCCGACGATGTGCAGGCGCTGCTCGGACTGGCCGGGACGGCGCGCATGCGCGGGCGTGCCGCCGAGGCCGAGGAGATCTGCCGCCAGGCACTCGCGCTCGAGCCGGACCATGTCGAGGGACTCTCGCTCCTCGGGGAGCTGCAGGCGGATCGCGGTCAGTTCGCCGAAGCGCGCGCGCTGTTCGAGCGCGCATTGGCGATCAATCCGGCTCTGCCGGCGGTCTACTGCAGTCTCGCCACGCACCGCAAGATGACCAGCGCGGACGGCGCCTGGCGGCAGCAGGTCGAGGCGCTGCTGGCGAAGCCGCTGCCGCTCAGCCACGAGATGGGCCTGCGTTATGCGCTCGGCAAGTACTGCGACGACCTCGGCCGCTACGACGAGGCATTCGACAACTACCGCCGCGCCAACGAGCTCGCCCGGCGCACCAAGCAACAGTACAACCGCGAGAAGCTCGAGCGGCGCGTCGACCGCATCATCGCGACCTTCGATGCGCAGTTCCTGCAGGAGCAGCGCGCGGGCAGCCCGGACTCGGAAGTGCCGTTGCTGGTCATCGGCATGCCGCGCTCGGGCACTTCGCTCGCCGAGCAGATCCTGGCTTCGCATCCGGCGGTGTTCGGTGGCGGTGAACTGCGCTTCTGGGAGGGGGCCTTCGGCGTCTTCGAAGCCGAGCGCGCGGCGGGAGTGAGCGCCGCGGAGCTGCTGCCGCAGTTCGGGCGCGATTACCTCGAGCGGCTGCGGGCGCTCGCGGGCGGCGCGTCGCGGGTCATCGACAAGATGCCCGCCAACTTTCTCTATGCAGGGCTGGCTCATGCCGCGCTGCCGCGGGCGCGCATCATCCACATGCGCCGTCATCCGCTCGATACCTGCCTGTCGATCTACTCGCAGAATTTTTTCCGCATGGGGTCCTACGCCAACGACCTCGGGGATCTCGCGCATTACTACGGCCAGTACCAGCGCGTCATGCAGCACTGGCGCAGGGTGCTGCCGGCCGGCGCATTGCTCGAGGTGCCGTACGAGGAGCTGATTGCCGACCAGGAGGGCTGGACGCGGCGCATGCTGGAATTCGCCGGACTGCCGTGGGATCCGCGCTGCCTGGACTTTCACGAGACCGACCGCGTCGTCATCACGGCCAGCCGCTGGCAGGTGCGCCAGCGGCTCAATTCCTCATCGGCGGGGCGGTGGCGCAACTACGCCAGGCACCTGGCACCCCTCGAGCAGCTGCTCAGTCGCAGCGCGTCGCCCTGAGGCGCGCCTCATCGAGGGCGTAGCCCATCCCGGGCGCATCGCTCAAGGGGATCCAGCCGCGCGCGTCCACCCGCAGCGGCTCGGTCATGAGGAAATCGCGCCGCTCGAGGCCCCATTCCGGAGGATCGAAGGGATACTCGAGGAAGGGCGCATTGCTGAGGCCCGCCGCGAGGTGGGCGTTGGCGGTCAGACCCAGGCCGTTGGTCCAGGTGTGGGGGGTGAAGATGAGGTGATGCTCCTCGGCGAGGATCGCCACGCGCCGCAGGCCCGTGATGCCGCCGACCAGCGCCGCGTCGGGCTGCACGACGTCGACGGAGCCGTTCGTGATGAGATCGCGCAGCTCGTGCACCTGCCGCGTCATCTCGCCGGCGGCGATGCGCAGATCGGTGGCCGCGCGCAGCGCACGCATGCCCGCATGATCGGCGCGGTGCAGCGGCTCCTCCATCCAGTACACCTTGAGCCGCTCCAGCTCGCGCGCCACCACCAGCGCGTCCTTGAAACTCCAGGGCGCCTCGGTGTCCCATGACATGCGCCAGCCCTGGTTGCAGTCGACCATGAGCTCGAGCTTGTCGCCGACCCGCGCACGCACCGCCTCGAGCGCGCGCACATCCTCGCGCCAGTCGCCGCGGTGGAAGCGCAGTTTCAGGGCGCCGAAGCCGAGCGCCAGATAGCGCTCGGCGGCATCGCCCTGCGCCCGCGGGTCGCGCAGCGTTCCCGAGGAGGCGTAGGCACGCACCCGGCTCGCACGGCCGCCGAGCAGTTTCCAGCAGGGGGCGCCGAGGAGTTTGCCGGCGAGGTCCCAGAGCGCCAGATCGAGCGGCCAGCAGCGCCCGTAGTGAAAATCGATGTTGGAGAGGATGCGGTAGTGACGCTCGAGCGCGAGCGGGTCCTGGCCGATGAACAGGCTCTCATGACCCTCGAAGCCGAGCATGCGGTCTCCGGAGCCTATACCGGCGAGTCCCGTGTCGGTCGTGACGCGCACCACGGTCGCATCGAAGTGGGTCCGCGGCTTGGTGTCCCAGCTCGCGTTGAACGGCGGATCGAGGGGCAGGCGGTGGTGGCTGATCGCGATGGAGGCGATGCG